>NZ_JBEZDL010000025.1:0-145254 GCF_040648295.1 Amycolatopsis sp. NPDC049159
ATGCCGTCGCTCTCCGCCTCGGCGAACCCGCGGATGGCGGCGTTCACGGTCTCGGACGAGGTCACGTTGATGGCGGGGTAGGCGAACTCGTTCGCCTTCGCCCGGTCCAGCATCTCGCGGTAGACCTCGGGGGTCGCGATGGGCATGCGGGCTCCACTTCGGACTCGGATGGGGTTCGGCCGGAACGCTAGCGGCGCGATGCTGGGGTTTTCCCCAGTGGCGCCCCGGTAGAACGGTGGTACCGGTCCGGCCGGTGGCAGGTGACGACGTCGTCCCGCCCGTGCCGTGTTCGTCCCGCCGGCCTTCCCCTGAACCCGAGGTGCGACCCCGTCGTGCCGCTGAGGAGAAAAATGACTGCCATCGTCCAAGTCACCGGCCGGGAGATCCTGGACAGCCGCGGCAACCCGACGGTCGAGGTCGACGTCGAGCTGGCCGACGGGTCGTTCGGGCGCGCGGCGGTGCCGTCGGGTGCGTCGACGGGCACGCGCGAGGCCGTCGAGCTGCGGGACGGTGATCCGAGCCGGTTCCTCGGCAAGGGGGTCCGCAAGGCCGTCGACGCGGTGAACGGCGAGATCGCCGCCGCGGTCGTGGGTCTCGACTCGCGGTCGCAGGTCGAGGTGGACCGGGTGCTGTGCGAGCTGGACGGCACGCCGAACAAGGCGCGGCTGGGCGCGAACGCGATCCTCGGGGTGTCGCTGGCGGTGGCGAAGGCGGCCGCGCAGGCGCACGTGCTGCCGCTGTACCGGCACCTGGGCGGGGAGGGCACCTACCGGCTGCCGACGCCGATGATGAACATCGTCAACGGCGGCGCGCACGCCGACAACGGGATCGACTTCCAGGAGTTCATGATCGCGCCGGTCGGCGCGTCGAGCTTCGCCGAAGCGGTCCGGGTCGGCGCCGAGGTCTTCCACACGCTGCGCGGGATCCTGCGCGACGCGGGGCACAGCACGAACGTCGGCGACGAGGGCGGGTTCGCGCCGCAGCTCGACACCGCCGAGCAGGCGCTGGACTACGTCGTGCGTGCGATCGAGCGGGCCGGGTACGTGCCCGGCGACGACGTGGCGCTGATGCTGGACCTGGCCGCGTCGGAGTTCCACGAGGACGGGATCTACCACTACCGCGGCGAAGGCGTGAAGCGCTCGGCGTCCGAGCACGCCGGCTACCTGCGCGACCTGGTCGCCCGGTACCCGATCGCGTCCATCGAGGACGCCATGGCGGAGGACGACGTCGCCGGCTGGCAGCTGGTGACCCGCGCGCTGGGCGAGGAGATCCAGCTCGTCGGCGACGACGTCTTCTGCACCAACGTGGCGCTGCTGTCGGAGGGGATCGAGCAGGGCGTGGCCAACGCGATCCTGGTCAAGGTCAACCAGATCGGCACGCTGACCGAGACGCTCGACGCGGTCGAGGTGGCTTCGCGCGCCGGCTACGGCGTCGTGCTTTCGCACCGCTCAGGGGAGACCGAGGACACGACGATCGCCGACCTTTCGGTCGCCGTGGACTGCGGTCAGATCAAGACGGGGTCGCTGTCGCGGGCCGACCGCACGGCGAAGTACAACCAGCTGCTGCGGATCGAGGAGGACCTGGGCGCGGCGGCGGAGTACGCGGGCCGCGCCCCGCTGAACCGGAAGCGCTGAGCGAGCCGGCGCCGGGGCCCGCGGGTCCCGGCGTCAGGCTTCGGCCGGTGCCGCGCCCAATGCGTCGACGAGCGCGAAGTGCCGCAGCCCGGCGAACAGCCGCTCACCGAGCAGGGTCGCGATGAGCGCGGTCTCTGCCGGGCGCCGCGCCGGCCCGACGTCGTCGATCAGGGCCGCGTCGACGGCGGCGACCTCGCGGGCGAGCGCGAGGTAGTCGGCGAGCCTGCCGGAGACGGCGTCGTGCCCGAGACCGTGGCAGACGGCCAGCACGGTGACCAGGTTCGCCACGGCGGGATCGGTGTCGTCCGCGGGCTCGCCGAGCAGCTCGCCGACCCGCCCGAGCGCCCACGCCCGCGCCGGCGCGGAAACCGGCCGCACGGTGACCCGCCCGTCCTGCGCGACCCCGAGCACGACCCGCGCCGCACGGCCGGCGTCGAGCGCGCCGAGCACGTCGGCCACCTCGGCCAGCGACAGCCCGCCGATCTCGCGCAGCGCGCAGACCAGCCGCAGCCGCTTGACGTGCTCGGGGGAGTACTGCGCCTGGTTCGGCCCGACCCGGCGGCCGGCGGGCAGCAGGCCCTCGCGCAGGTAGTACTTGACGGTCGCGACCGGAACACCCGTCTCCGCGCTGAGTTCAGCCATCCGCATTGCGCCCGGTTCCCCCTTCTCCGCCCGCTCGCGCGGGGAGTCCAGTGAACCGCCCGCGGCCGCGCCGGGCCCAGCACCGGGCGCGAAGTCTGGTGGGATGCCCAGATTTCGGGCCCGCTCGACTAAGTGGGACAATGTCCCGTATGTTAAACGGGACAACGTCCCACTTGAAGGGTGACCGTTCATGACGACGACGTACGTGCTGGTCCACGGCGCTTGGCACACCGGCCAGGCCTGGGCGCGAGTCGTACCCCGGCTGGCCGCGAGCGGCAGCCGGGTCTTCACCCCGACGCTGACCGGCTACGGCGAGACCACCCACCTGCTCGGCCCGGACGTCGGGCTCGGCACGCACACCGCCGACGTCGTGCGGCTGCTGGTCGAGGCCGACCTGCACGACGTCGTCCTGGTCGGGCACAGCTACGCGGGCCTGGTGATCTCCGCGGTCGCCAACCAGGTGCCCGAGCGCATCGCGCGGCTGGTCTACCTCGACGCGATGGTGCCCACCGACGGCGAGAACGCGCTCGACGTCATGCCGGTCACGCGCACCATGCTCGGGAACGGCTGGCGCGTCCCGCCGCTGCCCGAGCTGCCCGCGCCCTTCGGGCTGTTCGGCGTGACCGATCCCGGGGACGTGGCCTGGGTGCGGACCATGCTGTCCGACCAGTCGCTGCGCTGCCTCGAAGAGCCGGTGGCGATGGACAACCCGGCCCTCGCCGCGATCCCGCGCACCCACATCCACTGCACCGTCAAGCCCGCGGGGTTCGACCGGCGCCCGGTGCCCGCCGTGCAGCCGAACGGCGAGCCCGCCGACGTGCGGGAGCTGGCCACCGGCCACGACTGCATGATCACCGAGCCGGCGGGGCTCGCCGCGCTGCTGCTGGACGTCGGGGAGCGGGCCGGTAGCCTGCGGACGTGAAGCGTGCCGACGCGCGGCGCAACGCCGAGAACGTCCTGGAGGCCGCGGCCGCGGTGTTCGTGACCACCGGCGTCGAGGCGCCCATCCGGGAGATCGCCGCACGGGCCGGGGTGGGCACGGCGACCATCTACCGCCACTACCCGACCCGCGCGGACCTGATCCTCGCGGTCTACCGGCTGCAGGTCGAGTCGCTGGCCGAAGCCGGCCCGGCGCTGCTCGCGGCCGGAGGAGGCCCGCACCGGGCGCTGGTGGCGTGGATCGACCGGTTCGTCGACTTCGTGATCACCAAGCAGGGGCTCGCGTCGGTGCTGCAGTCCGACGACCCGTGCTACGACCCGCTGCACGCCTACTTCCTCGAGCGCCTCGGCCCGGTGTGCACGCAGCTGCTGGAGGCGGCCGCGGAAGCCGGCGAGATCGCCCCCGGCCAGGACCCGTACGAGCTGATGCGCGGCGTCGGCAGCCTGTGCGCCGGCGCGGGCGCCGCCTACGACCCGCGTCACCTCGTGCGGCTCCTGGTCAACGGGCTCCGGCGCGCCTGAGCCGTCCGAGGGGTGGAACGCCCGCCGCCGGCCGGAGCGGTTTCTGCACGATGACCGCGTACCCCCGGCGCGAGCGAGGAACGCGATGAGATTCCAGGTCCTGGACATCCTGCCCCACCTGACGAACCCGGTGACCGGCCGCCGGATCCGCACCGACGAGCGCTTCGCGCAGGCGCTCACGTCGGCGCGCTACGCCGAGGAGTTCGGGTTCGACGCCGTCGCGCTCGGCGAGCGCCACGCCGGGCACTTCCTGAGCAGCGGCGTCACCGTGCTGCTGGGCGCGATCGCGGCGACGACGAGCCGCGTCCGGATCCAGACCGGCGTCTCCGTGCTGTCGGTGCACGACCCGCTGCGGGTCGCCGAGGACTACGCCACCGTCGACCAGCTGTCCCGCGGGCGGCTGGAACTGGTGATCGGCAAGGGCAACGAGCTGCGCCAGCTGCCGATGTTCGGCATCGGGAACGGCGACCAGTGGGACGCGCTCGCGGAGAAGTACGCGCTGCTGCGGCGGCTCTGGCGCGAGGAGGACGTCACCTGGACGGGCCGCTTCCGCGGTCCGCTCGACGCGGTCACCAGCCTGCCGCGCCCGTTCGCCGGCGCGCCGCGGGTCTGGCACGGTTCGGCCACGACGTCGACCTCGGCCGAGCTGGCGGCGCGGTGGGGCGACCCGCTCTTCTCGGCCAACGCGATCCAGCCGCGGGACAACTACACCGTGCTGATCGAGCACTACCGGAAGCACTACGCCGAGCACGGCCACGACCCGCGTTTCGCCTACGTCGGGGCAGGGGCGGGGTTCCTGTACCTGGCCGACACCACGCAGGAGGCGCGGGAGGCGTTCGGCCCGACCTACGAGCGGATCGTCGAGTACTTCAACCAGCCCGGGAACCACACGCCGGGCAACGCGATGGAGTTCCCGACGATCGACGACGCGATCGCGCGCGGCCCGGTCCTGGTCGGCAGCCCGCGGCAGATCACCGAGAAGATCCTGTGGTGGCACGAGGCCTACGGGCACGACCTGCAGTCCTTCAGCCTGCCGACGATGATCCCGCACGAGCAGCAGCTCGCGATGCTCGAACGCTTCGCCGCCGAGGTCGTGCCCGCCGTCCGCGCCGCGGCTTCGACGACACTGTGGACGGAGCACGATCCCTACGGCGGCCGCCCGGCCGTCCACGGGCGCACCGCCGCCGACGCGGCACGGACCGTCGAAGGAGCCTCGCTGTGAAGTCCCTGCACTTCAACGCTTTCATCTGGCCGAACGGCTACCACGAGTCCGCGTGGCGGGTGGTGGACGACGACGTCCGCGGCGTGCTCGGGCTGCCGTACTACGCCGGCATCGCGCGGACCGCCGAGCGCGGCCTGATGGACTCGATCTTCCTCGCCGACAACATCGCCATCGCCGAATACCGCGCCACCCACCTGCCGCAGACGCAGTTCGACCCGATCGCCGTGCTCTCCGCGCTGGCCGCGGTCACCGAGAAGATCGGCCTGATCGGCACCGGGTCGACGACCTACAACAAGCCGTGGGAGCTCGCGCGGAGGTTCGCGACGCTGGACCACCTCAGCGGTGGGCGCGCGGGCTGGAACATCGTCACCACCATCACTTCGCTGGCGGCGGCGAACTTCGGCGAGAAGGCCCACCCCGACCACGCCGACCGGTACGAGCGCGCGCACGAGTTCGTCGACGTCGTCACCCGGGTGTGGGACAGCTGGGACGCCGACGCGATCGTCGGCGACCGCGAGAACGGCGTCTGGGCGGACCGCGCGAAGCTGCACGCGCCGCGGTTCCACGGCCGGTTCTACGACGTCGAGGGCGTCCTGCCGTTCCCGCGGCCGCCGCAGGGGTGGCCGGTGCTCGTCCAGGCGGGACAGTCGGCCGCCGGGATCGGGCTCGCGGCCCGGTACGCGGAGCTGGTGTTCTCCGGGCCGCCGTCGCTGGAGGCGGCGGTGAAGTTCCGCGCGGAGCTGGACGCCCAGGTCGTCGCGGCGGGCCGGGACCCTGCCGGCGTGCGCGTGCTGCCCGCGCTGATGGTGACGCTGGGCGGCACCGAGGCCGAGGCGAAGGCCCGCGCGGAGCGGCTCGAAGAGCTGGCCAGCCCGGAGTTCCGCTGGCAGAACGCGTTGTACACGGCGGGCCTCGACCCGGACGCGTTCGACCCGGACGCCCCGCTGCCCGCCGAGCTGCGGGCGGAAGGCGGCTCGTCCCGGCTGCAGCAGCTCGCGGCGGCCGCGCGGGAGCGGCCGGAGGCCCCGCTGCGCGAGATCGCGGCCCGGATCACCGGGGGAGCGGGGCAGGTCCACTTCGTCGGCACGCCGGAGCAGCTCGCCGACCACGTGCTCACCTGGCAGGACGCCGGCGCCGTCGACGGGTTCACCATCATGGGATCGACGCTGCCGTACGAGCTGACCGCGTTCGTCGACCACGTCGTGCCGATCCTGCAGGCCAAGGGCCGGTACCGGACCGAGTACGAGGGCTCGACGCTGCGTGAGCACCTGGCCGGGTGACTCCCAGCATGTGGTTTCTGTCGGTGGTGCTGGTTAGGGTCGGAGACCGTCCGATCTTGACGACAGGAGTGTGGGACGTGGGCTGGACCCGGAACATCCGAGTGGCCGCGCTGGTGGCGGTGGCCGCTCTGGGCCTGACAGCGTGCGGCGGCGGGGACGACAAGCCCGCCGCGGCGGGCAAGGGCGGGGCGCCGATCGTCGTCGCGTCCTTCAACTTCACCGACAGCCAGATCCTGGCCGAGATCTACGCGCAGGCGCTGGAGGCCAAGGGCTACCCGGTGACGAAGAAGCTGAACCTGGGCTCGCGGGAGCTGATCTACCCGTCCCTGAAGTCGGGCGAGCTGCAGTTCATCCCGGAGTACCAGGGTTCCGCGATCGCGGCCGGCTTCGGCAAGGAGCCGGTGAAGGACGCGAAGGGCGAGCACGAGCAGCTGGCGAAGCTGCTCGAGCCCAGCGGCGTCTCGCTGCTGGACTACGCCGCGGCCGAAGACAAGAACACCTACATCGTGAAGGCGGACCTGGCCCAGTCCAAGGGCCTGGCGACCATCGGTGACCTGAAGAAGCTGGACAAGGTCGTCCTGGCCGGAGGTCCGGAGTGCGAGAAGCGCGCGACGTGCTTCAAGGGCTTCACGGACGTGTACAAGCTGACGAACGCGACGTTCCAGACGGTCCAGGAGCTCGGGCCGCGCGCGCAGCAGCTCGATTCCGGCGCGGTGACGGTGATCCCGGTCGACTCGGTGAGCCCCCTGGCCGGTGACCCGAAGTACGTGGCGCTGAAGGACGACCTGAACATCGTGCCGACCGAGAACGTGGTCCCGGCGGTGACCAAGAAGGTACTGGACGAGCGAGGAGCCGACTTCGCGGCGGCGGTGAACGCGGTGAGCGCGAAGCTGACGACGGAGGGGATGCGGGAGCTGAACAAGCGAGTGGATTCGGAGGGCGAGAAGGCAGCGGACGTGGCGAAGGACTGGCTGGGACAGCAGGGCTTGGGCTGACGCTTCGAGGACCCGGGCGCCCGCCCGGGTCCTCCCTCACCAGCAGCTGCTCGGCCGGCGGTCGGCCACAGCTCGGCTGCTCGGGGCGTGGATCGTGCACTTCTTCTGCGCGCTCGGCATGGTCGTCGTCTGCCTGTGGCTGCTGGGACCCCTCGCACACTGGGACCTGCTCGGGAAGCCTCGCCCGCGGGGTTGTCCCACGCCGGCGTCGCGGCGGCCGACGCCCAGCTGCGAATCTCGCCGCCGGAGGGCCGTCAGCGCCTGCGGCGCACCGGTTCCGCGGCACTTGTGGAACCGGCAGGGGCCAGTCAGGCGTGGTACATCCGCGCCGGTTGTTCGAGTCGGCCTCGGGCGTAGCGCTCGTTCGGCGTTGGCCGGTCAGCTCCGGTCAGCCGGCGAGCAGCAACGGCACCAGGGCGTCGGGCCGGTCCAGCGGGATGATGTGGCCGCAGTCCTCGAGCAGGTGCTCCGTGAGGTCGTCGGCCACCGGGCGCAGCTGGCGTGCGAGCGCAGCACCCACCGGGTGCGCGCCGATCGCCGTGGTGGGCACCGTGAGGCGGCCGGCCGCGGTGGCCTCCGCGATCTGCCGCGCGCTCTCCGGCATCGCCCGGTAGTGGCCGAAAGCGCTCCGCAGCGCCTCACTCCCGGTGTAGGCCGCGGTGAAGTGGTCGCGGACCGCGGGCGGCACCCCACGCCCGTGCGTCCCCGCGGCGAGGAACCAGTCGATGTACTCGGCCTCGTGCCCGGCGAGCACCGTCTCCCCGAGTCCGGGGACGGCGTGGAACCCGAACCACCACGGCGGCCCGCCGGCCAGAAAGTCCTCGGCGCCGGGCAGCCGCCCGAGCAGCGACTCCATCAGCACGAGCCGCCGCACCCGCTCCGGCCGTCGCATCGCGAGCAGGAACGCGGGTGGCGCACCCGCGTCGATGCCCGCGACCGTCGCCTCGGGTTCGCCCAGCGCGTCGAGGAGCGCCTCGGCGTCGTCGGCGAGGGTTCCGGCGTCGTAGCCGCCGTCGGTGCGGGTGGTCGCACCGAGGCCGCGCAGGTCCGGCGCGATGACGCGGTGGTGCCGGGCCAGGTGCGGGACGACCTCCGTCCACAACCGCCAGGTGTGCGGGAAGCCGTGCAGCAGCAGAAAAGCCGGTCCCTGCCCGGCGACGGCCACGTTCACCTCGATGCCGTTCGCCCTGACCCGCTGCTCGCGCACGTGACCTCCTCAAAGGGGTTACCATTGGTTACCGGCTGAGCGTAAGTAACCAGCCCGGCCGAGCCAAGAAGGCACTTCCCCGACAGGTGGTGAGCTCCAGGTGACCCCCTCACCCCGAGGCACGCGCGGCGACCTCTTCGACCCCGCCTGCCCGACCCGCAAGCTCCTCGACCGCATCGGCACGAAGTGGACGTCGATGGCGGTCAAGGTCCTGGCCGAAGCCGCCCCGGCCGAGGTGCGGTTCGCGGAGCTGCAACGCCGCATGCCGGGCGTCTCGCAGAAGATGCTCTCGACCACCCTGCAAAGCCTCACCCACGACGGCCTGGTCGCCCGCCGGGTGGAGCCGACGGTCCCGCCCAAGGTGCACTACCGCCTCACCGAGCTGGGCCTCTCCCTGGAGGTCCCGCTGGCCGCGTTGCGCACGTGGGCGGAGGAGAACATGCCGGCGATCGACCGGGCGCTGAAACAATCGACCGGCTGAGGGCGACTCACCGGTGGTGAACGACACCCCGCCCACCGTCAGGCGAATCATCGAGGAGGAGGGCCGCACGCCGGGCCCCCGGATCGCCGAGTTCGCCTCGATGGTCTCGGCCGCGCAGCGGTACCGCCGCGAGCAGGGCGCGAGCGACACCACCGGCGTCACCAGGTCCACCGCGCTCCTGGCGCTCATGATGATGGACGAGGACATCAGGCGCGCGTTGCTCAAAAGCGGCGTGGAACCCGATCGGCTCGGCTCGATCCTCTCGCTCGAGCGAGTCACGTTCAGCTCGGCCGGCGAAGAAGGAGCGGTGCACGAGTGGTTCGCCCGCGCCCTCGCCGCCCACCTGCGGTCGCTGCCCCGCGACCAGCAGGTCGTCGACCTGGCCGACATCGCCGTCGCGATCATGCGGTCGGCCCGTGACGACCGAGGCGGCGCGTTGCCGGAACGGCTGAGGCAGATGGGCGCCGACGTCGATGCGGCTTTGACCGGCCTTTCGCGGCTCACCGGGCCGCGCGCCCGCCGTCCGGTACCGTTGTCGCACAGCATGCAGGCGGTGGCCGACAGCCTTCCCGCGACCGGGCTGACCACCGTGGAGATCGTCCGGGCGATCGGACGGCGGCACCCGGAATACGCCGCCGGCCGGCTGGGGTCGGTCGTCACCCGGAGTCCGCGCCGGCAGCGCGACTGGGCCGAGTGGTACGAGCTGGTCACGCGCTGGTTCGACGCCGACGTCGTCGCGAAGACCCGCCACGAGGTGCTCGACGGGCGGCTGTTCCTGCTCGGCCTCGGTCTCGAAGCCCCCAACCTCTTGGACTCGCTCAAGAGCGAAGGCGCCTGGAGCGCGCTGCTCACGGAGATCGACGAGGCCGTCGCCCCGCCCGGCTCACCCCTCTGGCCCGTCCTGAACGGCATCCGCTTCGCCCACGGCTACCGCAACGACGGCACCGGCGGCGCCGACCAGCTGGACGTCCAGGGGTACGTCAACGCCGTCTGCGAAGTCATCACCGATCCCGACGTCACCCCGCCCCTCTCCATCGGCCTCTTCGGCAAGTGGGGCACCGGCAAAAGCTTCTTCATGGAGAAGATGCGTGAACGGATCGCCGGACGCATCCCCGGTGAAGACGGCTTTTCCATCACCCAGATCCGCTTCAACGCCTGGCACTACGCGGACACCAGCCTCTGGGCGAGCCTCGCGATCGAGATCTTCGAGCGCCTGGCCGACCCCGAACCGGTCGATCCCCGCGAGCGGGAGGAGTGGCACCGCAGTCACGGCGACGCGTACCGAGCCGAACGTGAGGCGCTGCTGTCCGAGCTCGAGACCTACCGCGACGCCAAGTCCACATTGGACGCCGAGTGCACGCAACTGGAGGGCGAGCGGAAGCAGCTCGAGGACCGGCGGACCGAAGCCACGGAGAAGCGCAAGGCGGAGATCCAGAAGGTCCGGCTCACCGAAGTCGCCAAAGAACTCGCGAAAAACACCGAAGTACAAGGCAAACTGAAGGACATTTCGAAAGAGCTCGGCTTCGAACCCGCCGTCGACGAACTCACCGGGCTCGGCAAGGACCTCCGCACCACCGCCGGCTACCTGCCGGCCCTCTGGCGTGGCATCGAGTACAAATCCCTGTTCGGGACGCTCGCCGCGGGGATCGCCGTGCTGGCCGTGCTCACCATCGCGCTCGCCGGGCGTGGGGGAGTGGAGTGGCTCTACTCCCTGGGCGCTACCGCCGCCTCGATCGTCGTGGTCACCCAGCAGCTCCGGCCGGCCGCGAAGCGGGTCAACACCGCGCTCGGGCACGTCCAGGACGCGATCCGGATCACCAACGAGGCACGGGAAACCCTGCGGAGCAAGCGAAGCCGTGAGGAGCGCGTCCTCGACCTCGAACTCGCCGACGCCGAACGCGCGATCGCCGAGACCACGCAGGCGATCACGGCGCTCGACGAGAAGATCGCGACGGCGCGTGCCGCCGCCGAGGCGCTCAGCGTCGGGCGGAAGCTGTACGAGTTCCTCAACGATCGCGCCTCCGGGTACCAGAAGCACCAGGGCGTCGTCGGCACGCTGCACCGCGACTTCCGGTTCCTCGACGCCCTGCTGCGCAACCACGGCCGGAGCGTCGAGGCCGGCGTCAAACCCGTCTCCCGGGTCGTGCTCTACATCGACGACCTCGACCGCTGCCCGCCGGCCAAGGTCCTCGAAGTGCTGGAAGCCGTGCACCTGCTGCTCGCGCTGGAGCTGTTCGTGGTCGTCGTCGGTGTGGACCCGCGCTGGCTGAGCAGCAGCCTGTGGCACCAGTACCGCGACCTCGCCGTCGGCGGCGATCCCCGCACCGACGCCTACCTGCGCGGCATGCCGGTCGAGTACCTGGAGAAGATCTTCCAGATCCCCTTCACCCTGCCGGAAATGGAACCCGAGGCCTACGCGCGGCTGATCGGGAGTGTCGCGGACGTCGCGCTGGCGCCCACGTCCGTGCCGGCGGACACGACGGCCACGGTCCGCCCCGACGACTCGGCCACCGGTGAAGAGCGCACGCCGGCCCGGGCCGAGCTGGACGTCGAGCCCGGCTCCGCGGCCGCCGCCGAGCCGGGGGAGCGGATCGGGCTCACCGGGCCCGAGGTGGAATTCGCCCAGCGACTGGGCGCGCTGGTCACCAGCCCGCGCGCGGCGAAGCGGCTGATGAACACCTACCGCCTGATCCGGGCCACCCGGCACGTCGGGTCGCGGTCGCGCTTCCTCGGCGGCGATGGGCGGCCGGGAGAGTTCCAGGCCGTGCTCACCCTGCTCGCGGCGGTCGCCGGGCGCCCGACACTGGCGAACCCGCTGCTCCTCGCCCTCCAGGACGCCGACGGCGACAGCTGGGCCGGCTTCCTCGCGCAGCTGGTGAACGACACCGAGCCCGGCGGGTCGCCGCATGACTTCGCGGAATGGGGGCGCCTGCACCGCGGCCTCGAAGCGGGCCGCCGACCGGGCACGCTCGACGACCTCGCCACCTACCAGCGCTGGGGCCCGGTCGTCGCCCGGTTCGGGTTCACCCTCTAGCGCCGCTCCAGCAACGGCAGGAACAGGTCGTCGACGATCGCCCGGATGCGGGCGGGCGACGGCGTCTTCAGTTCCATCAGCAGGTCGTGTCGCACCAGGTCGAACGGCATCTCGAGCAGCGTGACGGACACGCGCTCCAGGTCGAGCTCGCCGCGGTCGTGGGCGCGCCGGTACAGGGCCCGCTCGCCCGGGCGTGCCGCCTCGCCCAGCACCCGCGTGCGGACCTGCGCCGGGGTCAGGCCGGTGCCGGCCAGCAGGCCCGAGTACGCGGTGGCCGCGGCGATGGCGAAGAACGTGGCGCGGGTTTCGCTCACCGCCGCCAGCTCGGCGAGCAGGTCGCCGCGCAGGGTGCCGGTGTCGGGGATCGCCACCCGGTGGGTGGCCCGGTAGTGCTCGAGCGCGGCCATGACGACCTCGTCCTTGTGGGCCCAGCGGCGGTAGAGCACGGCCTCGCTGGTGCGCGCGCGGACGGCGATCGACTCCATCGTCAGGCGCGCGTACCCGGTCTCGATCAGCTCGTCCCAGGCCGCCGCGAGGAGCTCGGCTTCGAGCTGCTTGCCGTGCCGGCGACGGCGGACGGGTTCGGTGGCCATGCGCTCACGATAGGGCTACGCTGACAAGAAAGGAAAAACTTTCTTGGGGGTAGGAAGATGCCGACCGAAGTGCTGATCGCCGGCGCGGGCCCGACCGGGCTCACGCTGGCCTGCGAACTCGCTCGCGGCGGCGTCCCGTTCCGCCTGGTCGAGGCCGCTCCCGGTCCGCGGCCCGGCTCGCGCGGCAAAGGCGTCCAGCCGCGCACCCTCGAGGTGTTCGACGACCTCGGCGTCGTCGGCCGCGTGCTCGCCCACGGCCGGCTCGCGATGCCGATCCGGTCGACCGCGCCCGACGGCGGGGTGACGACGAGCGGTGCCGAACCGGCGGGGGAGCGGCCCGACATCCCTTACCCGGCGAGCCTGATCACGCCCGAATGGCGGGTCGAAGAAGCACTGCGGCTGCGGCTGGCGGAACTCGGCGGCGCCGTCGAGTTCGGCACCGCGCTCGACGGCTTCGAGCAGACCGGCGACGGCGTGACGGCGGTGCTCGTCAAGGACGGCCGGCCCGAAACGGTCACCGCGCGGTGGCTGGTGGGGTGCGACGGCGGCCACAGCGTCGTCCGCAAGCGGGCCGGGATCCCGTTCGAGGGCGAGACCCGCGACGAGGTGCGGATGATCGTCGCCGACGTCGGTGTCGACGGCCTGGACCGCGACGCCTGGCACATGTGGCGCCACCCCGAAGGACTCGTCAACCTCTGCCCGCTGCCTTCGACGGATCTTTTCCAGTACCAGGCGAGCATCGCGCCCGGGCAGGATCCCGGGCTCGGTCTGGTGAACCTGCAGGAGATCCTCGACCGGCGGAGCGGCCGCACCGACCTCCGCCTGGGCGAGCCGGAGTGGGTTTCGTTGTGGCGGGCCAACGTCCGGCTCGCCGCCCGCTACCGCGAAGGACGCGTGTTCCTCGCCGGCGACGCCGCGCACATCCATTCGCCGGCCGGCGGGCAGGGGATGAACACCGGTATCCAGGACGCGCACAACCTCGGCTGGAAGTTCGCGGCGGGCGCCTCGCCGGTGCTGCTCGACAGCTACGAAGCCGAGCGACGACCGGTCGCCGCGGACGTGCTCGCGCTGTCCGACGCGCGTCTCAAGCTGGCGGTCGAGCAGAAGGGCATCCCGATCCGCCGGGACACCAAGACGATGCAGCTGGGCGTGAACTACCGCGGCTCGGTCCTGGCGCGCGACGACCGCGACGAGACGGCCGCGCTCCGCGCCGGCGACCGGGCCCCGGACGCGACCGGTCTGTCGACAGTGGACGGTGATCGCCGGCTGTTCGACCTGACCCGCGGCGGCCGCTTCACGGTGCTGGACTTCGGGACCGCGGAGCTTCCGCCGGACCTGACGACCTACCGCGTGGTGGCGCGACCGGCCGGTGCCGGCGAACTCGCCGACACCGCCGGTCACCTCGCCACCGCCTACGGGGCGACCGGCAGCACGCTCGTGCTGATCCGCCCCGACGGCTACGTCGGCCTGATCTCCGACGCGGGGGACGGCGAGGCGGTTTCGGCCTACCTCGCCGCGCTCCGCTAGCCGAAGTTCACGTCACTGCACCACATGTACGTCTGGTCCAGGTGCGAGGCCTGCCAGATCGTGAACACCACGTGCCGGCCCCGGTAGGCGCCGGACGTCTGGACGGTGAACGTGATGTCCTTGGCCGGGGCGTACTTCCCGGTCTGGGTGACGAAGTCGAGGTTGCCCCAGCCGAGGCGCTGCGTGGTGGGGTCGAACCCGTTCTTGCTGACGTAGACCCGGAAGTAGTCGGCGCCGTGGCTGGCCTGGTCGTACAGGTGCATGGCGAAGCTGCTGCCGAGGCTGGTCGCCTTCCACGCGCCCGGGGTGTTGAGGGAGTTGTTGCGGGACAGGGCGTTGCTGCAGAGCTGCCCGTCGGGGGTCAGGCCCTGGAAGTTGCCGCCGAGCCCGTCCCGCAGCGCGCTCATCCAGTTCCACATGGTGTCGGCGTTGGCCTGGAAGGCCTGCCAGCACATGGGGTCCTGCTGCTGCATGGCCGGGTTCGTGTGCTGGCTGCCCCAGTCCGTCCAGCACTGGTAGGCGCGGGTGGCGGGGCTGACGATGGTGCCGTGCGCCGACGCGGCCGGGACTCCGATGAAGAGTCCGGCGAGCGTGGCGATGATCAGCGCGAGGACGCTCCGCCGTCGGGTGACGGACCTGGAGCTGCTGCACTTGCGCATGGATGGGCCTCCATTCTCGGCGATGAGTGGTGCTGATCCATGTGGGAGCGCTCCCAGTGCGGAAGGGAGCTTAGCGGCGAATCGGGCAAAGTTCAACCAACAAGGTGGCCGTGCTGTTGGTCTGTTCCGCACGAGAGCCGGGTCGTTAAGGTGATGACGTGGTGACCCGGGCGGAGCGCAACGCGACGGACCCCGATCTGGGCGTCCTGTCCGGCCGGCTCCTGTTCGCCGTCCAGCGCGAGCTCTTCGCCACGCTCGCCGCCCAGGGCTTCGACGACCTGAAGCCCCGGCACGGCGCCGTGCTCGCGTACCTGGACGACGGCGGCGTCCGGGCGACCGAGCTGTCCCGGTCGTCCGGGCAGCACAAGCAGATCATCGGGACGCTCATCGACGAACTGGAAGCCCTCGGTTACGTCGAACGGCGGCCCGACCCGCGCGACCGGCGCGCGAAGCTGATCTGCCCGACCGGGCGCGGGCTCGCCCAGATGCGCGCGGCCGACGCGATCATGGCCGCCATCCAGCAGCGGCACGCCGACCGCGTCGGGCCGCGGGCCTACCAGGAGTTCAAGCGGGTGCTCGCCGACATCACCGAGCACCAGCGCGGCCGGTCCTGACCCCGATCCACTCGACGACGGCCGGCCAGGCCGGGTTTCCTGGCTGCAGCACGTCGAAGTGGCCACCGCCGTCGACATCGAGGTAGCGGGCCTCGCCGCTCTTCTCCGCGTAGCGGCGGCTCCACTCGGCGGGGACCACTTCGTCCGCGCTGCCGTGCACGGCCAGGACCGGGACGCCCGCGTCGGCCAGTTCGAGCGGCGACGTCCAGCGGTAGCGCTCGGGGTGGTGCCCGCCGAGCAGGAGGGGCACGACGCCGTCGCCGACGGTCTCGGCGAGGGCGGGCCACAGGTCGGGACGCGCCGGCTCGGGCGCGCCCTGCGGCGGTTCGGCACCGGGGTCGGTGAGGACGGCGCCGGTACCGGCCGCGGCGGCCGCTTCGAGGTCGAGCGCGCCGGCCAGCGTCACCACGCCGACCGGCGTGATCTTCGGGCCGGCGCCCGGCGCGTCCGGCGGGAGCACGCCGCGGTGCGCGGCCCACGCGGCCAGGTGCCCGCCCGCCGAGTGCCCGAGCAGCACGACGCGGCCGGTGTCGAGGGCCGGGTCCATGCCGTCGAGGGCGTCGACCGCGGCGGCGACGTCGAGGAACGTGCCGGGCCACCCGCCGCCGGGCTCGCCGAGCCGCCGGTACTCGACGTTCCACACCGCGTACCCGCGGGCGACCAGGTCGTCGGCGACGCCGGTGGTCTGGCGGCGGTCCCAGAGCGCGGTCCAGAAGCCGCCGTGGAACACGGTCACGACCGGGAAGGGGCCGTCGCCTTCGGGCAGGTACAGCTCGCCGACCTGCGACGGCCCGGGTCCGTAGACGACGGTGCGCACGCGGCGCGGACCGTCCTCGGCGTCGTCGTAGCGCACCCCGCGCTCGGCGCCGACCAGCCCGCCGATGGTGCCGAAGAAGGCGGCGATCGCGGGCAGGTTCGCGCCCTTGGCCTTCGACTCGTCCCACGCGGTGTCGTCGGTCCACTCCACGAAGTCCAGCCATGTGGTCTCGTCGACGCGGACCAGGCGCGCGGACAGGAACCCGCGGCGGTCGGCCCGGAACGCCGCCACCATGCCCGGGCGCGCGTCCAGCATCGCCCGGGTGTTCTCCGGAGTCACCGTGAAGGTGGTCATTTCGATGACGGACATCGCCGGCTCCTCGCTCGTTCCAGATAGTCAAGATTTATGACTAAATCCGGCCGGCCGGCATTCCGCGGTGAGGGCAGTTGCGTTCGTGTGGCACATCACACTCCGAGTGCACTTGATCCACTCGTGGCCGTCTTTCTTCGTGAGAGCACTTCCGGTGAAAAGATCACCGGAAGGTGGAGGGAGATCTCATGAACCGCATCGGAATCGTCCGCACCGCCACGGTCACCGGCGTCGCCGCCGCGCTGGGCCTGGCCGCCGTCGTGCCGGCGCTGGCCGCGCCCGCTGCCGACCCGGTCACCACGGTCGCCGACCTGAACGGCGACGGCGAACTCGAGACGGTGACCGCGCAGCTGGTGGGGGACGACCAGGTCATCTCGGCCACGGTGAACGGCACCTACACCTCGATCCACCTGCCGGCGGACAGCCAGGCCGGCCTCGAGGCCCCGCGGGTGGCCGACCTCAACGGCGACGGCCGCGCCGAGCTGATCGTGACCCAGTCGGTCGGCGCCAACACCACGTTCTTCTCCGCGCTGCACTTCGACGGCCGCAACCTCAGCCCGGTCGTCGGCCCGGACGACCAGCCGTTCTCGCTCGCCGAAGGCGGCGGCGTCGCCGCGCACCTCGGCTACCGGTGCACGCCGTTCGAGGGCGGCCGCGCGTTCGCGGTCGTCGCCAGTGAAAACGACGACGTCAGCCGCCCGACCGACCGGTTCACCTACTCGGGCACGCGCACGGTCTACACCCTGCGCGACGGCGCGTTGAGCATCCAGGAGTCGACGCCGATCACCGCCCGGCCGGCGACCGACCCGCTGCTCGCGGTGGACGCGGCCAGCTGCGCCTGACCCCTCCGTTTCCCGTATGCCGTACGATGTCGTACGACATACGGGAACGAGGAGGGTGCGATGACGATCCTGGTGACGGGCGCGACCGGCAGCGTGGGGCGCCTGGTGGTCGACGAGCTGCTGGCCACGGGGGTGCCGGTGCGGGCGCTGACCGTCGACCCCGGTCGCGCGAAGCTGCCGCCGGAAGCCGAGGTGGTGGTCGGTTCGCTGGCCAAGCCCTCGACGCTGCCGGTCGCGCTCAAGGGGGTCTCGGCGGTCTACCTGGCACCGATGGCGCGAACCGTGCGGCGGTTCTGCGAACTGGCGGCCGACGCCGGTGTCGAGCGGGTGGTCGCGCTGTCGGGCAGCAGTGTCGGGGACGGCCACGAGGGGTCCAGCGGCAACGAGTACGGCGCCGTCGAGGCGGCTGTCCGGGAAGCCGGGTTCGCTTGGACCTTCCTGCGGCCGGGGGCGTTCATGAACAACACGCTCGACTGGGCCGACATGGTCCGCGCGGGCGAGGTCCGGATGGCGTTCGGCGACGCCACGCAGACGCCGATCGACCTGGCCGACATCGCGGCGGTGGCCGCCCGGGTGTGCACTTCGGACGGACACGTCGGCGCGACGCACGTCCTCAGCGGGCCGGAGGCGATCAGCCTGCGTGAACAGGTCTCGACGCTGGGATCGGTGCTGGGCAGGGAGATCCGCTTCCACGAGCTGACCCGCGACGAGCAGCGCGCGCAGTGGATCGGTTACGGCGTCCCGGAAGCAGCCGTCGACTGGCTGCTCGACGGCTTCGAGGAGACGCTGCGGCACCCGCAGGTCCCGACCGGCGTCGTTCAGGACCTGCTCGGCCGCCCCGGGACGACGTACGCGCAATGGGCGGCCGCGCGGCGGGACGTCTTCGCCTAGGACGTGTCCTGGGGATCTTCATCGGAGATGGAGCGGTGATAGGCCGCTCGTTTGGCACAATTGCGCAGCTTGTGGAGGCTGGAGTCGAAAGCCGTCTCCTTTGCCTTGCGACGGGCGATCTGGTCCGCGCGTTCGGGAATGGTGGCCTTGATCCTGCGCGACCGCAGAGCCTTGTGTGTGCTCGGGTGGGTGTAGGCCTTGTCGGCCAGTACCCGCCCGGCCCGCACCTGCTGCCCGTTCACGTCGAGATCCCGGATCTCGTCCAGCGGCGGCGGCAGGTGCGGGTTGTCGCCGGCCTGACCGGGGGTGAGTTTCACCGCCAAGGGCAGCCCGCGCGGCGTCAACGGCCAGGTGAAGTTTGGTCGTCAGTCCTCCGCGGGAACGTCCGAGGCATTCCCCGTCGATGGCGAGGATGCGGCCGGCGCCCGGAAAAAGGGGGCTGTGCGGACTGGATCGAAGACGCTCGTGCGCGGTCTTCCCCGGCCCGTACCGCTCAGGCAGGTCACGCCATGGTGCACCGGTCCGCTCATTCCACAGAATCGCGTTGATCACCTGCCGGTGACTCCGCCGCCCACCTCGCCGCCCCGTCTCTGCAGGTAGCAAAGCCTCGATCCGCGCCCACGCCTTGTCTGTCAGCTCACCACGCCCAACCACAACCCATTGTCTGCACACGATCATGAACAAGATCCGCAGGACACGTCCTAGACGCGGGTGCGGGCCATCCCGGCCAGGCCGAGCAGGGGGAGCACGCCGGCGAAGACGACGACCGCCGTCCAGCCGCCGAGGTGGAACGCGATCGAGCCGGCCTGGGAGCCGATCGCGCCGCCGATGAAGAACGTGCCGAGGTAGATGCTGTTGACGCGGGCGCGGGCCGACGGGTCGAGCTGGTAGATCACGTGCTGGCCGGTCACCAGCGTCGCCTGGACGGCCATGTCGACGGCGATCGCGGCGATCGCCAGCAGGACGACGTTGTGCGCGCCGAACCCGGCGAGCGCGAAGGCGGCCGCGCACAGCACGAAGGCGCCCGCGGTGAGCCGCCGGCCGTGGCCGTGGTCCGCCCACCGCCCGGCCAGCGGCGCCACCGCGGCGCCGGCCGCCCCGGCCAGCGCGAACAGGCCGACGCCGAGCTGGCTGTAGTCGAACGGCGGCGCGGTCAGCACGAAGGCGATCGTCGTCCAGAACGCGCTGAAGGCGCCGAACATCGCCGACTGGTACAGCGCGCGGTGGCGCAGCGCGGGGTGCTTGCGCCACATGGCCAGTGTCGAGCGGATCAGCTGCCCGTAGGGGACGTCGGTCTTCGGCGCCCGCCGCGGCAAGGTGAACCGCAGCACGACGGCGAGCGCGGCCATCGCCGCCGCCGAGATCAGGAACACGACCCGCCAGCTCGTCACCTCGGCCAGGAAGCTGGCGACCACGCGCGAGAGCAGGATGCCGAACAGCAGCCCGCTCACGACCCGCCCGACGATCCGGCCGCGGATGTCGTCGGGGGAGAGGTCGGCGGCGAACGGGATGAGGATCTGCACGACGACCGACGTCGAGCCGACGAGCAGGGAAGCGAGCAGCAGCACGGCGAACCCGGGCGCGACGCCGGTGACGACCAGGCCGCCGCAGGCGACGGCGAGCAGCGTCGCGACGAGGCCGCGGTTCTCCAGCCGATCCCCGAGCGGGACGAGCAGCAGCATCCCGGCCGCGTAGCCGATCTGGGTGGCGGTGACGACCCCGCCGGCCGCGGCTTCGCCCACCCCGAACGTCCCGCGCAGCTCGGCGAGCAGCGGCTGGGCGTAGTAGAGGTTCGCGACCGTCAGTCCACAGGAGACGGCCAGCAGCAGCACCAGCCAGCCGGGCGGCGCCTGCTGCTTGGTCTCGGTCATGCGTGCCCCCAGGATCGGCGGAACCGGTTTGATCGGTTCCCGACGGTACCAGTCAAACCGGTTCCGGCGTACTGTGACCCTTATGACGGAACGCTTCCGCTCGGGCGCGGGCAGGCTGTGCCTCGACTTCGTCCGCACGCTGCGCTACCGCGGCACGCCCGCGGAGACGGAGGAACTCCCGGACGCCGCGGCCTGGGGAGCGTGGATCGACCAGCTGGGCCCGTTTTCCTCGCCGGTCCGCCCCGCGGATGTCGACGACGCCCGGAGCGCGCGGGAGGCGATCCACGAGCTGCTCACCGGCGCGGTGCGGCCGTCCTCGCGGCAGCGGTTGAACCGTTTCGCGGCGCTGCCGGTACCGGCACCTTCGCTGACGTCGTCGGGCGGAGTGCGTTGGCAGGCCGAGGATCCCGCGTCGGCGATGCTGGCCCTGCTGGTCCGCGACGCGCTGGACCTGGCGACGTCCCCGGAGTTCGCGCGGGTCCGCCGGTGCGCGGGCCCGGCGTGCGGCGCGCTGTTCCTGGACACCTCGAGGCCGGGCACGCGCCGGTGGTGCTCGATGGAGATCTGCGGCAACCAGGCCAAGAAGTCGACTTATCGAGCCAAGGCGACCACCCGCTGACACGGGAACGGCCCCTCGCCTGAACCGGTGAGGGGCCGTCCGCGGGGCGGGGCTCAGTTGAGGGCCGCGTCCAGGGTGATCGTCGTGCCCGCCAGCGCCTTCGACACCGGGCAGGTCTTCTCCGCGGTCTCGGCGTACTCGGCGAACTGCTCCGCCGTCACGCCCTCGATGGACGCGCGCAGCGTGATGGCGATGCCGCTGATCTCGAAGCCGCCGCCGGCCGCCGGGCCGAGCGTGACCTCCGCGCTCACGTCGATCGAGTCCGCGGTGAGCTTCTGCGCCTCGAGCACGCCCGACAGGTTCATCGCCAGGCACGACGAGTGCGCCGCGGCGATGAGCTCTTCGGGGCTGGTCTGGCCGTCCGGGTTGCCCGCGCGGGTCGGGAACGAGACGGAGAACGTGCCCGCGTTGGACGAGTCCAGCGTGACCTCGCCCTTCCCGTTCTGCAGTCCGCCGACCCAGTGGGTGGTCGCGTCACGGCTGGGCATCAGGGCCTCCAAGTGAGTAGGCGGCGGCCGACGCCGTCAGCCGCCGCAGGGTGTCGATGAGCTGCCGCCGCTCGGTGTCGTCGAGGCCCAGCGCGCAGCCGATGGCCGAGGGGACACCGGCGGCGCGCGTACGCGTCGAACGGCCTTCCTCGGTCAGGCTGACCACCACGGTGCGTTCGTCTTCGGGCAGCCGCGCCCGGGTGACGAGCCCGTTGGCCTCGAGTCGTTTGAGCAGCGGGGAAAGCGTGCCGTAGTCCAGGTGCAGCGCCTCGCCGATCTCCTTGACCGGCCGGGCGTCGGACTCCCACAGCACCAGCAGCACCAGGTACTGCGGGTAGGTGAGACCCAGCTCGCCCAGCAGGGGACGGTACGTGTCCGTCACCGCTCGCGACGCCGCGTAGAGCGCGAAGCAGGCTTGCTCGTCCAGAAGGAACTCGTCCGGCACGTTCGCAAACCTAGCCCACGATTACATCGTGCGCAAGGTGTTTGCGGATCCGGGTTGCCTGCCAGCGGGAGACCGCCTTGCTCGAGGGCTCGGGGACCGGATTCCCCGGGCGGCCGGGGCGGGTTCGGCTCACGCTCGGTTCGCGTGGCGGGCGGGGTGCGGGAGGAAGGCAGGTCGCCGACCGGGCGATGCCGGCGCGGCTCGTCTCAAGCCGACTCCGGGCCACGCGCCGCACAGCCGAAAGTGTCGGACCCCTCTGGCAGAGTCCCCGCCATGACCCGACCCGAGCGCCCGAAAGTCCCGCTGACCGGCGGCGAGCGCGAAATCCTGACCAGCCAGCTCGACTACCTGCGCGCCACCGTCGCCTGGAAGTCCGAAGGCCTCACCGACGAGCAGGCGCGGCGCGTCCACCTGCCCAGCGAGCTGACCACCGTCGCCGGGCTGCTCGGCCACCTCACCCTGAACGAGTGGTTCTGGTTCGCCGTCGTCGTCGACGGTGAGGAGGACACCTGGGACGAGCGGCTCGAAGCCGATCCCGACGCCGAATTCCGGTTCGCCGCCCAGACGCCGGTGCCGCAGCTTCTCGCGGACTACGCGAAGCAGTCCCAGCGCAGCCGGGAGATCGTCGCGGCGCGCGATCTCGACGACCAGGTGACGCACAAGGGCGAAACGTTCAACGTCCGCTGGGTGCTCACCCACATGATCGAGGAGACCGCGCGCCACACCGGTCACTTCGACGTGCTGCGCGAGCTGACCGACGGCCTCACCGGGGAGTGACCTTCTTGGGCGGCAGCGGGAAGAAGCCGCTCGTGCGCTCGACGTAGTGCGCGTACGCCGGGCGGGTCTTCGCCATGCCCTTCTCCAGCATGGGTTTCCCGGTGCCGCGGGCCAGGGTGAACGTCATCGCCACGGGGGAGAGGATCGTCAGCGCGCCCGGCCACGTCGAGCAGGCCAGCAGGTAGAGGCCCCACCACACGCACGCGTCGCCGAAGTAGTTCGGGTGCCGCGTGTAGCGCCACAACCCCGTGTCGAGCACCTTGCCCTTGTTCGACGGGTCGGCCTTGAACCGGCGCAGCTGGTCGTCGCCGATCGTCTCGAAGCCGAACCCGAGCAGCCACACCGCGACGCCGAGCCAGCCGAGCACGCCGATCCCGGTGCCGTACATCGCGAACTGCACCGGCAGCGAGACGAAGTACAGGATCAGCCCCTGGAACAGGTACACGCGCACGAAGATCCGCAGCGGCTCCTGCCGCATCCGCGCGTACCGCGGGTCCTCGGGCAGCTTGTGGTTGCGCAGGTGCAGGTGCAGCGAAAGCCGCCCGCCCCAGACGACCGTCAGCACCAGCACCACCAGCCGCAGGTACAGCGGCCCGTCGCCGAAGGGGAACGCGGCCAGCGCGACGACCGCGAAGCCGAGTCCCCAGAACGTGTCGACCGTGTCGTAGCGCTTGCGGGCCCGCGCGATCCCGAAGGTCACCAGCACCGCCACCACCGTGACGCCGGCGGTGAAGAGCAGCGTCGTGCCGAGCGTCATCGCAGCCACTCCCGCGTCGCCGGCATCCCGCTCGTCCCGTCCGGGTGCGGTCGCACCGACAGGATCTGGTCCACGCCCATCCGGTTCTCCTCGAACGCCAGTGCCCCGCCCACCAGGTACAGCCGCCAGACCCGCGCGCCGGTCTCGCCGATCAGCGCGACGACGTCGGCCCAGTTCGCCTCCAGGGTGTCGGCCCAGGCTCGCACCGTCCAGACGTAGTGCTCGCGCATCGCGTGCACGTCCCGGACCTCGAGGCCCGCGTTTTCCAGGTGCTCGACCGTCCGGCCCACCGGGCGCATCGTCATGTCGGGGGCGATGTACCGCTCGATGAACGCGCCGCCGCCGGGGGCGACGTTCCCGCGGGACATCTGCTGGATCAGCACGCGGCCGCCGGGCTTGACCATCTTGTGCAGCGTCGCCGTGTACGCCGGGTAGTTCACCTCGCCGACGTGCTCGCCCATCTCGATCGACGCGACCGCGTCGAACGGCGCGTCCGGCAGCTCGCGGTAGTCCTGGCGGCGGACCTCGACGCGGTCTTCGAGGTCGTGCTGGGCGAGCCGGGCGCGGATGTGCTGCAGCTGCTCGCCCGAGAGCGTGATGCCCACGGCGTGCACGCCGTGGTGCTTGGCCGCGTGGACCAGCAGCGAACCCCAGCCGCAGCCGATGTCGAGCAGCCGCATGCCCGGGCGCAGGCCCAGCTTGCGGCAGATCATCTCCAGCTTGTCGTGCTGCGCTTCCGCCAGGCCGTAGCCCGGTTCGTCGGAGGTGAAGTACGCGCTCGAGTAGGCCATCGACTCGTCCATGAGCAGCTGGTAGAACGCGTTGCTCAGGTCGTAGTGGTGGGCGATGGCGGACCTGTCGCGCAGCAGGCTGTGCAGCTTCCCGGTCAGCCGGGCCTCCTCGGCGGGCGGCTTCGGCGGCGGTCCGACGACGCCGAGGCGGGCGGCGAGCTTGACGGCTTCGGCCCAGTCCGCCGGGCCCATTTTCACGCGGTTGAGCTCCCCCGAGCGGGTGAGGGCCCAGATCCGGCGGAAGCCGTCCGCCAGATCTCCTTCGACGTCGAGGTCTCCGGTGACGTAGGCGCGGGCGAGCCCCAGCTCGCCCGGTGCGTAGAGCAGGCGCCGCAGGGCGCGGCGGTTGCGCAGGACGACGGTGGGCGCGTCCACCGGACCCACCCGGGTCCCGTCCCAGGTCCGGAGGCCGACGGGGAGCTGCCCGCCGAGGAGCTTCCCGGCGAACGAGGCGAGGCGGTGCGCGGTGCTGTTCGGCATGTCCGGGATTCGCTCCGCCCCGCGCGGTGGATTGGTGCCGCCGCCCGCCAATCCACATCCGCACCGGTGGCGAAGTACCGGTGTGGAGATCACGGGAGAACGCATCGCCGTCATCGGCAGCGGGGTGGCCGGGCTGACGGCGGCATACCTGCTGCAACGCAAGTACGAGGTCTTGCTGTTCGAGGCCGACGACCGCCTGGGCGGGCACGCGCACACGCACGACGTGCCGAGCTCGCACGGCGGCACGATCGGCGTGGACTCCGGCTTCATCGTCCACAACGAGCGCACCTACCCGACCCTGCTGCGGCTGTTCGCCGAGCTCGGCGTCCGGACCCGCGACACCGAGATGTCGATGAGCATCCGCTGCGACGGCTGCGGCCTGCAGTACGCCGGGGCGAAGGGGCTGGCCGGGCTGTTCGCCCAGCGCGGCAACCTCGCCCGGCCCCGCTACCTGCGGATGCTCGCCGAAGTGAAGCGGTTCCACCGGCACGCGAAGCGGCTGCTGGCGGCGAAGGACGCGGGGGACGTCACCCTCGGCGCGTTCCTCGCCATCGGCGGCTACACGCGCTACTTCGTCGACCACTTCATGCTGCCGCTGGTGTCCACGGTCTGGTCCGCCGACCGCAGCGACACCCTCCGGTACCCCGCGCGGTACCTGTTCGAGTTCCTCCGCAACCACGGCATGCTCTCGGTCAAGGACTCGCCGTCCTGGCGGACCGTCACCGGCGGGTCCCGCGAATACGTCGAACGCGCGGCGAAGCAGCTGACGGCTGTCCACCTCTCGACGCCGGTGCGGTCGGTGCTGCGGACCGCGAACGGCGTCGAGATCCGCGACGACGCCGACACGCCGCACCGGGTCGACAAGGTCGTGGTCGCCACGCACGCCGACCAGGCGCTGGCCCTGCTGGCCAACCCGACCGCCGCCGAGCGCGAGGTGCTCGGCCCGTTCCGCTACTCCGCCAACGAAGCCTGGCTGCACACCGACACGAGCGTGCTGCCGTCGCTGGCCGACGCGCGGGCCGGGTGGAACTACCGCGCGCCCGTCTGCGGCGCGCCGACCGGTGCCGTCCAGGTCAGCTACGACATGAACCGGCTGATGCGGCTCGACGAGCCGACCGGCTACGTCGTCACGCTGAACCCGGGCGACGGCCCCGAAGCGACGCACCTGGTCGCGCGGATGCGGTACGAGCACCCGGTCTACACGCCGGAATCCGTTGCCGCGCAACGACGGCTGCCCGAGCTCAACGACGGCGTCTTCGCCTACGCCGGCGCCTACCACGGCTGGGGCTTCCACGAGGACGGCTGCTCGTCGGGGGCCCGCGCCGCCGAAAGCCTCGGGGTGACCTGGTGACGAACGCGCTCTACGACGCCACGGTCGCGCACGTGCGGCGGATCGACCCGCCGCACTCCTTCGCCCACCGCGTGTACCTGTGGCTGGTGGACCTGGAC
Organism: Amycolatopsis sp. NPDC049159; assembly: GCF_040648295.1. Lineage (NCBI taxonomy): Bacteria > Bacillati > Actinomycetota > Actinomycetes > Pseudonocardiales > Pseudonocardiaceae > Amycolatopsis > Amycolatopsis sp. NPDC049159. The sequence goes on from NZ_JBEZDL010000025.1 coordinate 25,886, forward strand.
GCGCCGCCGCGGCTGCCGTGGTGGCTGCGGCCGTTCGCGCGCTTCGACCGCCGCGACCACTTCGTCGCGAGCGACTCGCGCGGGATCCGGGAGAAGCTCGACGCGTGGCTCGCCGAGCGCGACGTCGACCTGCGCGGCGGCCGGGTCGTCATGCTGGCCGCCGCGCGCGTGCTCGGCTACGTCTTCAACCCGATCAGCGTCTACTGGTGCCACGACCCGGACGGGCGGCTCGAGTGCGTCGTGGCCGAGGTGCACAACACCTACGGCGGGCGGCACGCCTACCTGCTGCGCCCCGACGAGACCGGCCTCGCCCGCGCGGCCAAGGAGTTCTACGTCTCGCCGTTCCAGGAGATGGACGGCGAGTACCGGATGCGGCTGCCCCACCCGGAAGCGTTGCTCGACCTCACGGTCGCGTTGCGCCGCGGGAGTTCCACACCGCTGGTCGCTACGCTGCGGGGAGTCCGCCGCCCGGTGGACCCGCGGTGGCTGGCCCGGCTCGTGCTGGCCCGGCCGCTGCTCCCGCAGCGGGTGTCCGCGCTCATCCGCCGCCACGGCGTCGCACTGTGGCTGCGGAAGGCGCCGGTCATCGCGCGCACCCCGCAGAACGCCGGAGGACAGCTGCATGGATGAGCAGGCTCGACGGCGCCCGTTGGCGCCGGTGCCCGCCGAAGTGCCGGCGGGTCCGACCGCGGAAGAGCTCATGGTGCGCGTCGCCAAGGGCGACGAACGAGCCTTCGAGCTGCTCTACGACCAGTTCGCGGGCCCCATCTTCGGGCTCGTCCGGCGGATCGTGCGCGACGCGGCCCAGTCCGAAGAGGTCGCCCAGGAGGTCCTCGTCGAGCTGTGGCGCACCGCGACGCGGTACGCGCCGGAGAAGGGGTCCGCGCTGAACTGGGCGATGACGCTGGCGCACCGCCGCGCGGTCGACCGGGTCCGCTCCGCCCGGGCCAGCACCGAACGCGAGCAGAAGGCGACCTTCGAAGCCGCCCGCGGCCGTCCCTTCGACGAGGTCGCCGAGTCCGTCACCGCGCGGCTCGAACGCTCCCAGGTGCGCAAGTGCCTGTCCTTCCTGACCGATCTGCAGCGCGAGTCCGTGCTGCTCGCCTACTACCAGGGCTATACGTATCGCGAGGTGGCCGAAGTGCTGTCGACGCCACAAGGAACCATCAAGACGCGGCTGCGGGACGGGCTGATCCGCCTGCGGGACTGCCTGGGGGTGACCGCTTGAGCACGCCGGAAATGCACACCCTGGCCGGTGCCTTCGCCCTCGACGCCGTGTCGGACGTCGAGCGCGCGGAGTTCTCCCGCCACCTCGAGCAGTGCGAGTCGTGCGCCCAGGAGGTCGCCGAGCTGCGCGCGACCGCGGCGCGGCTGGGCGCGGCGATGGCCGAGGAGCCGCCGCCGGAGTTCAAGGACCGGGTCCTGGCCGCCATGCACGCCACCCGCCAGCTGCCGCCGCGCACCCGCCCCGGCTCGCCCGAGCGGTACCGCCGCTCGGCGCGCGCCCCGCGGTGGGCGGTGTTCGTGGCCGCCGCGGCCGCCGTCGTCGGGCTCGCCGCCGGTGGCGTGTTCGGCGGCATCGCGCTCACCCAGCAGCGGCAGCTCGAGACCGCGCAGAGCCGGCTCGACCAGGCGCGGGACCGCTACGAGCCGGTGGCGGCGCTGCTCGCCGCGCCGGACGCGAAGACCGCGCACGGCGAGGCGCCCGCCGGCGGCGGGGTGACGGTGGTCCTGTCGAAGTCGCTGAACCGCGTGATGGTGATGGACGCCGGGCTGCCGTCGCAGCCGGGCGGGAAGGTCTACGAGGCCTGGCTGATCACCGGTTCGGCCGCGCCGCGCTCGGCCGGCGTGATCGCCGCTTCCGACGACGGCGGCCTGGTCGTGGCCGAGGGCATCGGGAACGCCGACCACCTCGCGGTGAGCCTCGAGCAGGCCGGGGGATCGCCCAGCGGGACGCCCACCGACGTGCTCATGAGCATGCCCGTGCCGGCCTGATCCGGGTGCCATACCAGACCGGGCCGGAGCGGTGCTCGCGGCTCCTCGCTCTTGCGCGCTCGAACGTGTTGTGGCAAAACACCTTTGCGACACACGGCGTGCCTACTGGATTAGAGCGTGCCTGGTGCCTACCGTCCTGCCTAACGTCGGCAGTTGACATAACTCTCAATCTGGGGTTTAGGTTGAGAGTTCGATCACCCGCCGGCGGGCTGTACGGGCACAACGATCAGGAAGGCGGACTTCGATGACGCCCCCGCACAACTACCTTGCGGTGATCAAGGTGGTCGGCATCGGCGGTGGCGGCGTGAACGCCGTGAACCGCATGATCGAGGTCGGCCTCAAGGGTGTCGAGTTCATCGCGGTGAACACCGACGCCCAGGCACTGCTCATGTCCGACGCCGACGTCAAGCTCGACATCGGCCGCGAACTCACCCGGGGCCTCGGCGCGGGTGCCGCCCCCGAGGTCGGCCAGAAGGCCGCCGAAGACCACCGTGAAGAGATCGAAGAGGTCATCAAGGGCGCCGACATGGTGTTCGTGACGGCCGGCGAAGGCGGTGGCACCGGCACCGGTGGCGCCCCGGTCGTGGCGCAGATCGCCCGCAAGCTGGGCGCGCTGACCATCGGCGTCGTGACCCGTCCGTTCACCTTCGAGGGCAAGCGCCGCGGCAAGCAGGCCGAGGACGGCATCCAGTCGCTGCGCAACGAGTGCGACACCCTCATCGTGATCCCGAACGACCGGCTCCTGCAGCTCGGCGACATCGGCGTCTCGCTGATGGACGCGTTCCGCTCCGCGGACGAGGTGCTGCTGTCCGGTGTCCAGGGCATCACCGACCTGATCACCACCCCGGGCCTGATCAACCTCGACTTCGCCGACGTCAAGAGCGTGATGTCCGGCGCGGGCTCGGCGTTGATGGGAATAGGGTCCGCACGCGGTGAAGGCAGGGCCATCCAGGCGGCCGAGAAGGCGATCAACTCGCCGCTCCTCGAGGCCTCCATGGACGGTGCGCACGGCGCGCTGCTTTCGATCGCGGGTGGTTCGGACCTGGGCCTGTTCGAGATCAACGAGGCCGCCTCGCTGGTGCAGGAGTCGGCGCACCCCGACGCCAACATCATCTTCGGCACGATCATCGACGACTCCCTCGGCGACGAGGTCCGCGTCACGGTGATCGCGGCCGGGTTCGACGCCGGCGCGCCGACGCACAAGAAGCTCGACCCGTCGACCTTCGGCTCCGGCTCGCGCCAGTCGTCGACGACCGCGTCGGCCTCGGCCGGCCAGGTGTCGAACCCGCCGGCCCCGTCGTCGGGGGCCACCCCGGTGCCGTCCACGGGCAGCTCCGGCTACCCGGTGGCGCCGCCGCGCTCGCACTCGCCGCTGCCGTCGGCGACCGGCGGACAGCCGTCCGGCGGTCTCCCGCAGCCCGGCGGCGGCTCGCGCGGCTACTCGCCGATCGGCTCCAACTCGACCCAGGGCAGCCTGCCCGGACGCGCGATGCCGGTCCACGACGACCCGTCGGACGACGAGGTCGACGTCCCGCCGTTCATGCGGCGCTAGGTCAGCTGCTGTCCGTGAAGGCCACCTCGGGGAACTCGTAGTTCCTGGAGGTGGCCTTCACGGCGTTTGGGAGGATGGGGACATGCGGGTACGGCGAGTGGTGACGACCAGGGCGGGCGGCGCGTCGCGGCCGCCGTACGACACCTTCAACCTGGGGGACCACGTCGGCGACGACGAGGGCGACGTCTACGCCAACCGCAAGCGCCTCGCGGCCGAGCTGGGCCTGGCCGAGGACAAGCTGGCCTGGATGGAGCAGGTCCACGGCCGCACGGCGACCACTGTGGACGGCTCCGAGACCGGCGCCGCCGAAGCGACCGACGCGCTGGTGACCGCGACCCCGGGCGTCGCGCTCGTGGTGCTGGTCGCCGACTGCGTGCCGATCCTGCTGGCCGACGCCGAGGCCGGCGTGGTCTCGGCGGTGCACGCGGGTCGCGTAGGCACGCGCGTCGGCGTTGTCCCGGCTGCCGTGGCCGCGATGCGCGAAGCGGGCGCCGAGCCACACCGGATCGAAGCGCTGCTCGGCCCGGCCATCTGCGGCGACTGCTACGAGGTCCCCGCGGAAATGGCCGCCGACGTCGAGAAGCACGTCCCCGGCAGCGCCTGCAAGACCCGCAAGGGCACGCCCGGCCTCGACCTGCGCGCCGGTCTCTGGCGCCAGCTCGCCGACCTCGGCGTCGGCAAGATCGGCGTCGACCCGCGGTGCACGAACGAGGACAAGACGCTGTTCAGCTACCGCCGCGACGGGACGACCGGGCGGATCGCCGGCATCACCTGGGTCGAAGCGTGAGCGACCGGAAGGCCGAGCTGGCCGGGAACCTCGCCGAGGTCGAAGCGCGGATCGCCGCCGCCTGCCGCGCCGCCGGGCGCGCCCGCGACGAGGTGAAGCTGATCGCCGTCACCAAGACCTTCCCGGCGTCGGACGCCGCGCTGCTCGCCGACCTCGGCGTCACCGACCTCGGCGAGAACCGCGACCAGGACGCCGGGCCGAAGACGCTCGAAGTCGCCGAGCTGCGGCCCGGGGCCCGCCTGCGCTGGCACATGGTCGGCCGGCTGCAGCGCAACAAGGCACGGTCGGTGGTCGCCTGGGCGCACGAAGTGCAGTCCCTCGATTCGGCGCGGCTCGCCGACGCGCTCGCGAAGGCGGTGCGTGCGGCCCGGGACGCGCAGATACGTGACGAACCCCTCGACGTGCTGCTCCAGGCCAGCCTCGACGACGACCCCGCGCGCGGCGGCTGCCCCCTCGGCGAGCTCGGTGCGCTCGCCGAGCACGTCACCCACATGGATGAGCTGCGGCTTCGCGGGCTGATGGCCGTCGCGCCGCTCGGTGCCGACCCCGCCGCCGCCTTCGAACGCCTCGCTCGCGCGGGTGAGGCGCTCCGCAAAGATCACCCGAATGCCGCAACGGTGTCCGCCGGGATGAGCCATGATCTCGAACAGGCGATCACGCACGGCTCAACCTCTGTGCGTGTCGGAACCGCGTTGCTCGGTGGACGCGGTTTAGCCTCGCCGTAGGGAGCTCGCACGGCCGTCACGTTTAGTGGCCGTCCGCGCGGGGCATTGACGGCGTGGAGAATCGTTGGTGCGGGAGCGGCTAGGGCTAGGGAGAGGCATGAGCGCGCTGCAGAAGCTGAAGGCCTACTTCGGGATGGTGCCCGCTGACGACGATGGCTACGACGCCGAGGACGATTACCGGCGCGGTTACGACGACGAGTACGACTCCTACGAGGAGCCGGCTCCCCGGTCGTCCCGCTCACGGTACCGCGACGTCGACGACACGTACGACGAGCCCGTCAGCCGCAGCAGGTCACGCTCCGTGCCCAGCTCGGAGCCGGCCGTCCACGGCGCGCTCGCGATGGACCGGCAGCCGGAACCCGTGGCACGGCTCCGGCCGGTCACGGAGCCGGTCGTGCGCCAGCCGGTGCGTGACCCGTTGAGCCGGATCACGACACTGCACCCGACGAGCTACGCGGAGGCGCGGGCGATCGGGGAGCACTACCGCGAGGGCATCCCGGTGATCATGAACCTCACCGAGATGGAGAACGCGGACGCGAAGCGCCTTGTGGACTTCGCGGCCGGGCTGGCGTTCGCGCTCCGCGGGTCGATGGACAAGGTCACCAACAAGGTGTTCCTTCTCTCACCGCCCGATGTGGACGTGACCGCCGAAGACCGTCGGCGGATCGCCGAAGGGGGATTGTTTTTGCGGGGCTGAAGTCGCGCGGACCGCTGAGCGCAAGCAGACGTGATTTTGTCGACTCGATGCGGCGTCGACCCCCTTGACTGCGTCTTATGGCCGGACGCCTGGTTAGAGTAGGCATGTGGAAGCTGTGTGGCTGGTCGTCTGGTACGTGCTGTTCGCCTTTTGGCTGCTGCTGACGGCGCGGATCGTGGTCGAACTCGTCCGGACGTTCGCGCGTGAGTGGCATCCGGCCGGAGGGGTTGCGGTGACGCTCGAGACCATCTACACAGTGACGGACCCGCCGGTCCGGTTGTTCAGAAGGATCATTCCGATGGTCCGGATCGGCGGCGTCGGACTGGACTTGTCGATTATGGTGCTGCTGTTGGTTGTGTTCTTCGCGATGCAACTGGCGACTCCAAGTTGATCGGGGAAACTTGGGTGGACCCTGCAGGCCATGGAGTGCGTGAGGTGATCTGATGTCGTTGACCCCCGCTGACGTGCATAACGTTGCGTTCAGCAAGCCGCCCATCGGCAAGAGGGGCTACAACGAGGACGAGGTGGACGCGTTCCTCGACCTGGTGGAGACCGAGCTGGCCCGCTTGATCGAAGACAACAACGAGCTGCGCCAGCAGATGGAACAGCTCGACTCCGAGCTCGAGTCGACTCGAAGCGAGCTCGACAGTGCCAAATCTGCACAGCCCCCGATGCGTGAAGAGCCGTCGCGCCGGCTGGCGCCGGTGCCGCCGCCGCAGTCCGCCATGGAGCAGACCCAGGCGCACTCGATGGTCGGCGACAGCACGGAGCCGAACGTGCAGGCGGCCAAGGTCCTGGGCCTCGCCCAGGAGATGGCCGACCGGCTGACCGCCGAGGCGAAGACCGAGTCCGACGGGATGCTGGCCGAGGCCCGCACCAAGTCCGAGCAGCTGCTCTCGGACGCTCGGGCGAAGTCCGACTCGATGGTCAACGAGGCGCGCACGCGCGTCGACACGATGCTGAACGACGCGCGGACCCGGGCCGAGACGCTGGAGCGCCAGGCGCGCGACAAGGCGACGACGCTCGAGCGCGAGTCGCAGCGCAAGTACACCGAGACGATGAACAGCCTCAACTCGGAGAAGAGCGGGCTGGGCAAGAAGATCGAAGAGCTGCGCACGATCGAGCGGGAGTACCGCACGAGGCTGCGCGGGTTCCTCGAGTCCCAGCTGCGCGAGCTCGACGACCGCGGTTCCGCCGCGCCCGCGTCGGCTTCGTCGGGCTCCGGCCAGTCGTCCGGCTCGTCCAGCGGCGGCCAGGGCTACTCGTTCGGCCCCCGCGCCGAAGCCGGCTGATTTTCCTTCCGGGCCTGCCCCGCCGGCACGAGCCGGCGGGGCAGGCCACGGTTCGGAGTCGATCCGGTACGGCACGTGGGTGGGTCGCAGGCCGATCTTGCCCGGTTCGTGCTCTAATGCAGCGTGCTTTACATCGTGCTGGTACTGGTACTGGCGGCTCTGGGGTTGCTCGTCACCGCGCTGATCACCGCTTCTTCGCTGTGGGCGTGGGTTTCCATCGGCCTGTCGGTACTGGCGGGCCTGCTCCTGGTGGCCGACTGGCTGCGCCGCCGTCGCCGTGCTTCGGCCGCGTCGGCTCCGGAGCCTGCCGAGTCCGCGCCCGAAGCGGAGCCGGCGCCGGAACCCGAGCCGGCCGAGGAGCAGACGACGCTGATCCCGAAGGCCGGCGAGCTGGGCGACCCGGCCGACACGCCCGAGCCCTCGCCTGAACCTGAACCCGTCGCCGCGGAGGAACCCGCCGAGGACGAGGAAGCGGAACCGGACGAGGAGAAGACCCCGGCCGCCGACATCGCGCTCCTGGCGGACCTCGAGGACGAGGTCGTGGTCGTCGACGAGCACCCGCGTTACCACTTGAGGGCCTGCCCATGGCTCGGCAGGCGCGAACTGATCCCGATCGGCATCGGCGAGGCCCGCCAGCTCGGCTTCACCCCGTGCGGCCGCTGCGCCCCGGACGCGACCCTGGTGGCCGCTCACCGTTAGGCCGCGAGGGTGGGCGGTCCCGTGGGCCTGGACCTGCACGCGCTGCGCGATCTTGGTGGCCGCCCACCGCTGAGCCGACAGGCCGGGCCGGCCCCGGATTGGTGGCCGCGCACCGTTAGGCCGCCAGTCGGGCCGGTCCTGTGGGACTGGGCCTGCATGCGCCGCGCGGTCTTGGTCCGCTCACCGTTAGCCGCGAGGTTGGCCGGTCCCGTGGGCCTGGACCTGCACGCGCTGCGCGGTCTTGGTGGCCGCTCACTGTTAGCCGCGAGGTTGGGCGGTCTCGTGGGACTGGGCCTGCATGCGCTGCGCGGTCTTGGTGGCCGCCCACCGCTGAGCCGACAGGCCGGGCCGGCCCCGGATTGGTGGCCGCGCACCGTTGGGCCGCCAGTCGGGCCGGTCCTGTGGGACTGGGCCTGCATGCGCCGCGCGACCTTGGTGGCCGCCCACCGCTAACCCGCCAGGCAGGGCCAGCCCCGGACCTGGCCCTGCTGCGCGACCCTGATGTTCCCACCGCTAAGCCGCCAGACCGGCCAGTCCCAAGTGGATCGCCAGCGCCCGCGCCCCTTCCGGTGTGAGCCGGATCGCTCTCTGGGCTTCCGCACGCCGTCGGACCCAGCCCGCTTCCGTGAACCGCGTCGCCACCGCCGCGCCCAGGGCGCCTGCCAGGTGGTGGCGTTGCTCGCTCCAGTCCAGGCAGAACTTCAGCAGCGGCCGGCGTCCGGTCGAGGCCGCGGCCAGGTCGATGCCCAGCTCACCGAACACCGGCTCCGCCGCCGGGCCGAGGGAGTACGGGTGTTCGCGCAGCGGAGCCGAAATCCGGTCGCCCGCGCGCCGTCGCGTGTCCGGGGCTCCCGCCAACGCGCCCCGCGCCAGCAACGCCGACGTCACCGCGACCCCGAGCCGGCCGGCCAGGTGGTCGTAGCACGTCCGGGCCGTCCGCAACGCCTCCGCGCGCGTGCCCTCGCGCAACGACGTCACCGGCTGGGACGGCGAGAACCGCGCCAGCGTCTCCAGCAGCTCCGCCGGGTCCGGCCCGGCCAGCCGGTAGAACCGGTGGCGCCCCGACTTCTCCGCGACGACCAGGCCCGCCGCCCGCAGCTTCGCCAGGTGCGCGCTGACCCCCGGTGCGGACAGCCGCGCCTCGGCGGCCAGCACGGACGCCGCCAGCGCCCGGCCGTCGGCGAGGGCGAGCAGCACCCCGACCCGCGCCGGGTCCGCGAACAACGCGGCGGTGCGGGCGATGTCGGCGTCCCCTTCCACTTCTCCAGGATGCCCCCGGCACGCTTCCACCGCGACGGAAGCGTCCGCGCGGTGCACTGGAGGCATGCTCCTGTTCACCTTGTGCGCCGGGATGCTCCTGGTGCAGCTGGACGTCACGGTCGTCAACGTCGCCCTGCCCATCGTGGGCACCGGCCTGCACGCGGATCTCGCCGCGCAGCAGTGGGTGGTCGACGGCTACACCGTCGTCCTGGCCGCGTTCCTGCTCACCGGCGGTGCGCTCGGCGACGTCGTCGGCCACCGCCGGATCGTCCTGACCGGCTTCGGGCTGTTCGGCGTGGCGTCGGCGGCGTGCGGGCTCGCGGCCACGGCCCCGGAGCTCGTCGCCGCCCGCGCCGGCCAGGGGCTGGGCGCGGCGCTGCTGCTGCCCGGCACGCTCGCCGTCATCACCAACGCCCACCCGGGACGCGCCGAGCGGGCCCGCGCCCTCGGTGTCTGGGCCGGGGTGTCCGCGCTCGCGCTGGCGGCGGGCCCGGTGCTGGGCGGCGCGGTCGTGACGCCGGGGGGCTGGCGGCCGGTGTTCTGGCTCAACGTCCCGATCGTGCTCGCGGCGGCCTTCGCCACTTGGCGGCTCGTGCCGCGGGGAGAGCGGGCGCCCGGCCGGCTCGATCCGGCGGGTGCCGCCACCGCCGCGCCCGCCCTCGGCGCCGGCGTGTACGCGGTGATCGGCGGGAGTGCGGTGGCCGCGGTGGTGGCGGCCGTCGCGCTGGCGGCGTTCGTGGCCGTGGAGCGCCGGTCACCGGACCCGATGCTGCCCCTGGACGTCGTCGGGCGGACGCTGAGCGCCACCTTCGTGGCGGCGGCGATGAACTTCGTCGGGATCGGCGCGATCCTGGTGCTGACGCTGTACTTGCAGGGTGTGCGGCACGCGTCCCCGCTGACGGCGGGGCTCGAGGTGCTGCCGTTGTTCGGCCCGCTGTCGGTGCTGGCCCCGATCGCGGGCCGGCTGACCGCCCGGTTCGGGCCGCGGACGCTGATGGTCGCCGGGCTCGCGCTGGGGGTGCTCGGGATGGCGAACCTGGTGCTGCTCGGGGAAAACAGCGGCTACCCGGCCCTCCTGCCGACGCTGCTGGGCCTCGGCGCGGGCATGGGCCTGCTGACGACGGCGGTGGTGACGGCCGCGGTGTCCGGCCTCCCGCCCGGGCGGGCGGGGGTGGCCAGCGGGGTCAACAACACGGCCCGCCAGGCGGGCGGCGCCCTCGGGGTGGCGGTGCTGGGCGCGGTGGCGGGGACGCCGGGGGAGGGGTTCCTCGACGGCCTGCACGTGGTCGGCGTGATCGCGGCGGCCCTGTGGCTGACGGCGATCGGCGTGACACTGGCGGGCGTGCGGAACCCTTCCCCCGCACCGGTTCAGCCCTCGAGTTCCGCCAGCAGCGCCTCGATGTCCGCGCGTTGCCCGGCCGCCTCTTCCGGCAGCCGCGACAACGCCGCGGTCAGCACCTCCCGGGCCTCCGCCACCTTCCCGAGGTCGCGCCACAACCGTCCACTGAGGACGTCCGCGGCCACCGCCGGGCCCTCGGCTTCCATGGCCCGCAAGGCTTCCGCCGCCGCCGTGGCGCGGGGAAGCGCCTCCGCCGGACGCTCCAGGTTGGCCAGCAGCCGGGCGCCGTCGTAAGCCGCCAGTGCGCTTTCCCACTCGAACTGCGGTCCTTCGCCCGTCACCGCGTCGGCCACCGCCAGCGCTTCCTCCGCACTCGCGGGTTCGCCGGCCCACAGCCACGACAGCGCCGCGCGACGGCGGTTGCGCAGTTCCTCGGCCGGCAGCCCGGCCGTGTGGAAGTACGAAGCCGCGGTGGTGAAGTCGGCCGCCGCTTCGGCGTCACGGTCCAGCCGGTCGAGGACCTCGGCCCGGGACTCCGTCGCCTGCCCCGCCGCGGCCTCGTTCCCCATCGCCGCGAAGTGCCCGGCGGACACGGCGAACAGCTCCGCCGCCTGGACCTCGCGGTCCAGCTCCTGGCACGCCTTCGCCAGCAGGTACCGGCCGCGCGCCAGTTCGTGGTCTGCGCCCGCCCGCTCCAGGACCGCTTCGGCGTCCTCGATCGCTTCGGCCGCCTCTTCCGGACGGCCGGCGTCCAGGGCCGCGGCCGCGAATTCGACGCGGGCCACCGCCGCGTCCACGTCGGCGCCGAGCGCGGTGAAGTCGCCGGCGGCGGCCCGGAAGCCGGCGGCGGCGTCCTCGGGGCGGCCGAGGTCGTTGGCCAGGTGCCCGCGCAGCTGGTGCAAGCGCGCCGACGCCGACCGGTCCGTGCCCGGGTCGATCGACGTCGTCTCGGCGAACGCCGTCTCCCGGTCGCCGAGGCCGGCCCGGAACTGGACGCCCAGCAGCCGCGAGTTCGCGGCCCGTTCGGGCGAACCCAGCTCCGTGTACCGCTCCGCCGCGTCCACGACCAGCTCGATCGCGCCCGGGAGGTCGCCCTGGTTCGCCAGCACCAGGGCCCGGCGCTGCAGCCACGCCGCGGCGAGCTCGGGGGTGGCGCGGACCGGTTCGGCGGCCCGGTCGAGGACGTCGGTGGTGGCGTCGAAGTCGTTCCGCGCGAAGTGGAGCACGGCCACCCGCAGCAGGGCGCGGGCGTGGTCGGCGGGCTCGCCGATGGCCGCGAGGCGCGCGGCGGACGCTTCGAGCTCCTCGGCCGCGCCCGGGCGGTCCCCGGCCAGCGCCGCGAACAGGATTTCCTTGCCCCGCGCGGCTTCCGCCCCGACGGCGTCGCCGGCTTCCTCGAACACCCCGGCCGCCCGCGCGAAGCCGCGGCTCGCGGCCTCGAGGTCGCCGGGCAGCTCGGCGTCCGCCGCCGCGGTCAGCCGCCGGGCCCGCAGCGTCCCCGACGGTTCCGGGCACACCTCGTCGAAGCGGGCCCAGACGTCGTCGGGCGAGCGGCCCAGCCGGGCCTCCTGCTCGCCGAGGTCGGCCAGCTCCGCCGGCGACTCCGGCCAGACCCGGGCGGGTGCGGGAACCGGCTCGGGTGCGGTGGTCCCGGACAGCGGCAGGTGCTCGACGAGCGGTTCGGCGGCGAGCACCGCGCGGACCCGCTTGCCCTGTTCGGCCGTGCCGTTGCGCGCGTCGAACCGCGCCGCGATTTCCAGCGCGCGCCCGGCCAGCTCGTCTCGCAGCTCGGCCACCGTGGTCGTGCCCCCGGCGCGGCGCACCGGCGCGTCGCCGTGGCCGCCCTCGGCCACCAGCCGCAGGTTCAGCGCGGCCGCGGCGGCGAACTCCTGCTCCGCGTACGGCGTCGGCGGCGCCTCGAGCCAGCCGAGGTGCCGCTCGACGAGGTCGAGCCCGCGGGCGTGGTTCCCGGTCAGCGCGCAGAACGCGAGGTGCGTGGCGATCGACTGCAGCTGCGCCGGGTCGTGCCGCATCGCCCGGTACGCGCGGCGGTGCGCCTGCACGGCGTCGTCGTACCGGCCGATGTGGACGTAGGGGAGCAGCAGCTCGGTCAGGATGTGCTGCGGCTGCTCGACGCAGCTGAACTCCCCGCCCAGCACCGGCTCGGCCACCTGGGCGGCTTCGGCGTACCGGCCGAGCCAGTTCAGGTGCGCGACCTTGTCGCTCGGTTCGCAGCCGACGCAGTCGGACATCCGGCCGCGGGGCGCGGCCGACCACAGCCGGTACTGCTCGGCGGCCGTTTCGCGGTCGCCGATGTGCCGCGCGAGCACCGCGCGGTACTGGTGCACCGGGTTCATCGAGTACCCGGCCTGGCGGTACCGGCGTTCCATGTCGTCGAGCACGGCGCGGGTGCGGTCGAGCGGCACCTCCGGGAAGGTCGCCATCGACCCGGCCATGAACTTGAAGTACCAGTGCAGGTCGTGGGTCCAGCGCGAGTCGGCCTCGCCGCGGTCGTGCACCGCCAGGCACCACGCGAACGGCACGAACGCCTTCGCCGGCTCGCCGCCCTGCTGGTAGGCGCTGGTGATCAGGATCCGGGCGCCGAAGCGCAGCTCGGGCGAGCCGTGGGCGTCCGCTTCCCGGAGCCCGGCTTCCAGCGCGGCGATCTGGGCGCGCCCGCGCGGCAGCCGCTCGGCGGCCCACAGCCGGTCCCAGACCTCCTGCTCGCCGGCGGTGGGGGTGGTCATCGGGTCTCCTCTTCGGGGACGGCCTGCTCCAGCAGGCCGAGGAACGAGCGGTTCAGCAGCGCGGCGTCGGCCGGCCGGATCGGGTGCCTGCCGAAGAGCAGGGCCTGCCCGTAGAGCGACTCGACGGCCAGCCCGCGCAGCGTGTCGTCCCGCAGCAGGCTGATCCGCCGCACCAGCGGGTTGCGGTGGTTGAGCACCAGCTGCGGGCGGTCGTCGGCCGGCTTCTCGAACGCCGAAAGCACCCCCGCCCACAGCTCGTCGACCTGCTCCTTGGTGGCCCGCAGCTCGCCGGCGAACGCGGCGGCCCGGTCCAGCAGGTAGAGCACCGGCAGGCTCGAGGGCTGGAACTCGCGCAGCACGACCTCGCAGCCCAGCCGGTCGAGGTGGCGCTGCGCGGCCGCGACGAACGGCCGGGTGGCCAGCGCCGTGGCGCTGTCGAGCTCGGCGAACGCCGTGGTGAGGTCGCTCGGGTCGAGCCGGGTCACCACCAGGTCCGGTTCGAGCGCCCGCAGCCGCTCGGCCAGCTCGCTGTCGTAGGTGTAGCCGCCGTTGATCACGGCGATGTCCTGCGCGGCCGCGACCCCGGCCAGCTGCTGGAACTCGTCGGTGGTGGCGCAGTAGCGCAGCAGCCCGTAGCGGCCGCGGAACTCGGCCATGGTCATCCGGCCGACGTTGGTCTCCAGCGGCCACCACTGCTCGACCAGCCGCAGCATCTCGTCGTCGTGCAGGGCGAGGGCCTTGACGCCGAGGTGGTGGATCCCGAGGAACCGGTTCAGCCGGTCGGGCGCGGTCCGCGCCAGCCCGGCGAGCCAGCCGCGCAGCCGGTCGCCGAGCGCCTCGCGCGCCGCCTCCAGCTGGCCGTCGTCGTAGAGCGCTTCCCGGCCCGCCGTCGGCCGCAGCTCGCCCGCGTCGACGACGCAGCGGGCGAAGAACGCCCAGTCCGGCAGCAGCCCGGGCGCGTTTTCCGCGAGCAGCATCCGCTTGAGGTAGACGCGGTGGCCACCGTGCTCGGCCGGGCTGGCCGGGAACGGCAGCACGTACGCCACGCCGGTCAGCCCGGCGGCGGGCACGTCCAGCTCGACGACGTCGAACGGCGTGAAGCCCAGGGTGTCCTGCGCGTAGCCGACCAGATCGGCCTGCCGCCGCCCGGGCGCGCGGTCGTCGTGGGCCCACGGCACGGGGGTGGTGACCGGGCGGCCGTCGACGGTGATCCCGAACGGCAGCATCGAGCCGTAGAGCGTGGCCAGCTCGGTGACCGTGCCGGGGACGAACCACTCTTCGGCGCCGGGGCGCGCGGCGAGGGTGACCGTGGTGCCCGGGGTGTCCCGTTCGCCCGGTCCGATGGCGTACGTGCCGTCGGAGCGGCCGGTCCACGTGACGGCCGGGCCGCCGCCGGCCGAGCGCGTCACGACGCGCACCTCGTCGGCGACGAGGAACGCCGACAGCAGCCCGATCCCGAACTGGCCGAGGAACTCGTGGCGCTGGAAGCCCAGTTCGTCCCTTTTGGAGCTGCGCCCGATCGTCGCGAGCAGCTCGTGCACCTGGGCTTCGGTCAGCCCGATCCCGGTGTCGGTCACGCGCAGCACGCCGTCGCCGGCCTCGATCGCGATTTCGGTGGGCGCACCGGGTTCCCGCGCCTGGCGCGCGGTCACCGCGTCGATGGCGTTCTGCAGCAGTTCCCGCACGTACACGCGCGGGCTCGAGTAGAGGTGGCGGCTGAGGAGGTCGACGACCCCGCGAAGATCCACCTGAAAAGTGCGGCTCACCGTGAAAATTTCCCCCGTGGGTTTCCGGCCGCGGACCTTCGGGCGGCCTGCGGTCATGCTACTGCGCCATTCGTCGCCGATCCGACGGCAGCCACGGCGGAAACCCCACGTGGGGCGGATCGGCTGCGGACCGTGTCCGCCTGCTTTCGGTCGGATCGGCAACGGAGGGATCGCCGCGGCGGTCGCGTTCGTTTCCGGTGCGCCCCTCGTGGCAACGGGTTGCGCGGGGCGGTTAACCTGGTACCAGCAAGGCGCCGATCCGGCCATCACCGGGGAGCCTCCGGAAGAACCGAGCTTCACCGCTCTCAGTAGAACCGGACGGGTGCGGCCCGTGACAGCCGTCGAACGAAGCGGCCCGCGAGAGCGGGCAAGCGGGGTGGTACCGCGGAACGCCGCAAGGCGTCTCGTCCCCGTGTGGGTGACCGGGAGCCGGTCGTCCGTACGAGAGCGACGAACCGAGGAGCACCCGGATGTACCCCCAGGCCCAGCTGAACGACGGTGCGGGCGTCCCGTCGCAGCCGTCCTTCCCCGAGCTGGAGAAGCAGGTCCTCGCCTACTGGGAGACGGACCGGACGTTCCAGGCGACCATCGACGCGCGCCCGGCCGGCGAGCGCGGCGACAACGAGTACGTCTTCTACGACGGCCCGCCCTTCGCCAACGGCCTGCCGCACTACGGCCACCTGCTCACCGGGTACGTCAAGGACCTGGTGCCGCGCTACCAGACGATGAAGGGCCGCAAGGTCGAGCGCCGCTTCGGCTGGGACACCCACGGCCTGCCCGCCGAACTCGAGGCCATGCGCCAGCTCGGCATCACCGAGAAGGCCCAGATCGACGAGATGGGCATCGCGAAGTTCAACGAGGTGTCGCGCGAGTCCGTCCTGCGCTACACGAACGAGTGGCGCGACTACGTCACCCGCCAGGCCCGCTGGGTCGACTTCGACAACGACTACAAGACCCTCGACGTCAGCTACATGGAGTCGGTGCTGTGGGCGTTCAAACGCCTGTGGGACAAGGGACTCGTGTACGAGGGCTACCGCGTCCTGCCGTACTGCTGGCGCGACGAGACGCCGCTGTCCAACCACGAGCTGCGGATGGACGACGACGTCTACGCCACCCGCCAGGACCCGGCCGTCACCGTCGGCTTCCGGCTGCAGGACAACGGCACCGAGCTCGACGGCACCTACCTGCTGATCTGGACGACGACGCCGTGGACGCTGCCGTCCAACCTCGCGACGGCGGTGCACCCGGACGTCGACTACGTCGTCGTCGAGAGCGACGGCAAGCGGTTCCTGCTCGCCGAAGCACGCGTCGCCGCGTACGCGCGGGAACTCGGCGAAGAGCCGCCGGTCGTCGCGCGCTACACCGGCGAGCAGCTGCTCGGTACCCGCTACGCGCCGCCGTTCCCGTACTTCACCGGCACCGAGAACGCGCACCGGGTCCTCCCCGCGGACTACGTCACGACCGAAGACGGCACCGGGATCGTGCACATCGCGCCCGCCTACGGTGAAGAGGACAAGGTCGTCACCGACGCCGCCGGCATCACCCCGGTGACGCCGGTCGACGCGCAGGGCAAGTTCGACGCGACCGTGCCGGACTACGCCGGCCAGCAGGTGTTCGACGCCAACCCGAACATCATCCGCGACCTGAAGAACGGCACGGGTTCCGCGGCCGAGCAGGGCGCGCTGCTGCTGCGCCACGAGACTTACGACCACCCGTACCCGCACTGCTGGCGCTGCCGCAACCCGCTGATCTACCGCGCGGTCTCGTCGTGGTTCGTCGCGGTGACGCAGTTCAAGGACCGGATGATCGAGCTGAACCAGCAGATCACCTGGTACCCGGAGAACGTCAAGGACGGCCAGTTCGGCAAGTGGCTGGAGAACGCGCGCGACTGGTCGGTCTCGCGCAACCGCTACTGGGGCACGCCGATCCCGGTGTGGCAGTCCGACGACCCGGCGTACCCGCGCACCGACGTCTACGGCTCGCTCGACGAGCTGGAGGCGGACTTCGGCGTGCGGCTGGACAACCTGCACCGGCCCTACATCGACGAGCTGACCCGGCCGAACCCGGACGACCCGACCGGCAAGTCGACCATGCGCCGCGTCGAGGACGTCCTGGACGTCTGGTTCGACTCCGGCTCGATGCCGTACGCCCAGGTGCACTACCCGTTCGAGAACGCCGAGTGGTTCGAGCACCACTACCCGAGCGACTTCATCGTCGAGTACATCGGGCAGACCCGCGGCTGGTTCTACCTGCTGCACGTGCTCGCGACGGCGCTGTTCGACCGGCCGGCGTTCCGCGCCTGCGTCTCGCACGGCATCGTGCTGGGGTCCGACGGCGCGAAGATGTCGAAGTCGCTGCGCAACTACCCGGACGTCAACGAGGTCTTCGAGCGCGACGGCTCCGACGCCATGCGCTGGTACCTGATGGCGAGCCCGATCCTGCGCGGCGGCAACCTGATCGTCACCGACAAGGGCATCCGCGACGCCGTCCGCCAGGCCGTGCTGCCGCTGTGGAACTCGTACTACTTCCTCGCGCTGTACGCGAACGCCGAGGGCGTGGCAGGCAAGTGGCGCACGGATTCGCCGAACGTGCTCGACCGGTACGTCCTGGCGAAGACGCACGAGCTGGTCACCGACGTCGAGTTCGCGATGGACAGCTACGACGTCGCGGGCGCGTGCCAGACCGTGCGGGACTTCCTGGAGGTGCTGACCAACTGGTACGTGCGCCGCTCGCGGGACCGCTTCTGGGCCGGCGACCAGGACGCGATCGACACGCTGCACACAGTGCTCGAGGTGACTTCGCGGGTCACGGCGCCGCTGCTGCCGCTGACCACCGAGGTCGTCTGGCGCGGCCTGACCGGTGGCCGCTCGGTGCACCTGACCGACTGGCCGAACGCGCTCGACCTGCCCGCCGACGCGGCGCTCGTCACCGCGATGGACCGGGTGCGGCAGGTGGCGTCGTCGGCGCTGTCGCTGCGCAAGGCGAACAAGCTGCGCGTGCGGCTGCCGCTGTCGTCGCTGGTCGTGGCGGCCGAGGACGCCGAGTCGCTGACGGCCTTCGCGGACATCCTGCGCGACGAGGTGAACGTCAAGGCGGTCGAGCTGACCACCGACGTCGCCGCGCACGGCGGGTTCGAGGTCGCGGTCAACGCCCGCGCCGCCGGCCCGCGGCTGGGCAAGGACGTCCAGACCGTGATCAAGGCCGTCAAGGCGGGCGACTGGTCGCTGCAGGGCGACACCGTCGTCGCGGCCGGGATCGCGCTGCAGGAGGGCGAGTTCGAGCGCCGGCTGGTCGCCAAGAGCGGCGGCGCGGCGGCCGAGCTGCCCGGCGGGTCCGGGCTGGTCCTGATCGACACCGAGGTCACGCCGGAGCTGGCGGCCGAAGGCGTGGCCCGCGACCTGGTCCGGGTCGTGCAGCAGGCCCGCCGCGACGCCGGGCTCGACGTCGCGGACCGGATCGCGCTGACCGTCGACGCCCCGGCCGACGTCGTCGAGGCCGCCCGGGCGTACGAGGAGTTCCTGGCCGCGGAGGTGCTGGCGACGTCGGTGGCCTACGAGCCGGTGGGCGAGGGCTTCGCCGGCACGGTCGGCGACGGCACGAAGGTGACCGCCGGGGTCGCAAAAGCCTGACGCCGATCGTGAGTGGCAAGTAAGGTGCTGACCCGACTTGCCACTCACGGTCGTGGCGGGCACGGGGGAGGGAACCGGGATGAGTCCTGGCAAGAGACGCGGGATCCTGATCGGCGGCGCGCTGCTGGTCGTCGCGGTCGTGGTGGCGGCGTTCTTCGTGCTCAACGGCGGGGACACGGCGCCGACGGCGGAAGCCGGGGCGACTTCGGTCGACAACCCGGGCGCGCTCGACCCGCACTCGGCGATCACCGAGTACCTGCAGGACCTGACCGAGAACAACCCCGACGCGGCCGCCCGGCTGACCGACGACAACGCGGCGGCCGCGGTGGCGCTGCGGGACGCCCGGAACACGCTGAACCCGACGTCGGTCGGCGCCAAGCTGACCCTGCTGCAGCCGACGCCGGCCGGCGCGAAGACGACCGGGGGCACGTTCACCTTCTCGTGGTCGCTGAAGGGCGGCCTGTGGAGCTACGACGTGCAGTTCCAGCTCGGGCTGGCCGGCGGCAAGTGGCTCGTGCACTGGGCGCCGTCGCTGCTGCACCCGAAGCTGGAGGCGGGCCAGCGGCTGGTGGTGGGCACCGTCGCGACGGACACCACCGCGGTCGCCGACCGCGACGGCAAGCCGCTGCTCATCGCCGGGTCGGGCGGCCTGCGCCCGGTCGAGGGCAACCCGGCGCCGCTGCTGCGGTCGGCGCTCGCCGGCCAGGTCACGGCCGCTTCGGGCAGCGGGTTCGCCGTCCAGCGCGTCGACGTCGGCGGGAAGAGCCTGGAGACGCTGTTCGGGAAGCCGGCCGACGCCGGGTCCAAGCCCCTGACGTCGAGCTTGAGCCTGTCCGCGCAGAACTCCGCGCAGGCCGCGGTCGACGGCTACCCGGGATCGGCCATGCTGGTCGCGCTCGACACCGGCTCGGGCGACCTCCTCGCCGTCGCCCAGAACGCGGCGGCCGGGAACTCCCCGAAGGCGCTCAGCGGGCTGTACGAACCCGGTTCGTCGTTCAAGATCGCGACGTCCGTGGCGGCGGTCCAGCAAAGCGGGCTCACCGCGGGCTCGCCGGTGGACTGCCCCGGCGTCGCCACGATCGGCACGCGCACGGTGCGCAACGAGGACTTCGAGCTGGGCGCGACGAACCTGCAGACGGCGTTCGCGCGGTCCTGCAACACGACGTTCGGGCAGCTCGCGCTGGCGCTCCCGGCGGACGGGCTGAAGAAGGCGGCCGACGAGCTGGGCCTCAACGCCGACTACGAGATCCCCGGCATCAAGACGGAGCTGGGCAAGGTCGAGCCGGCGGCGAGCAAGGACGAGCAGGTCGAGGACGGTTTCGGCCAGGGCCGCATCCAGGCCAGCGCCCTCGGCGGCGCGGTGATGGCCGCGACGGTGGCGGCGGGCAAGGCGATCACGCCGAGGCTGTGGCACGACCTCCCGACCACGGTGGTCAAGGGCTACTCGGCCCCGCCCGCGGCGGTGCTCGGCGAGGTCCGCAAGCTGATGCGCGCGGTGGTGACCAGCGGAACGGGCCGAGCCGCGGCCGGCGCGGGAACGGTGTTCGGCAAGACGGGCACGGCCCAGTTCGGCGACGGTTCCGACGCGACGGGCTGGTTCGTCGGGTACCGGGGGACCGTGGCGTTCGCGGTGGTGCTGGAGAACTCGAACGACTCAGGCCCGGCGGTCACCCTGGCGGCGAAGTTCCTGAAAGCGCTCTGACCGCCCAAGCCGCACTTTCACGTGAAAGTGCGGCTCCCAGGTCGGCACTTTCACGTGAAAGTGCCGGGTCCTTGGACGGAACTTTCCCTATGAAAGTGACGCTTCGGCGGGGGTCGAAGGGTGGAGCTCGTAGCGTGGGGGCATGGAGACGATCGCCCTCGCCGAGGTCGCCGCGGTGCTCGCCGACCCGAGCCGGGCCACCATGTGCCTCGTCCTGCTCGACGGGCGGGCCTGGACCGTCGGCGAGCTCGCGAAAGCGGCCGGGATCGCGCTCTCCACCGCCAGTGAGCACGTCACGCGGCTGTCCGACGCCGGCTTCGTCGCCCGCGTCAAGCAGGGCCGCGCCAGCTACGTGCGGATCGCCGACCCGCGCGTGGCCGAGCTGATCGAGCACCTGGCCCAGCACGCCGCACACCGCCCGGTCACCGGGCTGAAGGCGTCGCTGCGGGTGAAGCGGCTCGGCTTCGCGCGCACCTGCTACGACCACCTCGCCGGCGTGCTCGGGGTCGCCCTCCGCGACGGCATGCTCGCGACCGGGCTCGTCGACACCGCCGACGGCCTGACGCTGACCGGGCACGGCCGCGAAGTCCTGGACGGTCTCGGCGTGCCGGTCGCCGCCGGGCGGCGGGCGCTGCTGCGCGACTGTCTGGATTGGACGGAGCGCCGCGACCACCTCGCCGGCGCGCTCCCGGCGGCGTTGCTGGACCGGGCCGTCGACGCCGGCTGGGTCGTCCGCGACGGGCACCGCGCGGTGAAGGTCCTCCCGGCGGCGCGGCGGCCGTTCACGGCGCTCGGGGTCGAGCTCGACGCGCTCGGCTGTCCTTAACACACCGGGTGTCCGACTCGCGGCAGCGGTACACGAACGTGTTAACCCGCCCGCCTCACTATTCTGAGGGCCCCACGGCACTCGGGAGGGAGGCGGCATGGACCAGCTTCCCGTGCTGCTCGGCGTCGGCGGCGTCGTGCTGCTCGCCTCCGTGCTCGCCGTGCGGGTCTCGATCCGGCTCGGCCTGCCCTCGCTGCTGCTCTACCTCGCGATGGGCGTGCTGCTGGGCGAAGCCGGCTTCGGCATCCGCTTCGACAACCCCGAGCTGACCCAGTCGCTCGGCCTCGCCGCGCTCGTCATGATCCTCGCCGAAGGCGGGCTGACCACGCGGTGGTCGGCCGTCAAACCCGCGCTGGGCATCGGTATCGCACTGTCCACAGTGTCCGTCGTGGTCAGCGTCGCGGTCACCGGCGCGGCCCTGCACTGGCTGCTGGGCCTCGACTGGCGGATCGCGCTGCTGTGGGGCGCGGTGCTCGCCTCGACCGACGCGGCGGCGGTGTTCTCGGTGCTCCGCTCGGCCGGGATCGGCAAACGGCTCACCGGCGCGCTCGAACTGGAGTCCGGCATCAACGACGCGCCGGCCTACATCGCCGTCGTCGTGCTGGCCGAAGGCACCACTGTGGACTGGTCGCTGCCGCTGCTCGTGGTCTACGAGCTCGCGGCCGGCCTGGCCATCGGGCTCGCGTTCGGCTGGCTCGGCGGGATCGCGCTGCGCCGCGCCGCGCTGCCGGCGACCGGCCTGTACCCGCTGGCCACGGTCGCAGTGTGCGTCGTGGCGTATTCGTCCGGGCAGCTGCTGCACGCGTCCGGGCTGCTCGCCACCTACGTCGCCGCGCTGGTGCTCGGCAATTCGCGGCTCCCGCACCGCTCCGACACGCTCTCGTTCGCCGAGGGGCTGGGCTGGCTGGCCCAGATCGGGTTGTTCGTGCTGCTCGGCCTGTTCGCCTCGCCGGGCCGGCTGCTCGACGCGATCGTGCCCGGCCTGGTCGCGGGCGCCGTCGTGCTGCTGCTGGCGCGGCCGATCTCGGTCGTGCTGGCGATGCTGCCGTTCCGGCTGCCGTGGCGGGAACAGGCGTTCCTGTCGTGGGCCGGACTGCGCGGCGCGGTGCCGATCGTGCTCGCCATGATCCCGCTGTCGCACGGGGTGCCCGGCGCGCAACGGCTGGTCGACGCGGTGTTCGTGCTGGTCATCGTGCTGACGCTGCTGCAGGGCGCGACGCTCGGCCCGCTCGGGCGCTGGCTCGGGCTGGCGAAGAAGTCCGAGGCGCACGAGATCGAGGTCGACTCGGCCCCGCTGGACGAGCTCGGCGCCGAACTGCTGCAGGTGCGCATCCAGCCCGGGTCCAAGCTGCACGGCGTGTACCTCTCCGAGCTGCGGCTCCCCGTCGGCGCGACGGTCAGCCTGGTCGTCCGCGGCGAAGCGGGCTTCACCCCGCAGAAGACCAGCCGGCTGCAGGAGCACGACCAGCTGCTGGTGGTCACGACGTCGGCGGTGCGCGACGCCGTCGAGCTCCGGCTGCGCGCCGTCGACCGGGCCGGGCGCCTGGCCCGCTGGAAGGGCGAGTCGGGTCGCTGACGCGGCCGGCTCTCGTTCTCATGGGTGGCTACCCGCGCCGCTCGCCGCCACCGGCCACCTGCAGCACCGCGCCGGCGGCCACTGGGTGACCCTCGACCACGCCGAGCAGTACGAAGGCACCGCGACGCACCTCGCCGACGACGCCGTGATCCCGCTGCCCGGCCGGTTCCGCGCGAAGCTCTGACCAGGGCGCGCTGTGAACGGCGTCTCAGAATGTGAGGAGGGGGTTGGCCACCCGGCGCGTTCTCGGTTACCTTCTGTGCCAGGTCATGAGTGCCAGCGCGAAGCCCCGGCTTGCTGGCCGGCAACCCTCCTACCGCGGTGGGGTGCCCCGGGTGAAGACCGGGCCGGTCGCGTCCCGCGACGGGCAAGCGCGGGCCCCTCGCCGGGGTCCCCCGGACCGCCGAGGAGGCACCCCGATGACTCTCGCCATCGACCGCACCAGCGCCACGACTTCCGGAACCCCGCACGCCGCCGAACCGGGTCTCGCCACCGCCCCGGCCGCCCGTGGCACCGAATTCCTTGCCCCGCAGGGCATCCCCACTGTCGCCGGCGCGGCGCTGCGCGTCCCGCTCGTCACCGGCGAAACCATCGGGTACGCCAACCTCGACCACGCGGCGAGCGCCCCCTGCCTCGACGCCGTCCGCGCCAAGGTCGACGAGTTCCTGCCCTGGTACGCCAGCGTCCACCGCGGCGCCGGCTTCGCCTCGCAGGTCTCCACCAAGCTCTACGAGCGCACCCGCGACGTCCTGCGCCGGTTCGTCGACGCCCGCCGGACCGACACCGTCGTCTTCACCCGCAACACCACCGACTCCTTCAACCTGCTCGCCCGCAGCCTGCCGCGGCACACCACCGTCGTCGTCTTCGACACCGAGCACCACGCCGCGCTGCTGCCGTGGCAGGGCCCGAACGTCCGGCGGATCCCGGCCCCGCGCACGCGTCTCGCCGCAGTGTCCGCTGTGGACGAAGCACTCGCGGGTTCCCCGCAGGGGCCCCGGCTCGTGGTCGTCACCGGCGCGTCCAACGTGACCGGTGAGCTGCTCCCGGTGGCCGAAATCGCCGCCGTGGCGCGGAAGCACGGCGCCCGCATCGCCCTCGACGCCGCGCAGCTCGCGCCGCACCGCCGGATCTCGATCCGGGACCTGGACGTCGACTACGTCGCCGTTTCCGGCCACAAGCTGTACGCCCCCTTCGGCGCCGGCGCGCTGATCGGCCGCGCGGACTGGCTGCGCGCCGCGCGCCCGTACCTCGCCGGCGGCGGCGCGACGAAGCTCGTCACCGAAGACGCCGTCGTCTGGAACGACGGCCCCGAGCGCCACGAAGCCGGTTCGCCCAACACCGTCGGCGTGTACGCGCTGGGCGTCGCGTGCGAGACCCTCTCCCGCGACTGGGACGCCGTCGTCGCGCACGAACAGGCGCTGCTCACCCGGCTGCGCAAGGGACTCGAGAGCATCCCGGGCTGCGCCGAACTGCGCCTGTTCGACGCGCCGGTCGACCGCGTCGGCACGGTCAGCTTCACCGTCGCGGGGTTCGACCCGGGCTGGCTCGCGGCGGTCCTGTCCGCGGAGTACGGCATCGGCGTGCGCGACGGCGCCTTCTGCGCCCACATCGCGGCCAAGCGCCTGATCGCCGTCGCCGGCGGCGAGGGGCAGCAGGCGATCCGCGTCAGCCTCGGCCTGGGCAGCACCGAAGAGCACGTCGACCGCGTGCTGCTGGCGCTGCGCCGGATCGTCGCGCGCGGAGCGGACTGGGAGTACGCGAAGGTGGACGGCCGCTGGGCGCCGGTCGGCGACCCGCGGGAGCTCCCGCCGTTCTGCTGAGCGTTAGCCTGGCCCGATGGGGAGAGGACCGCGTTTCTGGTTTCCGCTGGCGTTGCTGGGTTTCGCGCTGATCGGCGCGGCGGTGGTGCGGCTGCTGTCGCGCCGGAGCCCGGCCGAGGGCGACGCCGTGAACCTCGTTTCCGGACCGCTGGAGCAGCAGCACCTCGGCACCGGCGGCGTCGGCGGCACGGGCTACCCGGCGACGCAGTTCTTCACCCAGGACACCTACTACGCCGCGGGGGCGGAGCTGCCCGCCGGGCCGGTGTGGCTGGTCGCGCTGCTCGTGGTGGTGGCCGGCACGGCCGTCTGGTACGCCCTCGCGCTGCGCCCGGCCCGCACCGGGTGGTTCGTCCTCGGCACGCTCGGCGCGCTGCTCGCCGTCCCGCTGCTCGACCTGGTGGGGTCCTGGCAGTTCCGGCTCGGGGACGGGCTGCGCGGCCCGCTGCTGGCCACCCTCGGCCTGCTGGTGCTCGCGGCGTACGAACGCAGCGTGTTCCTCCTGGTCACCGCGGCCCTGTTCGCGCTCGTGGCCGTCGTGCTCTCGGCGGACCTCGTGGGCGTGCTGCTGGCGGCGCTCGTCCTGCTCGCCGCCGCCTTCGCCGCCCTGCTCCGGCACCGCCGCGACACCGCTTGACCAGCGCCGTGGACAATGGACCGGTGAGCACCGAGCCCAGCCGTTCCGAACCCGACACCGCCGCGCCCGAAGAGGCGGTGCCCGACCCGGCTGCCGACGCCCCGGAGAACCCCGAGGTCCCGGCGAAGCCGTTGCTGCCGAAGCGGCGGGTCGGCTGGGTGTTCGCGATCGCCGTCGTGTTCTGGGCGATCGACCTGGTGACGAAGAACCTGGTCACCGCCAACCTGGAGGGCAAGGAGCCGGTCAAGATCCTCGGCGGGCTCATCTACCTGCAGGTGATCCGCAACCCCGGCGCCGCGTTCTCGATGGCCACCGGCATGACGTGGGTGCTGGCGCTGGTCGCGCTCGCCGTCGTCATCGCGATCATCTGGCTGTCGCGGCGGCTGCGCTCGATCGGCTGGGCGATCGGCCTGGGCCTGGTGCTCGCCGGGGCCACCGGCAACCTGACCGACCGCATCTTCCGCGCGCCCGGCGGGCTGCAGGGCCACGTCGTCGACTTCATCTCGGCGTTCGCGCCCAACGGCAAGGGCTTCGCGATCTTCAACATCGCCGACTCGGCGATCTGCGTCGGCGGCGCGCTGATCGTGCTGCTGTCCCTGCTGGGCAAGGACTACGACGGCACGTCGACCAAGGACAAGAAGAAGATCGAAAAGACGCAGGAGGAGCAGGCGTGAGCTCGCGGATGCTCCCGGTGCCCGACGGGCTCGACGGGATGCGGGTCGACGCCGGCCTCGCCAAGCTGCTGGGCCTGTCCCGCACGGTCGTCGCCGAACTGGCCGAGTCCGGGGACGTGCTGCTCGACGGCCGTCCCGCCGGCAAGTCCGACCGGCTCTCCGGCGGCGGCCTGCTGGAGATCACCCTGCCGGAGCCGGCCAACCCCGTCGAGATCGTCGCGGAGCCGGTCGAGGGCATGAAGATCCTCCACGACGACGACGACATCGTGGTGATCTCGAAGCCGGTCGGCGTCGCCGTGCACCCGAGCCCGGGCTGGACCGGACCGACGGTGGTCGGCGGCCTCGCCGCGGCCGGCCTGCGCATCGCGACGTCGGGCGCGGCCGAGCGCCAGGGCGTCGTGCACCGGCTCGACGCGGGCACGACCGGCGTGATGGTGGTGGCCAAGAGCGAGCACGCGTACACGGTGCTGAAGCGCGCGTTCAAGGAGCGCACGGTCGACAAGGGCTACCACGCGATCGTCCAGGGCCACCCGGACCCGACGCGCGGCACGATCGACGCCCCGATCGACCGCCACCCCCGCCACGACTACAAGTTCGCCGTGGTCCAGGGCGGCCGCCCGAGCGTGACGCACTACGAGGTGGTCGAGGCCTTCCGGGCCGCGTCGCTGACGCACATCAAGCTCGAAACCGGGCGCACGCACCAGATCCGCGTCCACTTCTCGGCGCTCCGGCACCCCTGCGTCGGCGACCTGACCTACGGCGCGGACCCGGTGCTGGCCCGCCACCTCGGCCTGAGCCGCCAGTGGCTGCACGCGAAGACCCTGGCCTTCGCCCACCCGGCGGACGGCCGGTGGGTGGAGTTCGAGTCCGAGTACCCGGACGACCTGGCGAAAGCGCTGGAGACCCTGCGGGACGAGAGCTACTAGTCCTCGATCGCCCAGGTCAGCGTGCGCTCGTCCGGCTCCGGCCGGGGGCTCCACCGGACCGACACCACGCGCGTCGCGTCCGGCAGGACGTACACCGTGTGCCCGCCGAGGGTTTCGCCCGGTTTGACGCCGATCTTGTGCGGGGGCCGCGAGGTCAGCGAGACCGGCGCCTTGCCGATCGCCGTGCCGTCGGCGGCGATCAGCTCGAGGTAGTTGTCGGGCAGCGACGCGAACGGGATCGCCCCGCGGTTGGTGATCTCGGTGTGCACGACCACCGCGCGCTCGCCGTCCTCCAGGCGGTAGCCGGCCGCGCTGAACAGGTAGTCCGCCGGGTCTTGGACCTCCAGGAGCTGCACCGACAGCTGCTCGCCCTCCAGGCCCTGGGTCTCCATGACCTCGCCGAGCCGGCCGCGCTTGCCCGTGCCGGCCGGTTTGACCGGCTCGTCGCCGCGGGCCCAGGACGCCGTCTGCGGCAGTCCCCAGGTGCTCACGGCGGGGTCCACCGGCGGCGGCGTGAACGAGCGCGGTGGCTGCGGCGGGCGCGGCGGCGGGCCCGGGTACCGCCCGGACGGCGTGCCCTGCACGTTGTACGCCCCCGACGGCGCACCTTGCACGTTGTAGGGACCCGAAGGCGCACCCTGCACGTTGTACGGGCCGGAGGGCACACCCTGGACGTTGTACGGCCCCGACGGCGCGCCTTGGACGTTGTACGGCCCCGGCGGACCGCCCTGGACCGGCGGCGGCTGCTGCGGTACCGGCTGCGACGGCGGCGCCGGGTACTGCTGCTGCGGCGGCCGGTTCGCCCACGACGGCGGGGCGCCGGCGATGGCCGCCCGCAGCCCCTGCGGGTCGCTTTCCACGCCGACGAGCAGCGGGAGCCCGCTGCCGGACAGCGCCACCAGCCGGTAGGCCACCTCGCGGGGATCCATGCCGACCTTGGCCGCGAGCTCGTGCACCGCGGTCTTGCCGAGTTCGGCGAGCGCGGCGAGCAGGCGGGCATCCACGGGATCGGTCACGGCCACTCCCGGAACGCTACCGCTTCGCCCGTCCGGCCGTACCGAAGGCCGTCCACCCCCGGCGTAATGCGCGCCGTTTCTGTCGGTGATCTCCGTTAGGGTCGCGGGCGAGACACCGATCGAAGCTGGGGGGTCCTGCCCATGACCGCGGTCACCGAACTCGCCGACGAGTTCGTCGAAGCGCTGTTCGCCGCCGATCCGCTGACGCCCGCGTTGCTGGGCATCCGCCCGGCGGAACCCGGTCTGCCCGACCAGTCCGCCGAAGCCGAGCGCGCGTTCCGGGCGCGGCTGGCGGAGTTCCGGGAGCGCGCTCGCGCGATCGCCGCCGACGGCCTCTCGGCCGAGGACCGCGTCACCCGCGAGGTGCTGATCTCCACGGCCGAGAACCGCATCGCGTCGGCCGAGAGCCGGATGGCCGAGTTCACCGTCACCGACCTCTCGATCGGGCCCGCGGCCGGCCTGCTCCTGGCGCTGCCGATGACGACCGTGACCGCGGGCGAGGCCGCGCAGGCGCAGCTCGGGCGGCTCGCCGCCGTCCCGGAGTTCCTCCGCCAGTCCGCCCGGCGCCACGCCGAGGGCATCGCCGACGGCCTGGTCCCGGTGGCCCACCTGGTCGACGCCGCGATCGCCCACCTCGACCGCTACCTCGCCGACCCGGCGGCCGACCCGCTGCGCCGCCAGCCCGCGCCGGACGAAGAGTTCGAGCGGCGGCGCGAGGAGCTGCTCACCGACGTCGTGCGCCCGGCCTTCGCCGAGTACCGGGCGTTCCTCGCCGACGAGGTGAAGCCGCACGGGCGGCCCGAAGACCGGCCCGGCCTGTCGTGGCTGCCGGACGGCGAAGCGACGTACGCGCGCTTGGCGCGGATGCACACGACGACCGAGCACACCCCGGCGGAACTGCACCGGATCGGGCTCGACGTCATCGACTCGCTCGCCACCGAGTACCGCGAGCTGGGCCGGAAGGCGTTCGGCACCGACGACCTCGCCGAGATCTTCGAGCGCCTGCGCACCGACCCCTCGCTGCGCTGGGGCAGCGCCGACGACCTGCTGGACACCGCCCGCACCGCCGTCGCCCGCGCGGCCGCGGAGGCGCCGAAGTGGTTCGGCCGGATCCCCGAGGAGCAGTGCACGGTCGAAGCGGTGCCGTCGGAGGTCGCGCCCGGCGCGCCCGCGGCGTACTACCTGCGCCCGGCCGCCGACGGCTCGCGGCCCGGCATCTACTTCGCGAACACCCACCAGGCCACCGAGCGGCTCCGGCACATGGCGGAGACGACCGCGTTCCACGAAGCCGTGCCGGGGCACCACTTCCAGCTCAGCATCGCGCAAGGGCTCACCGAGCTGCCGCTGCTGCGCCGCATCGGCGGCTTCACCGCGTACATCGAAGGCTGGGGGCTCTACAGCGAGCGCCTCGCCGCGGAGATGGGGCTCTACTCCGACGACATCGCCCGGCTCGGCATGCTGGCCGGCGACTCGCTGCGGGCGGGCCGGCTGGTCGTCGACACGGGGCTGCACGCGTTGGGCTGGAGCCGCCAGCAGGCCATCGACTACCTGCTGGAGCACACGCCGGAGGCGCGCCCCGAGATCGAGTCGGAGGTCGACCGCTACATCGCGTGGCCGGGCCAGGCGCTGTCGTACATGGTGGGGCGGCTGGAGATCCAGCGGAACCGGGCCCGCGCCGCCGAGCGGCTCGGCTCGCGGTTCGACGTCCGCGCGTTCCACGATCTCGTGCTGGCCGGCGGCCCGCTGCCGCTGTCGGTGCTGACCTCCGTCGTCGACGAGTGGGTGGCCGGGCACGGTGACAGCGTGGGCGGCCTGGCGAACGAGCTCGTCGAGCTGACGTTCGAGCAGGAGCCGATGACCCCGTCGATCCTGGGCCTGCCCGGCGACCACGACCGGCTCGGCGACCAGAGCCGGGCCGGGAAGGAACGCTTCCGGGCCTCCTACACCGCGCTGGCGGCCCGTGCGCGGGCGCTGCCCGCCGAAGGCCTGTCGCGGGAAGAAGCCGTCACGCGCGAGGTCGTCATCGCCGCCGCCGAGGTGGAGGCCGACCGGCTGGGCGCGCGCACGGCCGACATCGCGGTCAGCGACGGGCTCACCGCGCCCGCGCTCGAGCTGCTGATGTACCTGCCGTACTACAAGCTCGACGACGAGAAGAAGGCCCGCGGCTACCTGGCCCGGCTCGCCGCGGTCGAGTCGTTCCTGGCGACGCTGACCGAGCGGCAGCGCGAGAGCCTCGCCGACGGGCTCGTCCCGCCGGCGTACCTCGCCCGCGTCGGCGTCGAGTACATCGACCGCTACCTCGCCGCACCGGAGCGGGACCCGCTCAAGGTCGGCACGACCGCCGCCGTCGAAGGCTTCGAAGCCGAGCGCGACCGGTTGCTCGCCGAGATCGTCCACCCGGCGTACGCGCGCTACCGCGACTTCCTGCGCACGGAGGTCGAGCCGGTCGGGCGCCCCGACACCGCACCCGGGATCAGCCACGTCCCGGGCGGTGCGGAGCGGTACGCGGCGCTGATCCGCGCCGAAACGACCACCGAGCGCACGGCGCAAGACCTGCACGAAACCGGGCTGGCGCTGATCGAAAAGCTCGGGGAGGAGTACCGCGAACTCGGCGCGAAGGTGTTCGGCACCACCGAACTCGCGGAGATCTTCGACCGGCTGCGCACCGACCCGGCCCTGCGCTGGCGCGACGGCGACGAGCTGCTGTCCGCGGCGCGGGACGCCATCGCCCGTGCCGAAGCCGTCGCCCCGCGGTGGTTCTCGCACCTCCCGGCGGAGAAGTGCGAGGTCGCGCCGGTCCCCGAGGCCGACGCGGCGAGCGGCACGATCGCGTACTACCTCCCGCCGTCGCTCGACGGCACGCGGCCGGGCACCTACTACGCGAACACCCACGAAGCGGAGAAGCGGCCGCGGTTCACCAGCGAGGCCATCGCCTTCCACGAAGCCGTGCCGGGCCACCACTTCCAGCTCAGCCTGGCCCAGGAGCTGAGTGACCTGCCGCTGCTGCGGCGGGTCGGCATGTTCAACGCCTACGCCGAGGGCTGGGGCCTGTACGCCGAGCGCCTCGCCGACGAGATGGGCCTGTACTCCGACGACGTCTCGCGCTTCGGCATGCTGACGCAGGACTCGATGCGGGCCGGCCGGCTGGTCGTCGACACCGGGCTGCACGCGCTGGGCTGGAGCCGGCAGCAGGCCATCGACTTCCTGGTCGAGCACACGCCGATGGCGCGGCTGGAGATCGAAGCCGAGATCGACCGGTACGTCGCCTGGCCCGCCCAGGCGCTCGGGTACATGGTCGGGCGGCTGGAGATCCAGCGGCTGCGCACCGAAGCCGAAGTGGCGCTGGGGGAGCGGTTCGACATCCGCGGCTTCCACGAAGTCGTGCTGGGCCACGGCATGCTGCCGCTGTCCGCGCTGGCCAAGGTGGTCACGGACTGGGTGGCCGACCAGGGCGACACGCCCGACCGGCTGGCCGACGACCTGCTGGCGCTCAACTTCGAGCGGCAGCCGCTGTACCCGTCGGTCTTCGGGCTGCCCGGCGACCACGGCAAGCTGCCGGACCCGGGCGCGGAAGACCGCTTCCGGGCCGGGTACGCGGCGATCGTCGCGCGGGCGGAGGCGCTCGACCCGGCGGGGCTGCCGGCCGCCGATCGGGTCACCCGCGAGGTCGTGCTTTCCCAGGCGCGCACCGAAATCGACGAGATCGATTCGCGCCGCGGCGACATCGCGGTCAGCGACGGTCTCGGCTCGCCCGCGTTGCAGCTGCTGCTCTACCTGCCGCAGACGGTGCTGGACGACGAGCCGAAGGTCCGCGGCTACCTGAGCCGGCTCGCCGGGGTCGACGGCTACCTCGAGGCCATGATCACCCGGCAGCGGGCCGCGCTCGCCGAGGGCCTGACGCCGCCGGAGTTCCTGGTGCGCATCGGCATCGGCTACGTCGACCGGTACCTCGCCGCCCCGGAGAGCGACCCGCTGCGGGTGACACCGCCGTACGCGCTCGAAGGCTTCGAGGCCGAACGCGACCGGCTGCTCGCGGAGGTCGTCCACCCGGCGTACCGGCGGTACCGCGCGTTCCTGGCCGACGAGGTCGTGCCGGTCGCGCGGCCGGAGACGTCCCCGGGCATCGGTGACCTGCCGGGCGGCCCGGAGCGGTACGCGGCGCTGATCCGCGCCGAAACGACCACCGAGCGCACGGCGCAAGACCTGCACGAGACCGGGCTGGCGCTGATCGAGAAGCTGGGGGAGGAGTACCGCGAGCTGGGCGAGAAGATCTTCGGCACGACCGAACTCGCCGAGATCTTCGACCGGATCCGCACCGACCCGGCGCTGCGCTGGCGTGACGGCGAGGAGCTGCTGGCCGGGGCCCGCGCCGCCATCACGCGCGCGGAAGCCGTGGCCCCGCAGTGGTTCTCGCGGGTCCCGGCGGAAAAGTGCCAGGTCGCGGCGGTACCCGAAGCGGAGGCGGCGAGCGGCACGATCGCGTACTACCTCCAGCCCTCGCTCGACGGGACGCGCCCGGGCACCTACTACGCGAACACCCACGAGGCCGAGAAGCGGCCGCGGTTCACCAGCGAGGCCGTGGCGTTCCACGAAGCCGTGCCGGGGCACCACTTCCAGCTGTGCCTCGCGCAGAACCTCACCGGCCTGCCGCTGCTGCGCCGGATCGCGCACGTGAACGCCTACGGCGAGGGCTGGGGCCTGTACGCCGAGCGGCTGGCCGACGAAATGGGGCTGTACTCCGACGACGTCGCGCGGCTGGGCATGCTGACGCAGGACTCGATGCGCGCCGGTCGCCTGGTCGTCGACACCGGGCTGCACGCGCTCGGCTGGAGCCGGCAGCAGGCGGTCGACTACCTCGTCGAGCACACGCCGATGGCGCGGCTGGAGATCGAGGCGGAGATCGACCGGTACGCCGCCAACCCGGGCCAGGCGCTCGGGTACATG
This sequence comes from Amycolatopsis sp. NPDC049159, assembly GCF_040648295.1. NCBI lineage: Bacteria > Bacillati > Actinomycetota > Actinomycetes > Pseudonocardiales > Pseudonocardiaceae > Amycolatopsis > Amycolatopsis sp. NPDC049159. The sequence goes on from NZ_JBEZDL010000025.1 coordinate 58,492, forward strand.
GTGGGGCGCCTGGAGATCCAGCGCCTGCGGGCCGAAGCCGAGCAGGCGCTGGGCGAGCGGTTCGACATCCGCGAGTTCCACGACGTCGTCCTCGGCAGCGGGACACTCCCGCTGCCAGTGCTGGCCGGCGTAGTCGCCGACTGGGTGGCCGGGTACCGCGACACGCCCGACCGGCTCGCGGACGAGTGCCTGGAGCTGATGTTCGAGGCGCAGCCGCTGCTCCCGTCGCTGTACGGCCTGCCGAGCACGCACGACAAGCTCGCCGACCAGACCGCCGAGGCGGCCGGGCGGTACCGCGCCGGGCTGGCCGGGATCATCGAGCGGGCCGAAGCGCTCGACGCGTCGGTGCTGGACCAGGCCGAGCGCGTGACGCGGGACGTGGTGATCTGGCAGGCGCGCACCGAGATCGACCTGCTCGACTCCGGCCGGGCGGACATCGCGGTGAGCGACGGCCTGGCCGCCCCGGCCCTGCTGCTGCTGGTGGAGCTGCCGCAGACGGTGCTCGACGACGAGCCCAAGGCCCGCGGCTACCTGAGCCGGCTCGCGGCCATCGGCACGTACCTCGACCAGCTGATCGAGCGGCAGCGGGCGGCGCTCACCGAGGGGCTGACGCCGCCGGAGTTCCTGGCGCGCATCGGCATCGGGTACGTCGAGCGCTACCTCGGCGCCCCGGACGAAGACCCGCTGAAGGTCCCGGTCCACGGGCACGAGGCCGAGCGCGACCGGCTGCTCACCGAAGTCGTGCGGCCCGCTTACGAGCGGTACCGGGACTTCCTGGCCGGCGAGGTCGTCCCGGTCGCGCGCCCGGAGACGTCCCCGGGCTTCGGCGACCTGCCGGGCGGCCCGCAGCGGTACGCGGCCCTGATCCGCGCGGAGACGACGACCGAGCGCACGGCCCAAGAGCTGCACGACACCGGGCTGGCGATCATCGAGAAGCTGGCGGAGGAGTACCGCGAGCTGGGCGAAAAGGTGTTCGGCACGACCGAACTCACCGCGACCTTCGAGCGCATCCGCACCGACCCGGCGTTGCGCTGGCGCGACGGCGAGGAGCTGCTGGAATCGGCCCGGCAGACGATCGCCCGGGCGGAAGCGGTGGCGCCGCAATGGTTCCTGCGCGTCCCGGAGCAGCGCTGCGAGGTCGCGCCGGTCCCGCCGGCCGAGGCCGAAAGCGGCTCGATCGCGTACTACATCGACCCGTCACTGGACGGTTCGCGGCCGGGCACCTACTACGCCAACACGAACGAGGCCGACCAGCGGCAGCGGACGCTGAGCGAGTCGGTCGCGTTCCACGAAGCCGTGCCGGGGCACCACTTCCAGCTGACGCTGGCCCAGCAGCTGACGGGGTTGCCGCTGCTGCGCCGGATCTGCATCTTCAACGCCTACGTCGAAGGCTGGGGCCTGTACGCCGAGCGGCTGGCGGACGAGATGGGCCTGTATTCCGACGACGTCTCGCGCTTCGGCCTGCTGACCCAGGATTCGATGCGCGCGGCCCGCCTGGTGGTGGACACGGGCATGCACGCACTGGGCTGGAGCCGCCGGCGCGCGGCGGACTTCCTCCGGGACAACACCCCGATGGCCCCGATCGAGATCGAGGCGGAGATCGACCGCTACGCGGGCCACCCCGCCCAGGCGCTCAGCTACATGGTGGGCCGCCTGGAGATCATGCGCTTGCGCAAGGAAGCGGAGCAGGCACTGGGGGAGCGCTTCGACATCCGGGAGTTCCACGACACGGTCCTGGGCAGCGGCTCGCTACCCCTCCCGGTCCTGGCCACGGTGGTAGCCGACTGGGTGGCCGCCCGCTCCGCGGCAGGCAGCGAGTGACGACTGCGCCCCACCGGAACCCGGCAAGCCTTACCGGGGCCCGGCCGGCGCCTGCTCACCCAGCGGCCCGGACAGCACCGGCGTTCGGTGCTCGCCTGGGTGGCGTGGTCCGGCCGGAATCACCAGCGGTCGGCCATCGGGCGGCCCGGACCGTGGTGGTGTTCGCGAGCCGCCCGTCCCGCCTCGAACGACCAGTGTGCGGCCGTCCCGTCGTGCGGACCGTGGCGGCGTTCGGTGCTGGCCCGGGTGGCGGGTTCCGGCCGCAACGACCAGCGGCCGGCCATCGGGCGGTGCCGACCGTGGCGGTGTTCGCAAGCCACCCGGCCCGCCCCGGCGGCCGCCCGCAACGACCCACGCGCGGCCGTCCCGTCGTGCGGACCGCCCGGAACGAGGAGCGATCGTGACCTGGCTCGAACTCGCCGAAGACACGCCGTTCGGCTTGGCCAACCTGCCCTACGGCGTGTTCTCGGTGGCCGGCGCGCCCGAGCGGCGCATCGGTGTCCCCATCGGCGAGTACGTCCTCGACCTGACCGCCGCGGCCGCCGAGACCGCGGCCGCCTTCGCGCCCCTGCTCACCGCCGGGGTGCTCAACCCGCTGCTGGCCGCCGGGCCGGGAACCTGGCGCGAGGTCCGCGAGAGCGTCCGGGAGTGGCTGACCGAACCCCGGTACGCCGATGCCCTGCGCCCGCACCTGGTGCCGCTGACCGAGGTGACCACCCACCTCGCCTTCGACGTCGCCGACTACGTCGACTTCTACTCCAGCGAGCACCACGCCCTCAACGCCAGCCGGATCTTCCAGCCCGACGTCACCGAGCTGGCGCCGAACTGGAAGCACCTGCCGATCGCCTACCACGGCCGGGCCGGCACCGTCGTCGCTTCCGGCACGCCGGTCGTCCGGCCGCACGGGCAACGCAAGCCGCGCAACGCCGATGCGCCTTCGTTCGGGCCGTCGCAGCGGCTGGACATCGAGGCGGAGGTGGGGTTCGTCGTCGGCGTTCCGTCCACTCCGGGCACGCCGGTGTCCACCGCGGACTTCGCCGGCCACGTCTTCGGCGTCTGCCTGGTCAACGACTGGTCGGCGCGCGACATCCAGGCGTGGGAGATGCAGCCGCTGGGCCCGTTCCTCGGCAAGTCGTTCGCGACGTCGGTGTCGCCGTGGATCGTCCCGCTGGCCGCGCTCGACCACGCGCGCGTCGACGGGCCGCCGCAGGACCCGGAGCCGTTCGAGTACTTGCGGACCGGCGAGAAGTGGGGCCTGGACCTGGCGCTGGAGATCCGGCTCAACGGCCACCTGGTCTCGAGCCCGCCGTTCGCGACGCAGTACTGGACGGCGCCGCAGCAGCTGGCGCACCTGACCGTCAACGGCGCGAGCCTGCGCACCGGCGACCTCTACGCGTCGGGCACGGTGACCGGCCCGGAGCGCGATCAGCGCGGTTCGCTGCTGGAGCTGTCCTGGGGCGGGCGGGAACCGTTCGAGCTGCCCGGCGGTCAGACCCGCGCGTTCCTGGAGGACGGCGACGAAGTGGTGATCAGCGCGACCGCGCCCGGTCCCGGCGGCACGCGGATCGGGTTCGGCGACGTGCGGGGCACGGTGGTGCCCGGCTAGCGCGTGACGATCCGGCGCCCGCCGTGTCCGGACTGCGGAGGACACGTGCGGATGAGAGGGTCGGTGCGGTGCGAGAAGCGGTGAAGAGGGGGTTCCGGCGAGCCGGGGCGACGCTGGCCCGGTACCGGGAGCGCGACGGCGACCACTACGCCGCCGCGGTGACGTTCTTCAGCCTGCTCGCGCTCGTCCCGCTGATCATGGTCGCCGTCTCGGTGGCCGGCTTCGTGCTGGCCGGTGACCGGATCCTGGCCGCCGAGCTCGACCGCGTGATCGGCAGCTCGCTGCCGCCCGAACTCTCGGGCCAGGCGACGAACGTCGTGCACACGGTCGTCGGCGAGCGCGGCCGGATCGGGCTGCTGGCGCTGGCCGTCGCGGTCTACTCGGGGTGGAGCTGGATCAGCAACGTCCGCGACGCGGTCACGGCGATGCTCGGCCAGGAACGCACCCCGCGCCCGCTGCTGCGCGGCATCGTCACCGACGTCCTGGTGCTCATCGGCATCGGGCTGGCGATGGCGGTCTCGTTCGGCCTGGCCTCACTGACCGGCGCGGCCGGCGCAGGCCTGCTCCGCCTGACCGGCCTGGACGGCGGCTTCGCACACTTCGTGCTGGTCGCGGGCTCGCTGCTGCTCGGTCTGGCGGCGAACTGGCTGGTCATCGCCTGGTGCCTGGCCCGCCTGCCCCGCCGACCGCTCCCGCTGCGCTCGACCCTGCGCCCGGCCGGCGCGGCCGCGGTCGGCCTCGGCGCGATCCAGCAGGCCGGCGGCCTCTACCTGCACCTGCTGGGCCGTTCCCCGGCGGTCGCGGCCTTCGGCACCCTGGTCGGCCTCCTGCTGTTCGGCTACCTGATCGTCCGCTGGCTCCTGATGGTCACGGTCTGGCTGACGGTCCGCGACGAGCCGACGGGCACCCTCGCGGCCGACGTCCGCTACGCGGGCACGACGTTGGGCGCGGGCGCCTCGGCGGAGCTGGTGGTCCGCACCCTCTCCGGCCGCTGAGCTGCCAGGATTCACCCGGATCGGTGCCGTTCTGGCCTTGGCGATGTTCGTGTCCTAGGCACCGGCCGCCGGGCCGGCCGCCGCCTGTCCGGGTAAGGGAACGCGGTTCGTACTCCTGCTTCAGCCTCTGGGGAACCTGGGACGGGATCATCACCCGGGCGCAGCCCTCGACTGCTGGGGTGGTGGGTACCTCGGCACCCCGGGGCCAACCGGACCTGAGCCGTGACCGCCGAGTGGCGGGGCGCACATCGTCCACGCGGGGAGCGGGCCCTCACCGTAGGATCCGACTAAGCGCTTGCTCAGCAACGGAGGTGGACATGCGGATCGGGACCGCGATCAACTACGCCGGAGGCTTCGCCGACAGCGTCGCGGACATCGTCGAACTGGAGAAGGTGGGGCTCGACGTCGCCTTCGTGCCGGAGGCGTATTCGTTCGACGCCGTCAGTCAGCTCGGCTACCTCGCGGCGAAGACCGAACGCGTCCAGCTGGCGTCCGGGATCTTCCAGATCTACACGCGCACGCCGACGCTCACCGCGATGACCGCCGCCGGGCTCGACTTCGTTTCCGATGGGCGGTTCATCCTCGGGCTCGGGGCGTCCGGGCCGCAGGTCATCGAGGGCTTTCACGGCGTGAAGTACGACGCTCCGCTGGGGCGCACGCGGGAGATCGTCGAGGTGTGCCGGCAGGTGTGGCGCCGTGAGCGCGTCGTGCACGAGGGCAAGCACTACACGATCCCGCTGCCGGCGGAGCAGGGCACCGGGCTCGGGAAGCCGCTGAAGCTGATCAACCACCCCGTGCGCGAGCGCATCCCCGTGCTGCTGGCTTCGCTCGGCCCGAAGAACGTCGCGCTCACCGCGGAAATCGCCGAAGGCTGGCAGCCGATCTTCTTCCACCCGGAGAAGGCGGCCGACGCCTGGGGCGCCGCGCTGGCCGAGGGCAAGGCGAAGCGCGCTCCGGAGCTGGGTGAGCTGGACACCTTCGTGTCGGTGGCCCTGGCCATCGGCGACGACGTCGAGCCGCTGCTGGACCACCTGCGCCCGATCCTCGCGCTGTACATCGGCGGGATGGGCGCGCGGGGCAAGAACTTCTACAACGACCTCGCCCGCCGCTACGGCTACGAGGCCGAGGCGAAGCTGATCCAGGACCTCTACCTCGACGGCAAGAAGGAAGAAGCGGCGGCGGCCGTCCCGCTCGAACTGCTGCGCGCGATCTCCCTGGTCGGCCCGGCCGGCTACGTGAAGGAGCGGCTGGCGGCCTTCGAGGAAGCCGGCGCGACGACGCTGGTCGTGAACCCGATGCTCCCGGGCCGCGACGCCCGCGTGGCGGCGGTTTCCCAGCTGCGCGAGCTGATCGGCTAGCCGGCGTCAGGCGGGGGTCGCGTAGACCGCGACCCTCGCCCCGCTGAAGCCCGCGCCGTCGTAGACGCCGTCGCTGGTGATCAAGCGCAGCTGGGGTCCCGCGCCTTCGGGGGCGACCAGCGTGCTGTCCGGCTCGTTCGACGGGAACAGTGCCGTGCGCCGGACCGTGAAGCGGGTCTCGCGGCCGGTGTCGTCGCGGATCGTGATCGACGCGCCCGGCCGCAGCGTCGACAGCCGGGCGAACGCGCCCGCCGAGTAGCCGAACCCCGCGTGGCCGGACAGCACCGCGACGCCGGCCGCGCCCGGGGCCGGGCCGTCGGCGAACCAGCCCACCCCGAGTGCCGTGCCCGGCTGCTCGCGGCGGCCGCCGACGTGGCCCAACGGGATCACGCGGTCCAGCGCCAGGCCGAGCTCGGGGATCCCGACCGACGCCGGCGGGGCGCCGGCGAGCGGGAGTGAGGCCGCGGCTCCGGTGGGGACCGTCGTGGCCGGGGCGAGCACCGCCGTCACGCCCAGGAGCACGCAGCCGAGCCCGGCCACGACCGCGAGCACAGCCGCGGCCGGCCGGGCGAGCTCGGATCGCCGCTCGGGCCGTTCGGTCACTTTTCCCGCTCCACACCGGTGCTGATGTCCGGTAGATCGCAGCGCCGCCCTCGACGTTACCGAATCGTGTCCAATTCACTCGTTCGGGTTATCTCGCTGTGACCTTCGCGTCAGAAAAGCACCGCCAGAGGGTGCAATCCCGTGAAACGCCCGGCAGAACGCGGTGAGATCCGACATCATTGCTGGTTTCAACCACCCCCAGGGGGGATATTCACCAGCGGAAGTGAGGTGCGCCGAGTCGTGCGAAAAATCGCAGAGCCCGCGGTGGGCGTGCTGGACGTCGGTTCGTTCAGTGCCCGGCTCGTGGTGGTGCCCGTCACCGGGTCCCCGCGGGAGCCGGTGCTGAACCACCAGACCCGGCTGCGCCTGGACCGCGAACTCGACGTCCGCGGCCGGCTCTCCGACCGGGGCATCGCCGCGGTCACCGCCGCCGTCGCCGCGGGGATGAGCACGGCCTACCGGCACGGCGTCCACGGCGTGTACCCGCTGGCGACCTCCTCGATCCGCGACGCGGCCAACTCCGCCGACGTCGTCCGGCACGTGGCCGGCGAAACCGGGGTCGAGCTGCGGTTCCTGACCGGCCCGGCCGAAGCCGGGCTCGCCTACCTGGCCACCCGTCGCTGGTACGGGGCCGACGCCGGGCCGCTGCTGGTGCTCGACATCGGCGGCGGCACCGTCGAACTGGCCGCCGGCCGCGGCGAGCGGGCCGAGTTCGCGCGGTCGCTGCCGCTGGGCGCCCGGTCGATGACGCGGGACTGGCTGCCGTCCGAGCGCGTGTCGAACAAGCAGGTCAAGGCGCTGCGCACGCACGCGCTCGACGTCGTGAGCACCACCCTCGGCGCCGCCGATGTCGACGACCCGCGGGTCGTCGGCTGCTCGAAGGTGCTGCAGCAGCTGGCCCGGCTGTCCGGCGCCCGCCCCGGGAAGTGCCGGGAGCTGCGGCTCGACGACCTGCGCGCCTGGATCCCGCGGCTCGCCGCGCTCCCGCCGGCCAAGCGGGCGGAACTGCCGGGCATCTCGCGCAGCCGCGCCCACCAGGCGCTGGCCGGCGCGATCGTGGCCGAGGCGCTGCTGACGGTCGCCGGCGGCAAGGTCGCGATCTGCCCGTGGTCGACCCGCGACGGCCTGCTCCTCACCCTGCAGGACAAGGCGAAAGCCGCCGCCGCGGCGAACCGGGCCGCCTGAACCCCTGGCCGGGACCGGGAAAACCGGGTATTCCGGAAACCATGAGCGAACTGCAGCGCAGCCACGGCCGCGACGAGGAAGACGAAGAGCTTCCGAAGCTCCCGACGCCGGGGCAGCTGACCCACGACGTGCCGACCGCGCCCGACCCGGACGTGAACCCGGGCGGGACCGAAGACGTACCGGCCCCGCCCGGACGGGACGTCGTCAGCGACCTTCCGCAGTGATCGGGTTGGCCGGTTCCGCGTATTGACGCACCTTTTCCGAGTCGCGCCGCATCGGGGCGCGGCCCGGGGGCTGCTTCGGCGGGTCGCCCGCGTCGATCTTCGGGATCGGGAACCGCTGCGGCTCCGGGGTGAGCGTGATGCGCTCGCCGTGGTGCAGCACTTCCAGCGGCTCGCCGTCGAGCACGTGGTAGGTCACCTGGTCGGGGTCGATCTCGACCTGGAACCGCGTGCCGCGGAACATCAGCCGGAAGGTGATCCGCCCCAGGTGCTCCGGCAGCCGGGGCGAGAACGCCAGCGTCCCGCCGTGGTCGCGCAGCCCGCCGAACCCGGCCACCGCGCCCTGCCACGCCCCGGCCAGCGACGCCATGTGCAGGCCGTTGCGCACGTTGTTGTGCACGTCGTGCAGGTCGGTCAGCGCGGCTTCGGCGAGGTAGTCGTAGGCCAGCTGCAGGTGCCCGACCTCGGCCGCGACGACGGCCTGCGTCCCCGCCGACAGCGAGGAATCCCGCACTGTCCTCGCCTCGTAGTAGGCGAAGTTGCGGGCCTTCTCCTCCGGGCTGAACGAGTCGCCGCACAGGTGCAGCGCCAGCACCAGGTCCGCCTGCTTCACGACCTGCTTGCGGTACAGGTCGAAGTACGGGTAGTGCAGCAGCAGCGGGTAGTGCGCCGGATCGGTGTTCTGGTAGTCCCACTCGTCGTGCTCGAGGAACCCCTCCGACTGGGGGTGCACGCCGAGTTCCGCGTCGTAGGGCAGGTACATCGCCGCGGCGGCCGCGCGCCACGAGTCCAGTTCGACGGTGTCGACGCCGAAGTGCGCCGCCACGTCCCGCTGCCGTTCGCAGGATTCCGCCGCCGCCAGCAGGTTCCGGCGCGCCATCAGGTTGGTGTAGACGTTGTTGTCCGCCACCGCCGAGTATTCGTCCGGCCCGGTGACGCCGTCGATGCGGAACGTCCCGTGCCGGTCGTGGTGGCCCAGCGACGCCCACAGCCGCGCGGTTTCCAGCAGCAGCTCGGTGCCGTAGTCGCGCTCGAACTCATCGTCGCCGGTCGCGTTGAGGTAGCGCAGCACGGCGTCGGCGATGTCCGCGCTGACGTGGAACGCCGCCGTGCCGGCCGGCCAGTACGCCGAGCACTCGGCGCCGTTGATCGAGCGCCACGGGAAGGCCGCGCCGCGCAACCCCAGCTGGTGCGCGCGTTCCCGCGCTTTGTCCATTGTGGAGTGCCGCCAGCGCAGCGCGTCGCGGGCCGCGTCCGGGATGGTGTAGGTGAGCACCGGCAGGACGAACGATTCGGTGTCCCAGAAGGCGTGCCCGTCGTAGCCCGGCCCGGTCAGCCCCTTGCCCGCGATCGCACGGCTTTCGCCGCGGGCCCCGGCCTGCAGGAGGTGGAAGAGGGCGAAGCGGACGGCTTGCTGCAGCTCGGGATCGCCCTCGATCTCGATGTCGGAGGTGGCCCAGTAGTCGTCGAGGAACTCGCGCTGCTCGGCGACCAGGCCCTTCCAGCCGGTCTGGCGCGCGCCCGCCAGCGCCGCCTCCACCTGCGACCGCAGCGCGGGCACCGAGCGCTGCGCCGACCAGCCGTAGGCGAGGAACTTGGTGATGCGCAGCTTGCCGCCCTTGGGGACGTCGACGGCGACGGTGAGCCGCGCGAGGTCCTCCTCGGAGTGGATGCGGGCGCGGATGCCGTCGTCCACCTCGATCTTGTGGTCCATCGCCGCGGCCATCCGCAGCCCGGACCGGCGGGTCCGGTGCACCAGCACGGCGTTGTACTCGTTCGCCCGGTGGAATTCGCCGACCAGCGGGGAGTTCAGCGCGGCGGCCACCCGCGGGTCGCTGGTGTCGGACTCGATCGGCTCGTTGGCCAGCAGGTCGGACTGCACGACGAGCTGCAGGTCCTCGTCGAGCGGCTCGACCTCGTAGCGGATCGCCGCGATCGCGCGCTGGGTGAACGACACCAGCCGTTCGGTGCGCACGCGCACCCGCCGCCCGGTCGGCGACGACCACTCGGTGCTGCGGCAGAGCGTGCCCTTGCGGAAGTCGAGCACGCGGTCGTGCTTGGTGGCCGTGCCGTAGCGCATGTCCAGCGGCTCGTCCTCGACGAGCAGCCGGATGATCTTGCCGTCGGTCACGTTGACGACGGTCTGGCCCTCTTCGGGGTAGCCGTAGCCCGCTTCGGCGTAGGGGAGTTCGTGCTGTTCGTAGAACCCGTTGAGGTAGGTGCCGGGCAGCCCGCGCGGCTCGGCCTCCTCGAGGGTGCCGCGCAGTCCGATGTGGCCGTTGGACACCGCGAACGCCGATTCGGTGCGCTGCAGGGCGTCGACGTCCATACCGCGCCAGCGCAGCTCCCACGGGGAGCATTCGTAGCCGCGGGGTTCGTCGGTCATCGGTCCTCCAGCAGGTCGGCGAGGTCGTCGACGACGATGTCGGCCCCGTGGGCCTTCAGTTCGGCGGCCTGGTCGGCCCGGTTCACGCCCACGACGTAGCCGAAGCCGCCGGCTTTCCCGGCCTGGACGCCGGATTGGGCGTCCTCGAAGACGGCCGCGTGCGCGGGTTCGACGCCGAGCGCCTCGGCGCCGGCCAGGAAGGAGTCGGGCGCGGGCTTGCCCTTGAGGTTGCGCTCGCGGATGACGAGGCCGTCGATGCGGGCCTCGATGTACTTGCTCAGGTCACCGGCGTCGAGGACCTTGGCGCCGTTGGCCGACGACGTCACGACGGCGATCCGCAGCCCGGCGGCCTTGACCGCTTCGAGGTAGCGGATCGAGCCGGGGTAGGGGCTGACGCCGCGTTCGTCGATGATCTTCAGGACCAGGTCGTTCTTGCGGTTGCCGACGCCGTTCACGGTGGGCGCGTCCGGCGGGTCGTCGGGAGTGCCCTCGGGCAGCTCGATGTCGCGTGACCGCAGGAATTCCCGCACGCCGTCGGCGCGGGGGCGGCCGTCCACGAAGGCCGCGTAGTCGTGGTCGGTGAACTCGGCGAACCCGGCACCGTCACGGGCCCGGAGAAACTCGTCGAATGTCCGTTTCCACGCTTCGCGGTGGAGAATCGCCGTCCCGGTCAGCACTCCGTCGAGGTCGAACAGGCAGGCGGTGATGGCTTCCGGCAGTCCCGTCATGCCCGCACGCTACCGGTCCGGCTCGTCGGGCGCGGGGTGTGGCCGCACGTGGTGGATGAGTTCGTGCACGGTCGCGTCGGCGAGCCGGTAGCGCACGACGCGGCCGGTGCGCTGCGGGGTGACCAGACCGTGGGCGCGCAGCAGCCGCAGGGCCTGCGACACGGCGGTGTCGGTCATGCCGGTGGCCGCGGCGAGGTCGGTGACGCTGATTTCGCGGGCGTAGTGGATGGAGACCAGCAGGGCCAGCCGCGACGGGTCGGCGACCACGGAGAAGCGCCGGGCCCATTCGTCGATGACGGCGCGGTCGCCGAGCCCGTCGACCGCCGCCGAGACGCGTTCCGGGTCGATCAGCTTGCGCTCGGTGCTCACCCCCGGATGATTCCACCCGCGCCGCGGGCGGACCACCGGTGGCCTGGGTCACGCCGAGCTTGACGCCGCCCCGGCGCCGGGCGAAGCTGCGGTTAAGACACCTGTCATAGTCGAGGAGCCCGAGATGACCGACGTGGCCGCCGAAGCGGAAACCCGCTCGAAGACCATCACCTGGCAGGACCCGCTGCCGACCGCCCGGCTCGGCGCCACGATGTCCGGCCTGGAGTACCTGACGGCCATCAAGGACGGCCGCATCCCGGGCCCGCCGATCGCCGCGCACTTCGGGCTCCGCTGGGAGCGCATCGAGCACGGCGAGGTCGAGGCGGTCGCCGAGCCGGACGAGTCGCTGTACAACCCGATCGGCATGGTCCACGGCGGCGTCGCGGCCACGATGCTGGACTCGGTGGTCGGCTGCGCGGTGCACACGACGCTGCCGGCGGGCGTCGGCTATTCGTCGGTGGAGCTGAAGGTGAGCTACCTGCGCGCGATCCACGCCGGCCGCGGCGAAATCCGGGCGGTCGGCCGGGTGGTCAAGGAGGGGTCGCGGATCGCGTTCGCCGAGGGGGAGATCCGCGACGCCGAGGGCAAACTGCTCGCGACGGCGTCGGGGACCTGCGTGCTCACCCGCTAGCCTCGAAGCGTCCGGTTCGGTGACGGCTGGGAATGCGCCCCAATGGGGCTGTTTCATCGTGGTTTGGTCCGGTCAGGCCGGGTTGACCAGCTGGGGTAACGGTCAGACGCATGCCACCCGGGCAGTGTCGCGGACGCTCTGCTCGTGCCGGGTCGGCACCAGCAGAGCCCGTAGCAACGTGGTGGCATGCCCCGGTCCAGGACCCCCCAGGCTTTGAGAGGCTCGGCTCTGTCGCGACAGGGGAAGGGTCACCTGGTAGGAAAGTGGACCGAAGCCCTCGGCGGGTGGTTGACAAGGCCACCCCGGTCCGGTCGGCACTTCCTGCCAGGCCACCGAAACACTGCGTGTTCACCACCGTGACCAGTCACAACCACGATGAAACAACCCCAATGTGGCGTTGGGTGCATCTGACGCACCGAACGCCACATCGGGGCGCTCGTTTCCTCGGCGCCTTCGCGGCGTCGAAGTCCTTGGGCGCGAACGGATTCTCGAACCGGCCGGCGATGGCGTCGCCGGTGGTCAGCGGGGTGGCCGGACGCGGCGGCCGCGGATCGCGTCGTCGCCGCCGAAGCGTCCGATCACCGACGCCAGCAGCGCGCGGGCGGCCTCGACGCGTCCGGCGCCGTACTCCGCCACCAGTTCCTCCTGGAGTTCCTGCCGCAGCACGCGGGTCGCCTCGACGGCGGCGACCGCGTGCTCGGTCAGGTGCAGCAGCTTGGTGCGCGCGTCGGCGGGATCGGGTTCGCGCCGGAGCAGGCCCCGGCGTTCGAGGTCCGCGACGGCCTTCGACGCCGCCTGCTGCGTGACGCCCATCCGCTCGGCCAGCGCGGTGATCGAGAGCGGGGCGGCAAGGACGTGCTGGATCACGACGCCGTCGTTGAACCGCAGGTCGCCGAAGCCCTGCCCGGCCAGGCGCCGCTGGACCTCGTCGGTCATCGCCCAGCCCGCGAAGAGCGCGGTCAGCGAGAGGTCGAGGGTGCTAGGATGCACAACCATGGTTGTGGAATCTAGCAGAGTGCCGGCCGAGCTGGCCGAAGCGTTCGTGCGCGTGGCGCACCGGGTCGTCTGGTGCACGCTGGTGACGGTCGACCGGCGGGGGCGGCCGCGGTCCCGGGTCGTGCACCCGATCTGGGAGCGGACGCCGGAGGGCCTGACGGGCCGGCTGTTCACCCGCCCGACGCCGCTGAAGCTCGCGCACCTGGCGGCGTCGCCGTACGTGTCGTGCTCGTACTGGGACCCGCAGCACGAAGTCGCGGTCGCGGAGTGCCGGGCGGAGTTCGCCGACGACGAAGCGTCGCGCAAGGACCTGTGGGACCTCTTCGCGTCGACGCCGGAGCCACTCGGCTACGACCCGAAGATCCTGGGCGGCGAAGACCACCTCGACCCGAAGATCACGGTGCTGCGCTTGACACCCTGGCGTCTTTCGGCCGCCGGCGAAGCCTGGCGGGCGGCCTGATACTGCAACGGCAGTGAGTGAGCGGATCGCGGGCCGGTTCGCGCGGTCGGAGCCGCGGACTCGGGCGCGAGAGTATGTGTCGGGGCTGGAGCGGAAGAACGGCTGGACGCTGGCCGAGGAGGCCGGTGAAGTCTCGCCGGACGGGATGCAGCGGCAGTACTCCGGTACGCGGGCCGGATCGGGAACTACCGGATCGGGACGTTCCTGGTCGATGCCTCGCCTCGCGGGCATGCGCTGATCGACCGCGAAAGCCACGGCAAGCACTGGCGATGCCCGGGTCACTGCTGACGAGGCCTACGGGCAGGTCAAACACCTGCGGTTATGGCTGGAAGCCCACCTGCCCATGGCCAGCTTCGCGGGGCGTGTCGACGCGCTCGTCGGTGTGATCGCACGCCGACCCGGCCGTGCACCCGCCATCGCGGCAGCGGTGCTGCATGCGCCGGATGAAGATGATGCCTTGCTTCGCGGCGCTCTGCTTCCTCACTGGCCTTGGCCGCGACGATCCGATCGAGGCGGTCAGGCCGATGCCGAGCTGCTGGGGATCTTGCCGAACAGGTGCGCCGCGGGGGCGTCCGGGTCTTCGCCGTAGAAGAACTCCGTCAGTGCCTGGTGGAATTCGGCTCGATCCAGGCCGCCCGAGCTGTCCAGGTCCAGTGCGGTGAAGACCGCGGCACAGTCCTCTGGGGACACATTGCCCGCCTGGCCGAAGATTTCCGCGAACTCGGTCCGGTCGACCCGGTCGTCACCGTCGAGGTCGATCAGGTCGAAGTAGCAGTCAGCCACCGGGCCGACCTGCTGCGGGTACAAGACGGGGTCGGCCAGCGCCTGCCGGAACCCCTCGGTCATCTCCCGCAGATCGACTTTGCCGTCGCCGTCCTGGTCCATCGGCGCGATCACGTTGGCCCAGAATGCGTCCAGGCCCTCGGTCAGCCGCCGGGCTGTCGCGGCCTCCGGCATGGCGCCACGGGCCGCGATGTAGCGCTCGCCCATCAACCGGACGTCCTGACGGGTGATCACCCCGTCGCCATCGACGTCTGCGCCCTTGAACCACTGGCGGTACTTGAGTTCCCTGACTTCGGTCATGGCCACGGAAGCTATTCACGCTGGCGAGCAATGTCCAGCGTTCTACCCGAAGGAGGAATCGGGTCACACGTTCGGGCGGTTTACCGCAGCGGTGGTGAGAAGCCGGCCGGATGCACGTCAACCGGGTGGCACGAGGCGTGGTGGTGCGAAGGCGAGCACATCGGGAAGGGGGCCGTCGTAGCGCTCGACGTCGACCAGTGCGCTGAGGGCACTCGGGCCTTGGGACAGGCGCGAGCACGGCCGGTCCGCGGTGAGAACGTTCGGGTTGCCGTGGCGGTCCAATGTTCCGCTCTGCCCCGGCTGGACCGGATCCCACCAGGCCCCCGTGGACAGTTGCACGACGCCGGGCATGACGTCGTCCGACAGGACCACGCCCGCGAGACAGCTTCCCCGGTCGTTGTAGACGCGCACGATCATGCCGCTTTCGATGCCGCGCGACGCGGCGTCCGAGGGATTGATCGTCATCGGCTCACGGCCATGGATCTTCGAACCGAGGCTGTGGCCACCGTTGTCGTACTGGCTGTGCAGGCGCGAAGCGGGCTGGTTCGAGATCAGGTGCAGCGGGAACCGGTCCGACAGATCGGCACGCAGCCACTCCGCCGGCTCGAACCACTTCGGGTGCCCGGCGCAGTCGTCGTACCCGAACGAGTCGATCTCCTCGGAGAAGATCTCGATCCGGCCCGACGGCGTCGTGAGGGGGAACTGGCGCGGATCCGAGCGCAGGGCTTCGAAACTGCCGGGATACGGCCCGGTCGACGCGGGCAGCTCAGCGGTGGAGCTTCGCCAGAAGTCGTCGAAACGCGGCAAGGCGGCATCGTCGCCGAGCTTGTCCCTCGTCTGTTCGTAAAGGTGCCTGACCCATTCGATTTCCGACCGCGACTCCGTGAATTCCCGCTCGAATCCGAGCCGGGCGGCCAAGGCCGCGAAGATCTCGTGATCGGTGCGCGACTCGCCCGCCGGCTCGCGGGCTTTCGGCATCGCGACGAGGTGGGGGTCGGAGAACCCGGCGGCGAAGTCGTCCCGCTCCAGGCTGGTGGCGACGGGCAGGACGATGTCGGCGAACTTGGCCGTCGTGTTCCACCAGGCTTCGTGCACCACCACCGTGTCCGGGAGCTGCCAGGCGCGGGTCAGCCGGTGGAGGTCCTGGTGGTGGTGGAACGGGTTCCCGCCGCACCAGTAGATCAGGCGGAGTTCGGGTAACGTGAGGCGCCGGCCGTCGTAGTCGATGACCTCGCCCGGACGCAGCAGGGTGTCCGCGATCCTCGCGACGGGGATGAAATCCGGGACCGGGTTGGCCACCTCCGGTACCGACGCCACGAAGGCGCGGTTTTCGGCCACGCCTGTCGCGTCCATCGTCGCGTAACCCGTGCCCCAGCCGCACCCGGGCCGCCCCATCGAACCGGCCATGGCGGCCAGCACGACCGACATCCAGACCGGTTGTTCGCCGTGGTCTCCACGCTGCACCGCGTAGTTGACCATGATGAGAGAACGTCGGGAGGTGAGGCGGCGAGCGAGGTCGACGAGCACGTCGCGATCGATGCCCGTGATCTTCTCCGCCCAGGCGGCGTCCTTCCGGACGCCGTCGAGTTCGCCGGTCAGGTAGGCGGCGAAGCGGTCGAACCCGGTGCAGCACCGGCGCAGGAAATCCTCGTCGTGCCACCCGTTGACCAGCATTGTGTGGGCGATGCCGAGCATCGCGGCGGTGTCGGTGCCGGGGATGACGGGCAGCCACTCGGCGTCGACGAAGCCGGCGACGTCGCTGCGGAGGGGACTGATGTTCACGAACCGCACTCCGGCCGCGCGGCACTGGCGCAGCAGGTCCCGCGTCCGGTGCTTGACCAGCCCGCCGGGGTTGATCTGGCTGTTTTTGAGGGCCAGGCCGCCGAACGCCACCACCAGCTCGCAATTCCCGGCTATGGCGTCCCACATCGGCATCCGGCTCTGGTAGCTCCACGGGTGACCGCCGATCACGTGGGGGAGGATGACCTCCAACGCCGCGGTGCTGTAGGTGTTGCGAGAATCGGTGTAGCCCCCGCCCAGCGCGAGGAACCGGTGGAGTTGCCCCTGCGCGTTGTGGAACCTGCCGGCGCTCGCCCAGCCGTAGGAGCCGCCGAACACCGCGCTGTCCCCGTGCCGGTCACGAACTCGACGGAGTTCCTCGCTCACCAGGGTGATCGCCTGGTCCCAGCTCACCTCCACGAAGGCGTCCGCGCCCCTGGCGGCACCGGGGGCGCGGGGCTCGCCGTTCAGCCAGCCCCGGCGCACGGCGGGGCGCAGCACGCGAGCGCTGTCGTCGGCGGCGGTCACCATTCCGGGGCCGATGGGCGATGGCGCCGGGTCGTCGGGCCTCGGCTCGATGCGCACCAATCGGCCGGAGTCGACGACGGCGACGAAACTGCCCCAGTGGGTCGCCACCGACACGCGTCGTTCCATCACGCATCAACCCCATCCTGAAGTGTGCTCGGCCTGGTGCCCACGTCGCCGGAGTGGTGTGTCACAACGGAAGATACCCGGGCCGGGAGAGGTTGACGACGTCCGTGCGGGTCCTGATCGAGGCCGGGTGCAGTACGCGGCAGCGCGACGTCGGTCCGGGGATCGACGGCGCTGGTCCTCGGGTTGCTCGCCGAGGCGATCCGGGAAGGATCGTGGGCAACGATCGCGGTCGGAGCCGCGGGGCCGAGCGCGGGAGTAGGTGTCCGGGCTGGTCGCAGGCCTGGAGCGGAAGTGCGGCTGGACGCTGGCCGAGCAGGCCGGTGAGGTCTCGCCGGACGGGATGCGGCGGTTGCTGCGCTGGGCGGACTGGGACATCGACGACGTCCCTGTCAGATCGGGACGTTCCTGACCTGTGCCCCGAGCGCGGGCACGCGGTGATCGACCGGGCGTCGTATCTGCCCGAGCCGTGGATCGCCGACCGGGAGCGGTGCCGGCGGGCGGGGATTGCGGACGGGACCGGGTTCGAGACGAAGCCGCGGCAGGCGATGGCGATACCGGCGCGGGCGTTCGCCGCGAGGGTGCCGTTCGCGTGGGTCACCGCCGATGAGGCTTGTGGGCAGGTCAAGTACCTGCGGGTGTGGCTGGAAGATCCGGACGCCGCGTAGGTGCTGGCCACCACCGACGGTGCCGAGGCGAGGTCGGACGAGCTGGTCGAGCGGGCGTGGCGGCGGTTGTCGGTCGGCGCTGGTGCACCCGGGCCCCGCGAGTACGACTGGGGCCCGGATCCCCATCGGAACCAGCCGGCGGGCCGGGCGCGGGCACTGGCTGCTCGCCCGCCGCAAGATCAGCGATCCGACTGGGATCGTTCACTACGTCTGGTACGGGCCCCGCCGCTCGAGCCTGCTGGACCTGTCCTGGATCGCCGGGACCCGCCGGCGGATCGAGGAATGCTTCCAGCAGGCCGAGGACGAAGCCGGATTCGACCACCACCAGGTCCGCTCCAGGCGAGCTGGTACGCCCACATCACCCTGTCCATGCTCGCCCACGCCTGGCTCGCCGTCTCCCGATCCCTGGCCGCAAACGGAGATCCGGCGCCTGCTCACCAAGCTGGTCCTGCGTGTCACCGACACCGCCGAGCACGTCCGGGCCTGGTCATACTTCCGCCGACGACGACAACACCAAGCCCGCCTCGGTCACCACAAACGCCGCGGCTACCCACTCACCTGACTGCCGTTGCAGTACTAAGCGCCGACGCGGTGGTCGAAGACCAGGCCTTCCGCCGCCCGCAGGCCGACGCTGATCGCGCCGGTCAGGACCGCGTCCTCGCCCAGTTCGCCCTGGACCACTTTCGGCACCAGCGGCGTGAACGCGCGCAGGGCGCGGTCGATCGGCTCCAGCAGCAGGTCGGCCGCCGTGCCCATGCCGCCGCCCAGGACGATCAGCTCCGGGTCGATCACCGCGGCCACCGAGGCCACCGTGTAGGCCAGGCGGTCGGCTTCGGTTTCCACCGCGCGCCGGGCGAGTTCGTCGCCTTCGCGGGCCAGGCGGAAGACCTCGCGGGCCGACTTCGCCGTGCCGAGGCCGAGTTCGCGGGCGCCGCGGACCACCGACTGCGCCGCCGTCGCCTCTTCGAGGTGGCCGCGCGCGGGCGGGCTCGTGGGTTCCTCCGCCGCTCGCGTGCGGCCGTAGGGCAGGTAGCCGATCTCGCCCGCCGCGCCGGTCGCGCCGCGGAACACCCGGCCGTCGACCATCATGCCCATGCCGACGCCGGTGCCGATCGTGATGCAGCCGAACACCGACGCACCGCGTGCGGCACCGCTTTCCCACTCGCCGACCGCGGTCAGGTTCGCGTCGTTCTCGACCATCAGGTCCGGGCCCAGCGCGGCTTCGAGGTCGTCGATCAGCCCGGCCCGGCCCCAGCCCGGCAGGTTCGGCGCGTGCCGGAAACAGCGCTTCTCCGGATCGGCGACGCCGGGGGAGCCGACCACGCGGACAACGATGTCGGCAGCCGTCAGGCCCGCTTCGGCGACGGCGTCGGCGGCGATCTTCCCGACCGCGGTCACCAGCGCCGCCCCGGACCGCGCCGTGTTGCGCTCGTCGCGGCGCGCCACCAGCACGCGCCCGAGGTCGGACACCGCGACGCGCAGGTGCTCGCGGCCGATGTCGATCCCGAGCACGTACCCCGCCGTCGGATCGGCCTCGTACAGCACGGCCGACCGGCCGGTGCCGGTGGACGTCTGCCCCGTCGGGCGCGCCAGCCCCGCGGCCTCGAGCGCCAGCAGCGCCTGGCTGACCGTCGGCTTCGACAGCCCGGTGTCCTTCGCGACCTGCGGCCGCGTCGCCGGCCCGCTGCGGCGCAGCAGGTCCAGCACCGCCCGCTGGTTGATCTTGCGCATCCCGGCGGGGGTCCCGACCGTTGGAGCTCCTACGCCGGTCACCCGTGCCCGCCTCTCGTTTTCGTTCTCCCCGCCACGCTAGCCGCCCGGAACCCGGTTTTTCCGGAATACGTCCGATCCGGAACCCGTTGACCGGGGCATGAGCACTCCGGTACGCGGCCGGGTCCGCGTGGCACAAGGCGCGAAGCGGGTACGCGTGTTCCTCGGCGGGGAACTCGTCGCGGACACGGTGCACCCCCTTCTGGTGTGGGAAGTCCCGTACTACCCCACGTACTACTTCCCGCGCGCGGACGTCGTGAGCGGCGTGCTCACCCCCTCCGGCCGGACGACGCATTCGCCCAGCCGGGGAGAAGGTGTTCTGTCGACGATAAAGGTCGGCCGGGCCGAGGCGGTGGACGGCGCGCTGGAACACCCGGATTCGCCCATCGGGGAGCTCCGGGACCACGTCCGCTTCGACTTCGCCGCGTTCGACTGGTTCGAAGAGGACGAGCAGATCTTCACGCACCCGCGCGACCCCGGCGTGCGCGTGGACGTCCTGCCGAGCTCGCGCCACGTCCGGATCGAGGTGGACGGCGTCACGGTCGCCGACTCGGTCCGCCCGCACCTGCTCTTCGAGACCGGCCTGCCGGTCCGCTACTACCTGCCCCGCGTCGACGTCCGGATGGACCTGCTCGAGAAGACCGACGTCGTCACGCACTGCCCGTACAAGGGTGCGGCCGACCACTTCGACGTGGCCGGGCACGGCGACCTCGCGTGGAGCTACCCGACGCCGCTGCCGGAGAGCATCCGGGCGGCCGGGCTGGTGGCGTTCCTCGACGAGAAGGTGGACGTCTACGTCGACGGAGTGCGGCAGGAGCGCCCGAAGACCAAGTTCGCCTGACCGTTCCCCCGAGCCGTCGCCGGGTCCCCGGTTACTGCTACGTTCCGGATCATGACCCGCGGTGAGGACGACGAACGCGTCACGGCTCTCGCACTGGCCGCCGGCCGGGGCGACCGGCGCGCGCTGGAGGAGTGGGTCCGCGCGACCCAGGCCGACGTCTGGCGCTTCCTCGCGCACCTCACCGACGCGGCCGCCGCCGACGACCTGGCGCAGGAGACCTACCTGCGCGCCTTCGGCAGTCTCCGCCGCTTCGCCGGCCGTTCGTCGTCCCGCACCTGGTTGCTGGCCATCGCGCGCCGGGTGGTCGTCGACCAGATCCGGGCCGCCTCCGCCCGGCCGAAGATCGACTGGGACGCCCCCGTCGACCAGGGCCGCGCCGCCGCCGGGTTCGAAGACCTCGTCGAGCTCGGCTTGCTGCTCGACGGCCTCGACCCGGACCGGCGCGAGGTGCTCGTGCTGACCCAGGTGCTCGGGCTGTCCTACGCCGAGGCCGCGGACGTCTGCGGCGTGCCCGTCGGCACCGTCCGCTCACGCGTCGCGCGCGCCCGCGACGACCTGCTCGAAGCCCGCCGGGAACGCGGCTCGGACGCCGGCTGAACCAGCCGGTTGGGCCGTCCGGCACTGTGGCGGCGCACACATTCGGCGGCTTCGACTGTCACCCCGTCACAGGAATGGGCGAACACGACTACGCCGCGTTGACGGCCTGACAACGCCTGCTTAGCGTGGCGCGCACCCCGCCACCACGCCTGCAAGGGATTCCCGATGGCCAGTCCCACCACCGAACCCGCCGACCCCGCCGAAGCCGGGCAGGTCGGCCGCCGCCGCTTCCTGACCTACCTGGTCGCCGCCCCCACGCTCACCGTCGCCACGAGGCTCACCGCGGACGCGGTGGCGCCGGCGACCGCGGACGCCGTCGTCCCGACCCTGCCGCAGCCCGCGGAGATCCTCGACCTCGGCGACGTGCTGACGCTGTCGTGCGCACCGACCGCCGGGATGCTCGTGCTGGAGCTGACGGCCGACGGGCGGGCGCGGCTGCAGCTGCCGCGCGCCGAAGTCGGGCAGGGCATCTCGACGGCGACCGCGATGCTCGTCGCCGAGGAGCTGGACCTGCCGCTCGACCGCGTCGACGTCGTGCTGTCCGACGCCCGCACCGAGCTGTTGTTCAACCAGCTCACCGGCGGCTCCAACACGATGCGCTCGCTCTACGACCCGGTCCGCGCCACGGCGGCGACCGCGCGCGCCCGGATGGTCGCCGCGGCCGGGGCGAAGTGGGGGACCGACGCGTCCCGGCTGTCCACTCGCGACGGTGCGGTGTGGGCGCCCGACGGCCGCAGCGCCGGCTACGGCGTGCTCGCCGGACCCGCGTCGCGCACGGACCTGAGCACCGGAGCCATCGCGCCGAAAGCCGAGTCGGCGCACACGCTCGTGGGGACGCCGACCTCGCGCAAGGACGCCCGCGCGATGGTCACCGGCAAGCAGGTCTACACGCTCGACCTCGACGTGCCCGGCGCGAACCCGGTGATGGTGCGGCGGCCGCCGTCGATCAACGGCACGGTGCGGAAGGTCGACAACGAAGCCGCGGTCCGGGCGATGCCCGGGATCATCGACATCGCCGTCGTGCCCACCGGCGTCGCGGTGATGGCGGAGACGTTCGGGCAGGCCCTCGACGGCAAGAACGCCCTCGACGTCACCTGGGGACCGGGCACAGTGGACGGTGAGGACAACGAGAGCGTCAAGAAGAAGCTGCGCGGGGCCGCGCTGCCGTTCGTGGTGCCGCCGCTGCTGACGCAGTACGTCGACGGTGAGTTCGACTTCGCCTTCGCCAGCCACGCGCCGATGGAGTCGAACTCCGCGGTCGCCGACGTCCGCGAGGACAGCGCGACCATCTGGGCCGGGCTGAAGTCGCCGATCGTGGCGAAGCAGACCATCGCCCAGGAGCTGGGGCTGCCCGAGAACAAGGTCACCGTGCACGTCCAGCAGGGCGGCGGGTCGTTCGGGCGGCGGCTGTTCTTCGACGCCGCCCTCGAAGCCGCGCACATCTCGAAGGCGATGAAGAAGCCCGTCCGGCTGATGTGGAGCCGGATCGACGACATGCGCCACGGCCGGGCGCGCGCGGCGAGCTACCACCGGATCCGCGCCACCTTCGCACTCGGGCAGGTGCTGACGTTCGAGCACCGCGTCGCCAGCGTCGAAACCGACTGGAGCCACGGGCTCGGCGAGATCCTGACCGCGTTCGCGGCGAAGCTGCCCGTCGGCGGCAACCTGAGCTTCGCGCAGACGGTGTTCCTGCTGACGGTGAAGTCGCCGTACAACTTCGGCGTCACCACGCAGCTGCTCAACGAGGTCCCGCTGAAGTTCCACACCTCGGCGTGGCGGTCGGTCTACTCGGCGAACACCCGCGGTGCCGAAGAGATCATGGTCGACGAGATCGCGAAGAAGCTCGGCAAGGACCCGGTGGCCTTCCGCCGCGAGTTCATCAAGGACGAGCGCCAGCGCGCGGTGCTGGACAAGGTCGCGGAACTCGGCGAGTGGGGCAAGAAGATGCCGGCGGGCTTCGCCCAGGGCGTCGCGGTGCACGGCGAGTACAAGTCGTTCACCGCCTGCCTGGTCGAACTCGACGCGCGCGACCCGAAGCACCCGCGCGTCACGAAGGCGACCATCGCGGTCGACGTCGGCAAGCCGGTGAACCCGCGCGGGATCCAGGCGCAGATGCTCGGCGGCCTGACCGACGCGATTTCGACGACGCTCACCGCCGGCCTGCACATCGACCACGGCCTGCCGCTCGAAGGCAGCTACTCGCAGTTCCACTACGCGCGGCAGAAGAACTCGCCCACGGACGTCCAGGTGCACGTCATGCCGGCGGCCGGCGAGGACATCGGCGGCGCGGGCGAACTCGGCGTGCCCGCCCCGGTCGGCGCGATCGCCAACGCCTACGCCCGGGCGACCGGGATCAAGCCCCGCAGCTTCCCGATCACCTTCCCGGTCGACTTCGACCCGTTCCCGCGCTGAGGAGAGTCCCCATGCCCAACTACACCTTCGTGGTGAACGGGAAGACCGTCACCGTCGACGCGCCCGCCGACCTGCCGATGCTGTGGGCGCTGCGCGACAAGCTCAAGATCCGCGGGCCGAAGTACGGCTGCGGCATCAACGTCTGCAAGGCCTGCACCAGCCACCTCGACGGCGAGGCGTTCAACCCCTGCGTCACCCCGGTTTCGGAGTGCTCCGGGCGTGAAGTCACCACGATCGAAGGCCTGTCGGACGGCGAAGAGCTGCACCCGGTCCAGGAAGCCTGGCTGGAACAGGACGTCGCGCAGTGCGGCTACTGCCAGCCGGGGCAGATCATGGCGGCCGTGGCGCTGCTGAAGAAGACGAAGAACCCGACGGACGCGGACATCGACGCCATCCAGAACGTGTGCCGGTGCGGCACCTACTTCCGGATCCGCGAAGCGATCAAGAGCGCGGCCGCCAAGATGGCCTGACGCGGATGCGGAGGTTCTCCGGAAGAACCTCCGCATCCGCGGTGCCTGAGGAAAGTTCACCCGGTCGTGGTTGATGCTTTCGGGTTAGATGCGGATCTCGGGTCTCGACGAGGAGGTCCGGGGACCGGAGGGCACGATGCACCACCCAGCGCTGCTGTCCGGCGGGCTCGCCCCGCGGGTCGCCGTCCTCGCCGCCGACGTCGAGCGGAAGCTGCCCGAGCTGATCGACAGCACCGTGCGGCAGATCCGCGCCGAAATGCCGGTCTACGCCGACGCCCGGTTCGTCACGCACGCCGAGCTGCGGAACTCGGTGCGCGCCAACCTCGAACACGTGATGCGCACGCTGCGCGGCTCGGACGGCCCCGACCTGGCGCAGGCCCACGCGACCGCCCGGGCCCGGGCGCTGCAGGGCGCGCCGCTGCCGGAACTGCTGCGGGCGTACCGGATCGGGCTGACCGAGGTGTGGCACCGGTTCGTCGAGCTGACCGCCCGCGAGCAGGACCTGGCCGGGCTGGTCGCCGCCACGACGGCGATCTGGGCGCTCGTCGACGACCTCGCCGAAGCCCTCACGACGTCCTATAGGGACACGACGGCGGAAGTCGTGGTGGCGCACCAGAACCGGCGCTCGGCGCTGGTCGAGGCGCTGTTCGCGGGCGGCACGGCGACCGAGGGCACGCTGTGGGACATCGCCCGCGTGCTCGAGCTGTCGCTGGACGGCACGTTCGTCGTCGTCGCGGCGGAAACCCCGCGCCTGGGCCAGGAACCGCTGCCCCAGATCGAGGCCCGGCTGCGGGCGGTGCACCACGCGTCGGCCTGGCGGCTGACGCCGGACCTGCAGGTGGGCGTGGTGTCCCTGCGCGACCCGGCGGCGTCGAAGGCGATCGTGGAGCTGGTCCGCGAGCACCCGGTGGGCCGCGTCGGCATCAGCCCGGTGTTCACCGGCCTGGGCAACACGGCCCGCGCGCTGCACCTGGCCCGGGTGGCGCTGTCCAGCATGACGCCGGGCACGCCGGGCCTGGTCCAGTTCACCGAGTCGCCGCTGGCCGGGCTGGTCGCGAGCGCCCCGGAGGCGTCGGTGCAGCTGGCCCACCACGTCCTCCAGCCGGTGCTCGACCTCCCGGGCGACGACCGGAACGTGCTGCTGCTGACGCTGCGCGCGTGGTTCGACTGCCAGGGCTCGACGAAGCTGACGTCGGAGCGGATGTTCTGCCACCCCAACACGATCCGCCACCGCCTCAAGCGCATCACGGAGGAGCTGGGCCGCTCCCTGACGAACCCGGCGGACATCGCGGAGCTGGGCGCGGCACTGCGAGCGTTGAACCTCTTCCCGGAGGCGACCCACCTGCCGGCCCCGCGCTGAGGAATCAGGCGGCGAACCCGGCGAGCGCGCGCACTTCGACCGGCACGTGGACGGCGGCGGTGACCCGGGCGGCCCACCCCAGCGCGGCGGCGAGGCCGGCGGCTTCGATCAGGGAGAACCCGCCGAGGTGCTCTTTGCCTTCGGCGAAGGGCCCGGGCCATGACGCTCATCCTCGCGGACGGACGGGTACCGCCGCCCAGTGTCCGCACGAACGGGCCGGGCCCGGGTCGACGGTGGGCGAGTGGTCCGATCGGGTCACGCGCCGCCGGGCCCGTAGCGCCGGGCCATCCGCACTCGGGTGGCCGGTGTTCGTGCTCGTACAGCGCCGCTGGCCGAGTGGTGCGCCGCCGAGGTCATGGTCGAAAAAGATCGCCGCGAACTCGCCTCCGACGAGACCGCGACCCTAGCCAACCCGGCGGGTCCGTGACCGGGGTCACCGGCGGGTGCTGTCACGGGGTTCCGGGCGCCGGTGTCCTGGTGGCGATCGCCCGGACGGGGCGAAGAACGGGGAAACGTCGTGAGCAAGGTTTGGTTCGTCACCGGTTCGTCGCGCGGCCTCGGCCGGTGTTTCGTCGAGGCCGCGCTCGCCCGCGGCGACCGGGTGGCCGCGACCGCCCGGTCCACCGAGGGTTTCGGCGCGCTGGTCGCCGCCTACGGCGATGCCGTGCTGCCGCTGGAGCTGGACGTGACCGGCAAAGCCGCCGTCTTCGAAGCGGTGAAGCGGGCCGTCGGGCACTTCGGCCGCCTGGACGTCGTCGTGAACAACGCCGGGTACGCGCAGATCGGCGCGATCGAGGAGCTGACCGAGCGGGAGCTGCGCGATCAGCTGGAGACCAACGTCTTCGGGGCGGTGTGGGTCGTCCAGGCCGCGCTGCCGTACCTGCGCGAGCAGGGCGCCGGGCACTTCGTCCAGCTGTCGTCGGCCGCGGGGCTCGTCGCGATGCCGCTCGGCGGCGCGTACCAGGCGTCGAAGTGGGCGCTCGAAGCGCTGAACGAAACCCTGGCCAAGGAGGTCGCCGGCTTCGGCATCAAGGTCACGGTGGTCGAGCCCGGCGGCTTCGCCACCCGCGACGGCCGGAACCCGGACCCCCTCGCCAACGGTCACGTCGCCGCGACGAGCCCGGCCTACGACGGTCTCCGCCGCCGGATCGCCGAGGTCGCGGGCGGGCAGCCCGCCGGTGACCCGGCCGCCGCCGCGCAGGCGCTGCTCAAGGTCGTCGACGCCGCGAACCCGCCCCTGCGGGTGCTCTTCGGGCAGGGCTTCTACCCGATGATCAAGCAGGCCTACGCCGACCGGCTCGAGACGTGGGCCGCGTGGCAGGACCTCTCGGCGCAAGCCCAGGGCACCCGGTGATCCCGGGCGGTGGGGCGCGCACGGCGCCCCACCGCCCGGGACCGATCAGGCGTCCGAGGACCGCTTCCAGAGGTTGATGTCCGCGTCGGTCGCGTGGCCGTCGATCTCGGTCAGCTCCTCGGAGGAGAAGTCGAGGTTGCCGAGCGCGCCGACGTTGTCCTCGAGCTGCTTGACGCTGCTCGCGCCGACGAGCACCGACGTCACCCGGTGGTCGCGCAGCGCCCACGCCAGCGCCAGCTGGGCCAGGGACTGGCCGCGCCGGCCCGCGATGTCGTTGAGCGCGCGGACGCGGTTCAGGCGGTTCTCGTCCAGGGTGTCCGGGTTCAGCGACTTGCCCTGCGCGGCCCGCGAGTCCGCCGGGACGCCGTCGAGGTACTTGTCCGTCAGCAGGCCCTGGGCGAGCGGCGAGAACGCGATGCAGCCCGCACCCGCCTCGTCCAGGGTGTCGAGGAGGCCGTCCTCCTCGATCCAGCGGTTGAGCATCGAGTACGACGGCTGGTGGATCAGCAGCGGCGTGCCGAGCTCCCGCAGCATCCGCGCCGCCTCGGCGGTCCGCTCCGAGCTGTAGGACGAGATGCCGACGTAGAGCGCTTTCCCGGCGCGGACCGCGCGGTCGAGCGCCCCGACGGTCTCCTCCAGCGGCGTCTCGGGGTCGAAGCGGTGGGAGTAGAAGATGTCGACGTAGTCCAGGCCCAGCCGGCCGAGCGACTGGTCCAGAGAGGACAGCAGGTACTTGCGCGAGCCCCACTCGCCGTACGGGCCGGGCCACATGTCGTAGCCCGCCTTGGTCGAGATCACCAGCTCGTCGCGGTAGGGCTTGAAGTCGGTGGCCAGCAGCCGCCCGAAGTTCTCCTCCGCGGAGCCGTAGGGCGGGCCGTAGTTGTTCGCCAGGTCGAAGTGGGTGATGCCGAGGTCGAAGGCGCGGCGGGTGATGTCCCGCTGCGTCTGCAGGGGCTTGTCGTGGCCGAAGTTGTGCCACAGCCCGAGCGAGATCGCCGGCAGCTTCAGCCCGGAACGCCCGCAGCGCCGGTAGGGAATCGAGTCGTATCGGCCGGATGCCGCAAGGTAGGTCACACGGCCGATGCTAGCCCGGTAGTCGGGTACGCTCCGGGTGAGCGACCGCTTAGGAGGCACGTGGTGGGCACCGGATTCTTCACGTCCGTCGACGACGTGTCGGCGAAGCTGGCCGAGGCGGGCTACCTGGCCTCCACCGCGGTCGCGACCACGGTGTTCCTCGCCGACCGGCTGGGCAAGCCGTTGCTGGTCGAGGGCCCGGCCGGCGTCGGCAAGACCGAGCTCGCCAAAGCGGTCGCCCAGGTCAGCGGCTCGCGCCTGGTGCGCCTGCAGTGCTACGAGGGCATCGACGAGGCCCGCGCGCTCTACGAGTGGAACCACGCCAAGCAGCTGCTGCGGATCACCGCCGGCCGCGACGAGACGTGGGAGGACGCCCGCACCGACATCTTCGGCGAGGAGTTCCTGCTCCGCCGGCCGCTGCTCACCGCGATCTCCTCCGATGAGCCGACCGTGCTGCTCATCGACGAGACCGACAAGGCCGACATGGAGGTCGAGGGCCTGCTGCTGGAGGTGCTCGGCGACTTCCAGGTCACCGTCCCGGAGCTCGGCACGATCACCGCCACGCGCCCGCCGTTCGCCGTCCTGACCTCGAACGCCACGCGCGAGCTGTCCGAAGCGCTGCGCCGCCGGTGCCTGTTCCTGCACATCGACTTCCCGGACGAGGACCTCGAGCGCGAGATCGTCCGGCTCAAGGTCCCGGGGATCGACGCCGCACTCGCGGATTCCGTCGTCCGGGTGATCGCCGCCCTGCGCGCGATGGACCTGCGGAAGCTGCCCTCGGTCGCGGAGACCATCGACTGGGCGCGCACGCTGCTCGCGCTCGGCGCGTCCACGCTGGACGAGCGGGTGGTGCGGGAGAGCCTCGGCGTCGTCCTCAAGCACCAGGACGACATCGCCAAGGCGGGCGCCGGGCTGCAGCTCGAACAGGTCCTGGACGCGTCGTGACCGGCGGCGTGCCGGAGCGGCTCGCGTCGTTCGTCAAGGCACTCCGGGCCCAGGGCATCCCGGCCGGTCCGGCCGAGACGGTCGACGCCGCGGCCGCGTTGGAGGTGCTCGGCTTCGACGACCGCGAACTGGTCCGCGAGGGGCTGGCCGCGGCGCTGGTCCGGCGCGGCGGGCAGCGCGCGGTCTTCGACGCCGCTTTCGACCTGTACTTCCCGGCCGGGATCGGGACGCCCGAGCGCGCCCGCGAAGACGAGCCGTCGACGCTGGAGGAGCTGCGGGAAGAGCTGGCCGCCGCGCTCGCCGGCGGCGACCAGCAGGCGCTCGCCCAGCTGGCCGGGCTCGCGGTCGACATGCTCGGCCAGTACGGCTCGTCCACCGGACCCGGTGGCGGGTTTTCGGCGCACCAGGCCCTGGAGCGGCTCCAGCCGCAGACGCTGATCGCGCGGGTGCTGGCCGCGGTGCGCGGCGGGGGCGCGCGCGGCGAGTTCACCGACCGGCTCGACCGGGACGAGATCCGGCGTCGCGTCGAAGGGTTCCGCGGGCGGATCCGGACCGAAGCGCGCCGACGCGCGGCCGAGGTCCGCGGCCGCGAACGCGTCGCCAAGCACGCCATCGCCCCGGCGCCCGACCGCGTCGACTTCCTCATCGCCAGCCGCAACCAGCTAGCCGAACTGCGTCGCACGATCCAGCCGCTGTCCCGCAAGCTGGCCACGCGCCTGGCCGCCCGCCGCAAACGCACCACGCGCGGCCAGATCGACCTGCGCCGCACGCTGCGGCGGTCGCTGTCCACCGGCGGCGTCCCGCTGCGCCCGGCCTACCGCCACCGGCGGCCCGGCCGGCCGGAAATCGTGCTGCTGTGCGACCTGTCCGGCTCGGTGGCGGGGTTCGCGAACTTCACCATGCTGCTGGTCCAGGCGCTGCGCGACCAGTTCAGCAAGATCCGCGTGTTCGCCTTCGTCGACAGCGCCGACGAGGTCACCCACCTGGTCACCACCGGCACCGCCGACCCCGAGCACCTCACCGCGCGCATGCTCTCCGAAGCGGCGCTGGTCCGCTGGGACGGCCACAGCGACTACGGCGGCTCCCTGCGCCAGTTCACGGAGAACTGGCCGGCGGCGGTCGGCCCCCGGACGTCGGTCCTGATCCTCGGCGACGCCCGCACCAACGGCGGCGACCCCAACCTCGACGCGGTCCGCGAGATCAAGTCCCGCGCCCGCCACGTCTACTGGCTGAACCCCGAGCGGCGGTCGCTGTGGTCGACCGGCGACTCGGCGGCGCTGGAGTACGCCGACGTCGTCGAGATGCACGAGTGCCGCACGGTGCAGCAGCTTTCCACGCTGGTCACGCGCCTGCTGCCGGTGTGAGCCATGCGTCGATGCCGTCGAGGATCTTCCGCTTCGTCGGTTCGGGGGCGAAGGACGCCGTGACGCTCGCGCGGGCGAAGTCCGCCATCGTGGCGTCGTCGTAGCCGAAGGCGTCCCGGACGCGGGCGTACTCCTCGGCGAGCTGCGCGCCGGTCACCGAAGGGACATCGGTGTTGAGCGTGACCGTCAGGCCGGCGTCGCGCAGGCGGGGGAGCGGGTGCTCGGGCAGCGAGGGCACCAGCCCCAGCGTCACGTTCGACGACGGGCAGACTTCCAGCGCCAGGCCGCGGTCGCGCACCTCGGCGACGAGCGCCGGGTCGTCGAGGACGCGGATGCCGTGCCCGAGCCGTTCGGTCCGGCCGACTTCGAGCGCTTCGCGGATGCTCTCCGGCCCCGCGTCCTCGCCGGTGTGGTGCAGCAGGCGGATCCCGGCCGCCCGGGCCTTCTCGAAGAGTGTCGCGAACGGACGCAGGGAGTGGTTTTCTTCGCCCGCCATGCCGATCGCGAACACCTCGTCGTACTTCAGCGCGAGGTCGAGGGTGCGCTCGGCGCGTTCGACCGAGCGCCGCCGGGAGTGGTCGAGCACGAGCCGGGTTTCGAGCCCGGACAGTCCTTTGAGGACGGATGCCAGGGGCATTTCCGGGTCGCCCAGCCGTTCCCCGTGCGCGGCCGCGGTGAACGTGACTTCGGCGTAGCGCGTGCCTTGGGCGAGCTCGTCTTCGCAGTACTCGCGTGCGATGCGCTCGAAGTCCTCGGGCTGCCGGAGGCAGGCCCGGATGAGCGCGTTGTAGTCGGCGAACGCGCGAAAGCCGTCGAACTCCGGCGGTTCGGCCGGGACGGCGACGCCGTTCGCCTCGCCGAGTTCGCGGAGCGTGCCCGGCCGGATCGTGCTCTCGAGGTGGACGTGCAGGTGGGCCTTGGGCAGGGTCGCCAGGTCGCGCATGAGCCCGACCCTAGAGGCCGCCGGGCACCACTCGCGTGGCATTTTTGTTTGGCCCTCGTCACACGGGGAACCTCCGGGTGGTTCGTCCGCGTTGTCAGGATGACCGCACACCGACGAGGGAGACGACGATGGCTTTCCTGCGCAAGCTCACCGTGCTGGCCGGCGCGGCCGGCGCCGCCCGCGCGTACGCCAAGAAAAACCCCGAAAAGGTGAACGGGGCCGTCGGCAAGGCGGCCAAGTTCGTCGACGACAAGACCAAGGGCAAGTACCACGAGCAGATCGCCGGCGCGGTGCGCAAGGTCAACTCCGTGACCGGGGAGCCGGGACAGCCCGGCCGGCCGGGGCCGGCCGCCCGCTAGTCACTCGGCGGTCAGGACTTCGAGGACCCCCTCGCCGTACTTGGCGAGCTTGTTCTCGCCGACGCCGCTGACCGTGCCCAGATCCGCCAGCGAAGACGGCTTTCGCGTGGCGATCTGGCGCAGGGTCGCGTCGTGGAAGATGACGTACGCGGGCACGCCCTGCTCCTTCGCCACGCCGGCCCGCCAGGCACGCAGACGTTCGAACAGCGGAGCCGCCTCCGCGGGCATGTCCACCGCGGCGGCGGCTTTGCGCGTGCCGCGGACCTTCGCGGCCGCCGCGCGCTCGGGCTCGCGGCGCAGCATCACCTGGCGGTCGCCGCCGAGCACCTCGGCACTGGCTTCGGTGAGCACGAGCGAGCCGTAGTCGCCCTCGACCGCGAGCAGGCCCTGAGCGAGCAGCTGGCGCACGACCGCCCGCCAATCCTGCTCGCGCAGCTCGGTGCCGATGCCGAACGTCTTGAGCGTGTCGTGCTGGAACTGCGTGACCTTCGGGGTGGTCTTGCCCAGCAGGATGTCGATGACCTGCCCGGCGCCGAACTTCTGCCGCCGCTCGTTGCGCAGCCGCACGATCGTCGACAGCAGCTTCTGCGCCGCGATCGTCCCGTCCCACTTTTCGGGCGGGTTCAGGCAGGTGTCGCAGTTGCCGCACGGCTCGGCCTGCTGGCCGAAGTAGTTGAGGACCTGCACCCGGCGGCATTCGACCGTCTCGCACAGCGCGAGCATCGCGTTCAGGTGCGCGCCCAGCCGGCGGCGGTGCGCCTCGTCGCCCTCGGACGTGTCGATCATCTTGCGCTGCTGCACGACGTCCTGCAGCCCGTACGCGAGCCAGGCCGTCGACGGCAGGCCGTCCCGGCCCGCGCGGCCGGTCTCCTGGTAGTAGCCCTCGACCGACTTCGGCAGGTCGAGGTGGGCGACGAACCGGACGTCCGGTTTGTCGATGCCCATGCCGAACGCGATCGTCGCGACCACGATCAGCCCGTCCTCGCGCAGGAACCGCGACTGGTGCTTCGCCCGCGTGCGCGCGTCGAGCCCCGCGTGGTACGGGACCGCCGGAATCCCGTTCTGCACCAGGAATTCCGCGGTCTTCTCGACCGAGTTCCGGGACAGGCAGTAGACGATCCCGGCGTCACCCGGGTGTTCGGTGCGCAGCAGCTCGAGCAGCTGCCGCTGCGGCGAGTTCTTCCCGACGATCCGGTACTGGATGTTGGGCCGGTCGAAGCTCGCGACGAAGTGCCGCGCTTCCTCGAGCCCCAGCCGCGTGGAGATCTCTTGGTGCGTGGCCTCGGTCGCGGTCGCCGTCAGCGCGATCCGCGGTACGTCCGGCCAGCGCTGGTGCAGCGCGGAGAGCTGGAGGTAGTCGGGCCGGAAGTCGTGGCCCCACTGGGCGACGCAGTGCGCTTCGTCGATCGCGAACAGCGAAATCTTGCCGCGGTCGAGCAGCCGCACGGTGGACTCGACCGAAAGCCGTTCCGGCGCCAGGTAGAGCAGGTCGAGCTCGCCGCTCACGAACGCCGACTCGACCTCTTGCCGGGCCGCGTAGTCCTGGGTGGAGTTGAGGAACCCGGCGCGGACGCCGGCGTTGCGCAGCGCGTCGACCTGGTCCTGCATCAGCGCGATCAGGGGCGAGATCACCACGCCGACGCCGGGCCGCACGAGCGCGGGAATCTGGTAGCACAAGGATTTTCCGCCGCCGGTGGGCATCAGCACGAGCGCGTCGCCGCCGGCGATCACGTGCTCGACGATCGCCGCCTGGTCGCCGCGGAAGCTGTCGTAGCCGAACACGCGCCGGAGGGTCTCCAGCGCGTCGGACGCGGGTGCGAGGTCGGTCTCTGCCACGCGGCCGACTATAGAGCGGGGGTCCGACAGTTCCGGCCCGGCCCGCCGCGGGGTGGCAGACTGGGCGCGTGGAGTACTGGCCGGTTCCCGATCTCACCGCGCATTTCGCCGGCCCGTGGCGGCTGGACCGCGAAATCCTCACCTCCGCAGGAGAGCCGGCGGGGGAGGTGACCGGGACCGCCACGTTCACCGAGGAGGACGGCGACCTCGTCTACCGCGAGGTGGGCGAGCTGCGCCTCGGGACCTACACCGGTCCGGTCACCCGCACCCTGCACTACCGGCCCACCGCGCCCGGCCGGGCCGACGTCCACTTCGACCACGGCGGGTTTTTCCACGAGCTCGACCTGCGTGCGGGGCATTGGGTGACCGACCACCCCTGCCGCGCCGACCTGTACCGCGGGAGTTACGAGGTGCTCGACGAGCGGCGCTGGCGGCAGGAGTGGGCGGTCCGCGGGCCGGCGAAGGACCACGTGATCGTCACCCGCTTCACTCGGCCGGCCTGAGCGGGTCGGCGAGGTCGGTTCGCACCCTGGGTTCGGGCGGGCGTGCTGGTGAGGTCGGTCCGGACCCGGTTCGGGCAGCGAGGTTGCTCCGCACCCTGGGGCGGGCTGGTGGGGTCGCTTTGCGCCCCGGTTCAGGCGGCCGGGCTGGTGCGGTCGCTCCGGGCCCGGTTCGGGCGAGCGGGCGGCGGGGTTGCTCCGCACCCCCGGAGTTCGGGCGAGCCGGCTGGTGAGGTCCGGACCCGGTTCAGGCGGCCGGGCTGGTGAGGTCGGTTCGCGCCCCGGTTCGGGCGAGCGGGCGGCGAGGTTGCTCCGCGCCCCGGTGTGGCAAGCGGGCGGCGAGGTTGCTTCGCGGGGTCGGGCGGGTGGGCTGTGGGCGGCCGAGGTCCGATCCGGGCGAGCTGCCGAGGTCGCGCCGCATCCGGTGCACGCGGGCGATGGGCTGACCGGGGCGGTGAAGTCGGCCGCGCCCGGTCCGGGCGAGCGGGCCGCCGATGGCGCCGCCTGCCCGGCTCAGGCGAGCGGGCCGCCGAGGTCGAGCCGCGGCCGGGTCACGCGGGGGATGGGCTGAGCAGGTCGGCGAGGTCGATCCGCCGCAGGAACTCCTGGCGGATGCGGTCGCCGACCTCCGCGACCAGCCAACCGCCGTCGTCGGCCGGGTCGATGTGGACCCGGAACGGCCGCTTCCCCTTCGGCAGGTCCACCACGCGCGCCAGCTCCTCGGCCACCTTCGCCACGTCCGCGTCGGCCGGGGTGATCTCGGCCAGCTTGCGGCCGACGTGCTCGCTCAGGCCGGCGTAGCGCTCTTCGTAGGCCGTTTCGACGGCCGCGTCGGCCGGGTGGCCCGCGTGCGGGAAGTGGTTGGTGCCCGCGGTGAACGCGCCCGGCACCACGATCGTGGTGTCGATGCCGAAGCGGGCGAGCTCGCCCGCGTAGCTGACCGCGAGGCTGTCCATCGCCGCCTTCGCCGCGAAGTACGGCGCGAGGTAGGGCGGGGTGCCGCCGCGGACGCTGCTGCTCGACACCCACACCAGGAGCCCGTCCCGCTGCGCGCGCAGGTGGGGCAGGGCCGCGCGGTTGACGCGCTGGGTGCCGATCGCGTTGGTGTCGTAGAGCTCGGCGAGCTGCTCCGGCGTGAACGCCTCGGCCGGGCCGAGCGCCATGTGCCCGGCGTTGTGGACGACCACGTCCAGCCGGCCGTGCTCGGCGACGATCGACGCGATGGCCGCGTCCGCCGACTCCTGACTGGAGACGTCGAGCTCAACGGCGCGCAGGTCGACGCCGTACTCCCGGGAGTACACGGCGGCGGCTTCGGCCTGGGGCGCGTTGCGGCCGCCGGTGTCGCGCATGCCCGCGTGGACGGTGTGCCCGGCGCGGGCCAGCGCCCGGGCGGAGAGGGCGCCGATCCCGCTGGAGGCGCCGGTGACGACGATGATCATGGGCTTTCCTTCGCGTTCGGAGGGGGAGGGGGCGTCAGACGATGCCGCCGTTGGCGCGCAGCACCTGGCCGTTGACCCAGCGGGCCGGGCCGGCGAGGAACGCGACGACCTCGGCGATGTCTTCGGGCTGGCCGAGCCGCTCCAGCGGCGGCTGCTTGGCCATCCGCTCGACCGTCTCCTCGTCCTTGCCGTCGAGGAACAGCGCGGTCGCGGTCGGGCCCGGCGCCACGGTGTTGACGGTGATGTCGCGCCCGCGCAGCTCGCGGGCCAGGATCAAGGTGATCGCCTCGACCGCGCCCTTGGTCGCGTTGTAGATGCCGTAGCCGGGCAGGTTCAGGCCGAGCACGGACGTCGAGGTGGTGATCACGGCGCCGCCGTCGCGCACCCGCTTCGCGGCCTGCTGGGCCACCGCGAACGTGCCGCGGATGTTGGTGCGGTGCACCCGGTCGAGGACCTCGAAGTCGGTGTCCGCGATCGGCGTCGGCGCGGTCATCACCCCGGCCAGGTGCGCGACGACGTCGACGCCGCCGTAGGTGCGTTCCGCGGTGTCGAACAGCTCCGCGACCTGGGCGGGCTCGGCTACGTCGGCCCGGACGGCGATGGCCTGCCCGCCGCGCCCGGTGATGGCGTCGACGGCGGCCTGCGCCTCCTTCTCGTTGCCGGCGTAGTTGACGACGACGGCCATGCCGTCGGCGGCCAGCCGCTCGGCGACCTGGCGGCCGATGCCGCGGGAGCCGCCGGTGACGATCGCGACGCGGGGTTCGGTGGTGCTCATCGCTGCCTTCTTCCTGGTTGGTAACGCTGGTTCCGTCTTGCTGTTATCGACGATACCACGAGGTAGGTAGCGTCGCTAGTGGCCGGTTGTTATCGGCGTTATCGCGGCATCCGGCGGCATCGGCGCCGCCGGTCGGCCGAATCGCGCGTGACAATGGTTTTCGGCAGCCGGGTTCCGGGCACACGGGTCCCATCGGGGGCGACATTCGCGAAGGAGTTGTTCGATGCCCACCTGGCTGATCGTCGTGATCGTCGTCGTGGCCCTTGCCGTGCTCGGCGCCGTGATCTGGCTTGTGTCACAAGAGATGCAGCGAAAACGGCTGCAGCAGCGGTTCGGTCCGGAGTACGACCGCGCCGTGGAGGAGAGCGACAACCCGCGTGCCGCACAACGCGAACTCGCCGAGCGGGAACGCCGGCACAAGGAGCTCGACATCCGCCCGCTGTCGGCCACGGCACGGGAGCGCTACGCCCGGGAATGGGCGCAGGTGCAGGAAAAGTTCGTCGACCAGCCGTCCGCGGCGGTCACCGAGGCGGACCGGCTCCTGGTCGCGCTGATGGCCGAGCGCGGCTACCCGACCGAGGGGTACGAGCAGCAGGTTTCCGACCTTTCCGTGCGCCACGCCAAGACCCTGGAGCACTACCGGGCCGCGCACACCACGCAGCAGAAGCGTGACGGAGCGTCCACAGAGGACCTGCGTGACGCGATGGTCCGCTACCGGACCGTCTTCGAAGACCTGCTGACCGACGGCGCCGACGACGAGCGCCACGACCACGATCACGGCCGTGACCACGACCGTGACCACCACGACCGCCGCAACGGTCACCAGCACGACCGCGACGACGACGCCGATCGCGACCGCGACGGCCGTCGTGACACCGACCAGCACGAGCACCAAGCGTCCGCGCAGCCGCGGACCGAGTGGAACGGAGGACGCTGACCATGACCGAGCACCTGACGCGGCACAGCACCGACCGGGACGACGACCTCGGCCGCGAGGACCTCGCGCACGACGGCACGTCCCACGACGAGCTGTCCGGTGACGAGCTGTCCCGCGACGACTTGTCCCGCGACGACGCCTCCGACCGGGAGCACGCCGAGTTCCGCGAGCCGGGCACCGGCCAGGACCACAGCCTGAGCACCGCCGACCTGGCTTCGGCGTCGGCCGGCTCCGACACAGCTGGTCCGGCTTCGGACCCGAAGCCCGCCGAATCGGGTGGGGACGTCGAGACGCCGCCGTTGATCGACGAGGAGAAGGTCACCGGCTTCCGCGACCGCTGGCAGAACGTCCAGACCGGCTTCGTCGACGACCCGAAGCAGGCCGTCCACCAGGCCGACGAACTCGTCGCCGCCGTGATCAGCGCGCTGGCCACCACGTTCGCCGAGCACAAGAGCGAGCTGGAAAGCCAGTGGCAGCAGGGCGAGCCGGCCACCGAGGAGCTGCGGATCGCGCTGCGGCGCTACCGCTCGTTCTTCGACCAGTTGCTGCCGCGCTAGCGGGAACCGTTTGCCGGCGGGCATGATCGGGTAGCCGCCGGCAAACGGCGTCAGCAACGGGAGGCAGCCGAATGAACGTGGCCGATCTGCTCGTCGACGGGTTCAGCCGGGTCCAGGGCACGGTGCACGCGGCGGTCGAGGGACTCGCCGCCGACCGGCTCGGGGCCCGGCTGGACGACGAGGCCAACTCGATCGCCTGGCTGGTCTGGCACCTGACTCGGGTCCAGGACGACCACGTCGCCGACGTGGCGGGCACGGAGCAGGTGTGGATCGGCCAGGACTGGCTGTCGCGCTTCGGCCTCCCGTTCCCGGCGGGCGACACCGGCTACGGCCACCGCCCCGCCGACGTCGAGGCGGTTCGCGTCGACAAGCCGGACCTGCTCACCGGTTACTACGACGCCGTGCACGAGCAGACCATCCGGTACGTGACCGGCCTCGACGCCGAGGCGCTCGACCGGGTCGTCGACGAGGCGTGGGACCCGCCGGTCACGCTGGGCGTGCGCCTGATCAGCGTCCTCGACGACGACATCCAGCACGCCGGCCAGGCGATGTTCCTGCGAGGCGTGCTCGAACGTCAGTCTTCGTAGCCGTCCCCGCGGTGATCGGCGAGGCGCCGCGGCCCCGGGCCGTCGGCGCCGAGCCGGTCGCCCGGGTTCGCCAGCCGGCACTTGGCCAGTGACATGCAGCCGCAGCCGATGCAGTCGCTCAGGTCGTCGCGCAGCTGTTCCATCTGGCGAATCCGCGCGTTCAGGTCTTCCTTCCAGCACTGGGAGATTCGCGCCCAGTCGGCGCGCGTGGGCGTGCGGTCGTCGGGCAGCAGCGCCAGCACTTCCCGGATGGCGGACAGCGGCATGCCCACCCGCTGCGACATCCGGATGAACGTCACCCGCCGCAAGGCATCCCGGCAGTACCGCCGCTGGTTCCCGGCGGTCCGGCGGCTGCGGATCAGCCCTTCGTCTTCGTAGAACCGCAAGGCCGACGCGGGTACCCCGCTGCGCCGGGAAAGTTCGCCGACCGTCAATTCGGGCAGCGTCGCGTTCACCATGCCGGTCATGCAACCACAGCCGCGCGCTTGACTTCAAGCGAGCTTGAAGTCCCATCCTGGCCCGGACGGCGACAACGCCGCAGTGGCAAGGAGGAAAGCGTGTCCGAAGCACCCGTGCGGGTCGCGGTGATCGTGGGAAGTGTCCGGGAAGGACGGTTCGGCCCGGTGGTGGCGGACTGGCTGGCCGCCGTCGCGGGGGCCAGCGGCGGCTTCGAAGTCGACGTCGTCGACCTGGCCGAGCCCGACCTGCCGCTGGCGATGCCCGCGTTCGGGTCGGCGCCGGCACCGTCGGTGGTGGCGGAGCTCGGGAAGGTGACCTCGCGCCTCGCCGCGGCGGACGCGTTCGTGGTGGTGACCCCGGAGTACAACCACAGCTACCCGGCCTCGCTCAAGAACGCGATCGACTGGCACCGCGACGAATGGCGCGCCAAGCCGGTCGCGTTCGTGTCCTACGGCGGGATTTCGGGCGGGCTGCGCGCGGTCGAGCACCTGCGCGCGGTCTTCGCCGAGCTCCACGCCGTGACGATCCGCGAGACGGTCAGCTTCCACGGCGCCCACGCCCGCTTCGGCCCGGACGGGGTACCGACGGACGAAGCGGCGGGGGTCGCGGCGAAGGCGATGCTGGACCAGCTGGCGTGGTGGGCCCGGTCGCTGACCGAAGCGAGGGCGGCGCGGCCCTACCCCGGATGAGGAAACCGAGGCCGGGTCAGAACGCCTGGCAGCTCTGCGGTGGCAGCTTCGTGTCGGTCCCGGCGAGGACGACGGTGCTCGCCAGGACGAATCGCCCCTCGGCGGCCAGCGCCGCGAACGTCGTGCAGACCAGCTGGCTGACCGCGGTCGGGTTGAGCTGCTCCACCGCGAAGGGCACCGTGATCGTCGCGGGTGCTTCGAGGGACAGGCTGACCTGCCCGCCGCCCCGCGGCAGCATCGTCACGTAGCCGTCGGCCGATTCGGCGTAGGACGGGCCGCCCAGCAGCAGCGACAGCGTCGTGGTGGGGCCCACCGTGCTGGTGATCGGGCGCGTCACCGGGGTGAGCCGTCCGTCGAGGACGAAGTAGAGGATCACCTCGGTGCCGCGCCCGCTGCCCACCGGGTTGCGCAACGTCGGCGCCGGGCCGGCGCCGATCACCGGGGTCGGCTTGACCCCGCACGCGCTCACCAGCAGCAGCACCGCCAGGACGAGGAGCTTCTTCACCACGCCTCCCGGGGCAGCCGCAGCTCGAACCGGGCGCCGGAACCGGTGTTGGCCGCGGTGATGTCACCGCCGTGCAGCCGCGCGTTCTCCCGCGCGATGGACAGCCCGAGCCCGCTGCCCTCGGACCGCGCGCGGGCGGTGTCGGCCTTGGTGAACCGGTCGAACACCGCGGGCAGGACCGCGTCCGGGATGCCCGGCCCGTGGTCGGTCACGGTCAGCACGACGTCCCCGCGCTCGGCCCGCAGGGCCACCTCCACCGGCGGCGCGCCGTGGCGCACCGCGTTGCCGACCAGGTTCGCCACGACGATGTCGAGCCGCCGCCGGTCGAGCGAAGCCGTGACGCCGACCGGGAGGTCGACCACGAGGTCTTCGCCGGCTTCCCAGCCGCGCGCGTCGAGGCTGTCGGCGACCGCCGAGGCGACGTCCAGCTGTTCGCGCCGCAGTTCGGCGCGCCCGGCGTCGAACCGCGAGATCTCGATCAGGTCCTGCACCAGCCGCGTCAGCCGCTTGGTCTCCGCCGACACCAGCCGCGCCGCGACCGCGGTGTCCGCCGGCAGCTGGCCGGCGTCCTCGTCGAGGACGTCGGTGACCGCGTTCATCGCGGCCAGCGGCGTGCGCAGCTCGTGCGAGACGTCGGCGACGAACCGGCGCGCGTCCGCTTCCATCGCCTGCAGCGTGCCCACCGTGCGCTGGAGCTCCGCCGCCGTGTTGTTGAACGTGGTGACCAGCTGGGCCAGCTCGTCGGACCCCGTGGTGCGCAACCGCACGTCCAGCCGTCCCCGGCCCAGCTGGCTGGCCGCGGTGTTCAGCGCGCGCACCGGCCGCAGCACCTGCCTCGCCGCCAGCAAGGCCACCGCCACCGCGACCGGCAGCGCCAGCACGGAGTACGTCCACGCCTTGGTGGCCAGGTCGTCGATCGCCTCCTGCTGCTGGCCGAGCGAAACCATCGCGTAGACCTCCAGCCCGCTCGGCTCACCGCCGTTCTGCCCGGTCTGCACCGGGATCCCGACGAAGAAGAACGGGAAGCCGTGCAGGTCGACGCGCTGGAACTGGATGTACGTGCTGTGCGCGACCGCCTCGCGCAGCTCGCCGGGCACGCTCTCGTAGTCGATGCTCGAGGTCGAGTGCAGGTCGTGGTAGACGACGAGGGCGCCGCTCGACTTCAGCGCCGTCGCGAAGGCGTCGAGCGTGCCCTGCGTCGGCGGCAGCGACACGGTCGGCAGGTACGCGGTGATCTGGTCGCGCAGCTTCAGCATCGTCTGGTCCTGGATGCCGCCGAGGATGGCGGTGCGCGCGGAGACGTAGCTGGCGCCGGCCGCGGCGGTGGCGCCGAGGATCATGATCACCGCGAAGGCGGCGACCAGCCGGAAGCGCAGCCCGGTGAGCCACGAGCGGACCCGGCTCACGACCGGCCGAACCGGTAGCCGAACCCGCGGACGGTCTGCACGTACTCCGGCTTGGCCGGCACGTCCTCGATCTTGGCGCGCAGCCGCTGCACGCACGCGTCGACCAGCCGCGAGTCGCCGAGGTAGTCGTGGTCCCACACCGCGGAGAGGATCTGACGGCGGCTGTAGACCTGACCCGGCGTGCGCGAAAGCTCCAGCAGCAGCTTCAGCTCGGTCGGGGTCAGCGACACCGCCGCGCCGCGCTTGGTCACCTCGAGCGAGGCCCGGTCGATCACGAGGTCGCCGTGGCGTTCCTCGGGCTCGGACGGCTCGCTCGGCCGCTCGGCGACCGCCCGCCGCAGCACCGCCCGGATCCGCGCGTCCAGCACCCGCGGCTCGACCGGCTTGGCCACGTAGTCGTCCGCGCCGGCTTCGAGCCCGGCCACGATGTCGAAGTCGTCACTGCGCGCGGTGAGCATGATGATCGGGACCGGCCCGGAGGCCCGCATCCGGCGGCACGTTTCGAAGCCGTCCATGCCCGGCAGCATCAGGTCGAGCACCACGATGTCGGGCCGGTGGTGCACGAGCAGCTCGATCCCGAGCTCGCCCGATTCCGCGGTGCGCACCACGTGTCCCTGCCGGCGCAGGGCGAGTTGCAGTCCTTCCCGCACCGCCGCGTCGTCTTCCACCACCAGTACCTCGGCCACGGCGCCATTATTCGGAAAACCGCACGTCGTGGCGACCCGGGCCGATCTTGTAGCAAAACCATGACATCACGCTGACGGGATCTCGAAACGCCGGAAGCAGACTCGGGGACATGGCAGTGATCAGTTCCGAGGTCCGTCCCGTCACCCCGCCCGCCGGAGGCCACGCGCTCGTGACGCGGGCCGCGTCCCGCACGACCGTGCTCGCGGCGAGCGCGGCCGGGTTCACCCTCGCCTTCGTCGCGGCCTACCTGCTCTTCGTCCGCACCGAAGCCGGGCGCGGCGTCGAGAACGGCGTCGTCCGCAGCGCCCAGTCCGCGGGCCACGCCGTGGAGTGGGCCGACCCGCTCCGGCAGACGGACCAGGTGGTGGTGCTCGGCGGCATCGCGCTGCTGATCGTGGTGCTCTCCCTGCTGCGACGGCGGCTCGCGCTGGGCGTCACGGCGCTGGCCCTGCTGGCGGCGCCGCTGGTGGTGGCGCAGCTGCTCAAGCTGTACGTCCTGGACCGCCCGAGCACCGGCGACCGCTTCGGCGTCGCGAGCCACAACAGCTTCCCGAGCGGGCACGTCAGCGCGGCGATGGCCATGCTGGTGGCGCTCGCGATCGTCCTGCCCCGCCGTTTCCGCCTGCCCGCCCTGGTGGCCGGCGGCGTGGGGGTCGCCTGGGTCTCGGCTGCGGCCGTGGCACTGGGCTGGCACCGGTTGAGCGACACCGTCGGCGGCTGCCTCCTGGTCGCCGCGGTCACCTGCGCCGGGGCGGCGGTGGTCTCCGCCCGCCGCCCCGACGGTGACCGGGTCCCGCTGGTGCCGGTGCTGTCCGGACTGTTCGCACCGCTGGCACTGGTGCTGGTCGGGTACGCCGTGCTCGGGACGGCGACGTCCGGCGCGGCGCAGTTCGTGGCCGCGATGGTGCTGGCGGCGCTGTCGGCGATGGCGGTGGTGCTACTGCTCGCGGGCCCGTTGAGGAGGGTGACGTTCGACCCGGCCGAGGCCCGCGTCCGCCGGCTCCGGGGTCATCGGGCGGCGTAGAACGCCTCGAGTTGTTTCGCGAGGTCCACGGCGTCGCGGTTGTTCCGCCGGCGAGCTGCTTCGTCGAGGAGCGGGCGCATGCGGTCGGCAGGTTCGAAAACGTAGGCGCCGGTGAAGCGGCCGCCGGACACCCGGGTGGTCGTCAGCCGTGCGTCCGGCCAGCTGCCGGATTCGGGGCCGAAGACGGCGGCTCCCATGGTGCCTTCGGCGGCGTGGGCGAGGAAGCTCGCCGTGGCCGGTCCGGCGCTCTCCGGTGGATCGGGCTCGGCGGCCGGCCGGTTTCGGGAACGCAGGTCGCCGATGCGAGCCGGCACCCCGTCGAACAAGACCGTGGCGCACTGCCCGAACACCCAGGTCAGCCGCTCCCGAACGGGCACCGCGTCCAGCTCGGCCGGGAGTTCGCGGCGGCGAGGGTGGTCTCGCGGGTACACCAGCACGATCAGGTTCACGACGAATTTGGGGAAGAAGCCGAAGAGCGTCGCGACGGTGAGCATCGTGCCGACGCCCCATTCTGTGACGAGCGCGAGCAGGTCGTCGGTCACGCGTACCCCAGGTTCATCCCGCGGAACCGCTGGTCCCGGTCAGCCGAGCTCAGCAGGGCGCCCAGCTCGGTTTTCCCCTTCTCGGTGAGGGTGTAGTAGCGGCGAGGAGGCCGGCCGCCGGCCTCCTGCCGGTCTTCCCAGCCGTCCTCGAGCCAGCCTTCCGCCAGCATCGAACTGAGCCGGGGGTACATGGCACCGGACCGGACGCCGGAAGCCTTCGACAACTGGTAACCCCAGTGCCGGTCTTCGGGCGCCGCCATCAGCGCAGCGGCGAGCTGCACCAAGGCGTGAGTGGTTCGCATGGGGCAAGTTTGACCTATGTCGCGGAAGCAGCCTTCGAAGCGGCGATACCGGGCGTGTCGCGGCGGGTCGGAGCCGGGCGTGGGCGGGCCAGTTTCGCGGGATTGGCCCGCGACAGCCGCGGTCGAGGGCGCTTAGCGTCGGGGGATGTACGCGAGGCTTGCCGAAGACCTGGATGCGCTGCCCGATCTGCTTGACGCCGCGAGCAAGCTCGCTGCCGGTGCGCTGGCCGGGGTGGGGGAGCGGGCGGTGGTCGTTCCGCCTGGGGTTGTCACGCCGGCGGCGCTGCCGGGTGGTGGGGTGGGGGCGCGGGGTGCGCTCGAGGAGTTTTCGCGGCGGTGGGAAGGCGGGTTCGCCGCCAGTGCGGGGCCTCGGTACCTCGGGTTCGTCACCGGTGGGGCGACGCCCGCCGCGCTGGCCGGGGACTGGCTGACCTCGGCGCACGACCAGAACCCCGCCAGTGGGATGGACTCCTCGGCCCAGGACCTCGAGCGCGAGACCGTC
This sequence comes from Amycolatopsis sp. NPDC049159, assembly GCF_040648295.1. Classification (NCBI taxonomy): domain Bacteria; kingdom Bacillati; phylum Actinomycetota; class Actinomycetes; order Pseudonocardiales; family Pseudonocardiaceae; genus Amycolatopsis; species Amycolatopsis sp. NPDC049159. The sequence goes on from NZ_JBEZDL010000025.1 coordinate 102,268, forward strand.
GGCTGGCTGGCCGAGCTCTTCGGGCTGGGGCCCGATTTCTCCGGGGCGTTCGTCACCGGGGCCACCATGTCGACGGTGACCGGGCTGGCCATCGCCCGCGAGTGGCTCGGGGAGCGGGCCGGGGTGACGGTTTCCGACGACGGTGCCGCCGCGCTCGGGCCGGTGACCGTGCTGTCCGGGGCGCCGCATTCGAGTGTGCTGAAGGCGTTGTCGTTCCTCGGGATGGGGCGCTCGGCGCTGCGGGAGGTGCCGGTGCTCCCGGGACGTGAGGCCGTCGACGTCGGGAAGCTCGCCGAAGTGCTCGAGACGCTTGACGGGCCGGCCATCGTCGTCGCCAACGCGGGGACCGTCAACACCGTCGACTTCGACGACCTGCGTGCGATCGCCGAGCTCAAGCGGCGCCACGACTTCTGGCTGCACGTCGACGCCGCGTTCGGCGGGTTCGCCGCGCTGGTACCGGAACACGCCGAGCTGACCGCGGGGCTCGAGCTGGCCGACTCGGTCGTCGTCGACCTGCACAAGTGGCTCAACGTGCCCTACGACTCGGCCGTCCAGTTCACCCGGCGGCGCGACCTGCAGCTGCGGGTGTTCGCCAACAACGCCGCCTACCTCGGCGAAATCGGCGAGACGCCGGACTTCCTGCACCTCACCCCGGAGAATTCCCGGCGGCTGCGCGCCCTTCCGGCGTGGTTCTCGTTGACGGCCTACGGTCGCGACGGGCACCGCGAGATCGTCGAGCGCTGCGTCGCGCTGGCACGCGACCTCGGCGCGCGGGTCGACGACTCGCCGCACTGGCACCTGCTCGCGCCGGTGCGGCTCAACGTCGTCTGCTTCGCCCCCGCCGGGGACGCCACCCAGGACCGCGTCGACGCCCTCGTCCGCGCCATCGCCGAGGACGGGACCACCTTCCTCACCCCGACGGTGTACGACGGCCGCCCGGCGCTGCGTGCCGCGTTCAGCAACTGGCGGACCACGCCGGCCGACGTCGAACGGGTCTTCGCCGCGCTGGAGCGCGTCGCCGCCGGCTAGAGCCTGTTTTGATGTGCTGACCTGCGGAGCTTCTGGTCGGCGTTGTCGGTGCGGCGTGACTTGGATCAAATAGATGAGGTTCTCCGGTAGACCGATCAACCACCAAGCTGATCAAGAACACCGGAGACCTCGTGCCCAGCCTGGCGGCGACAGGGCGAGCCGACCTGACCGACGCGCAGTGGGCGATCCTGGAACCGCTGCTGCCCGTCGGCAAAAAGCTCGCCGCCCACCGGCATGGACAAAGCGCCAGCTTCTGGACGGCATCCGCTGGCAGACCGTCTATGGCTTGTTCCGGCGCTGGCAGCGTGCCGGGGTGTGGGCGATGATCCTGGCCGGGTTGCAGACCCGAGCCGACGCCGCCGGGCTGATTACCTGGCAGGTGAGCGTGGATTCCACGATCAACCGGCCCACCAGCTCGCCGCAGGCGCCCGCATCGAGGGTGACCTGCAGAAAGAACCGCGGGTGGTTGCTGGTGACCGCCGGGCAGCGTGGTGATTCGAGGCGGTGCTGGCCAGGGTCCGGGTCGCGCGGATCGGTGGTGGGTGAGCCCGGAGCAGGCCGGATCGTGTTCTGGCGGACAAAGACCCACAGTGCCCGCGCCAACCGGGCTTATCTGCGGCGGCGGGGGATCGCGTGCACGATTCCCCAGCCTGCTGATCAGGTCTGGCATCGCCGTGACCGCGGCCGGGCCGGTGGCCGGCCACCGGCGTTCGACCGGAGGTCTGCAAGCAGCGGCACGCGGTCGAGTGCGGCATCAACCGGCTCAAACGCAACCGAGGCGTCGCCACGCGGTTCGACAAACTCGCGGTTCGCAACGAGGCGACCGTGCACGTCGCGGCGATCAACGAGTGGCTACGCCATTGAAACAGGCTCTAGCTGCGGTCGGACTTCGGCATCAGGTACTTCCACGGCGAGGCGCCGGCGCCCAGTTCGCACGGGACGTGCACCAGGGCCGGGCGGCCCGACGCGAACGCCTTTTCCAGTGCGCCGCGCAGGTCGTCCGGGGTGCGGGCGGTCAGGCCGAGCGCGCCGAACGTCTCGGCGAGGCGGGCGAAGTCCGGGTTTCGCAGCTGCCCGCCCAGTGCGCGGCCCTCGAACAGGCGCTCCTGGTCGAGGTGGACGTTGCCGTAGTAGCCGTTGTCGAACACCACCGCGACCACGTTGAGTCCGTATTGGACGGCGGTCGAGAGCTCCTGCGCCGCGAACATGAAGCCGCCGTCGCCGGCCACCGAAACCACCGGGCGGCCGGGGAAGGCCGCCTGCACGCCCAGTGCCGTCGGGTAGCCGAAGCCGAGCGTGCCCTGGTGGCCGCACGTGATGAAGGTGCGCGGCGCGTAGACCTCGAACCCGAAGTAGGACGCGAAGCCGACCTGGCAGATCTCTTCGACGAAGAAACCGTCGCGGGGCAGCACGTCGCGGATCGCCCGCAGGTACTCCAGCTCCGGCCCGACGTCGGTGAAGCGCCGCGCCACCGCGGCCTTCAGCGCGGTGAACTCCGCCGTCCGGTCCGTCCGTTGTGGACCGACGGCCACGGTGAGGGCGGCCGTCGCGTCGGCCGCGTCGGCGATGACCGGGACGTCCGCTTCGAGCCGGGTCGCCTGCCGCGGGTCGATGTCGAGCAGGATCGTCTTCAGGCCGGCGGGCTTGCCCGGCCAGCGGAACCAGGACAGCTCCATCCGCGACCCGATGCCGACCACGACGTCCGTCTCGGCCCACCGCTCGAAGCCGGCGGCGCAGGTGAAGCCGAGCGGGTGGTCGTCGCCCACGATGCCGCGCCCGCCGCGGAACGCGACCACCGGTGCCTGCAGCCGCTCGGCCAGCGCCCGGACTTCGGCGGCCGCGTGCCGGGCGCCGCCGCCCACCATGATCATCGGGTGCTTCGCGCCGGCCAGCAGCTCCGCTGCCTGCTCCACCGCGGCCGGGTCGACGACCGGGCGGGGAAGCGGCAGCGGGCCGGCGGCTTCCGCCGGGGCGCGCATCCCCAGCACGTCCCACGGCACCGCCAGCGAAACCGGCCGAGGCCGGCCGCCCGCCGCCTCCCGGAACGCGGTCGCCAGCGCGTCCGGGACCGCGGAGGGGTGCTCGGCCAGCGCCGACCACTTCGTCATCGTGCGCAGCGTCGCCAGCTGGTCGGGCATCTCGTGCAGGTGCCCCAGCCCGCGGCCGAGGTACGCGCGCGGGATCTCGCTCGTCAGGCACAGCACCGGCGCGCTCGCCCCGAACGCCGAGAGCAGCGCGGCCGACGCGTTGAGGACACCCGGTCCCGGCACGACGGTGCAGACGCCGGTCCGGCCGGTCGCCTGCGCGTACCCGAACGCCATGTAGGCCACGGTCTGCTCGTGCCGGGCGCCGATCACCCGGATCTCGCCGCCGGCGCGGGCGAGGCTGTCGAACAGGTCGTAGGTCTGCACGCCGGGCAGCCCGAAGACGGTGTCCACGCCGTGGGCCCGCAGCCCGTCGACGATCAGGTCGGCCGCGGTCGGGGCCGGAGGCGCAGGGGGGACCATATATTGTTTCCTACATGATCAGCGCGTCCTCGGGAAGACCGGTCACGAAGTCCCAGCTGGCCTACGAGACGATCAAAGCCAGGATCCTGGACGGCAGCTACGGCCCGGGGTACCGGTTGGTGCTGGACCAGATCGGCCGCGAACTCGAGGTCAGCGCCGTGCCCGTGCGCGAGGCGCTGCGCCGGCTGGAGGCCGAGGAGCTGATCGAGTTCGAACGGAACGTCGGCGCCCGGGTGACCGCCATCGACCCCGTCGCCTACCAGTACGCGATGCAGACCGTCGCGATCGTCGAGGGCGCCGCCACCGGACTGGCCGCGCCACTGCTCACGCCGGACGCGCTGGCGCGGGCCCGCGCGCTCAACGACCGGATGCGCCGCAGCCTCGCCGAGTTCGACCCGCTGGCGTTCACCGCGCTGAACGCCGAGTTCCACGAGGTGCTGTTCGGCGCCTGCCCGAACCCGAACCTGGTCGACCTGGTGCAGCGCTGCTGGACGCGGCTTGCCGCCGTCCGCGACAGCACCTTCGCCTCCGCGCCGGGGCGGGCGCCGGAGTCCGTCGAGGAGCACGATCGCCTGCTCGCGCTGATCGAGAGCGGTGCCGGGCCGGACGAGGTCGAGCGGTTCGCCCGCGAGCACCGGCTCGCGACGCTGGAGGCCTACCTCGCCCGGACCCGGTGACGCTTGTCCCGGCCGGCGCCGGGTGCCAGGGTCGGGCCATGCCGATCTTCTCCGCGCCGGACGGGACCGGGCTCGCCGTCCACCTCGCCGGCTCCGGCGCCGAGCCGCCGGCGGTCTGCCTGCCCGGCGGCCCGATGCGGGCCGGGGCCTACCTGGGGGACCTTGGCGGGCTCGGCGCGCACCGGCGGATGGCGGTGCTGGACCTGCGGGGCACCGGGGACTCCGCGGAGCCGGTGGACCCGGGCACCTACCGGTGCGACCGCCAGGTCGAGGACGTCGAGGCGCTGCGCAAGCACCTCGGCCTCGACCGGTTCGACCTGCTCGGGCACTCGGCGGGCGCGAGCCTGGCCGTCCGGTACACCGAGCGGTACCCGGAACGCCTGCGCCGGCTCGCGCTGATCACCCCGAGCCCGCGGGCCGTCGGTCTCGAGCTGCCGGTGACCGAACGGCGGCGGATCATGGCGCGGCGGGCCGGCGCGCCGTGGTTCGAGGCCGCGGCCGCCGCCTACGAGGCCATCGCCGCCCGGACGGCGACCCGTGCCGACTGGGCCGCCTTCGCGCCGATGTACTACGGCCGCTGGGACGACGCGGCCCGGCGGCACCAGGCCACCGAACCCGGCCAGCGCAACGGTCCGGCCGCGCGGGCGTACAACGCCCCCGGCGCCTTCGAGCCCCCGGTGACCCGGGCCGCGCTCGGCGGTGTCACCGCCGAAGTGCTGGTGCTGGCCGGCGAACTGGACTGGATCGTCAGCCCCGCCGTCGCCGCCGAGTTCGCCGCGCTCTTCCCGCACGGCCGGGCGGTGGTGGTGCCCGGTGCCGCCCACTACCCGTGGCTGGACGACGCGGCCGCGTTCGGCTCAGCCGTGGGCGGTTTCCTGGCCTGACGCCGGGTTGCGACGCGGCTTGATGCGGACCGCGGGCAGCGCCGGGGCGGGCAGCCGCTCGCCCGGGTAGCCGGTGACGCTGCCGAACTGGTCGGACTCCGCCTCCCAGGCTTCGCGGAAGGCCGCGATCTCCTCGTGGGTGCGGCCGACGAAGTTCCACCACATGAGGATTTCCTCCTCGAACGGTGTGCCGCCGAGCAGGAGGAACCGGGCCGGGCCCGGCCCGCGGTTGCTGAGCGTCAAGGTGCGGACGCCGGTACCCACGTAACCCAGCTCCGCCGCCCGGACGCGGGTGCCGGCGACCTCGACGTCGCCGGCGTCGACGAGGACGCCGTGCTCGAAGCGGGGATCGACGCCCAGGGACATGTGGGCGTCGGGGCCGAGGACGATCTCCGCACCGAGCAGCGGGGTGAACGTCGGGATCGGGGACGTGCGCCCGGCCAGCGACCCGAGGAACACGCGGATCTCGGCGCCTTCGATCCGGTTCACCGACGGCACGTAGTGGTCGAACGCGCGGGCCGTGTGCCGGTGCCGCTCCGGCAGCGCCACCCAGAGCTGGACACCGTGCAGGGTTTTCGTGGCCGCTGTCGAGACCTCCGAGTGGCAGATTCCGTTGCCGCCCGTCATCAGGTTGAGCTCGCCGGGGCGGACCATCGCGTGCGTGCCGAGGCTGTCGCGGTGCTCGATCTCGCCGTCGAAGAGCCAGCTCACCGTCTGGAGGCCGGTGTGCGGGTGCGGGGCGACGTCCATCGCGCCGGGGGCGGCGACTTCGTCGGGACCGTAGTGGTCGGCGAAGCACCAGGCTCCGATGAGCGAGCGGGAGCGCTGGGGGAGGGTCCGCCGGACACGCATCGCGCGCGGGCCGCCGAGGGGGACTTCGCGCGGGGTGAGGATCTCGACGGCGGGGCGGTCGGGATCGGTGGCCGTCGGGCGGTCGGCGCACGCGAGCTCGGCCGGGGTGGCCTCGGTGTTGCTCATGGCCGCCACGGTAGTCGGGGTGGGCGCGCCGGGCCGAGGCGCTGCCCGCCGGGACGGGGTGCGCGAGGCGGCTGCCGGTGGCCGGTTGCTCGCCGGGGCGTCCCCCGGCGAACGCCCGGGACTTTGCTTTGTGGAGTTGTCAAACAGCTACCCGATCGCCCTCAAGCGGCCGGGCGGTGCTTCTCGGTCAGGACGGCGTGGCCCGCCGTCGTCAGGATCGCCGGGACCAGCTCGCCGGGCCGGCCGGGGCGGGAGGGGCGGACCAGTCCTTGGTGGGCCAGTGCGTGGGCGGAGAACTGGTCGCCGCACGAGAGGCCGTCGATGAAGAGGTCCGGTTCGCTGCTGCAGGAGACCAGGCCCCGGCCCGCGGCGACGGCTCTCAGCATCGCGCGCATCCGGTGGTTGAGCTCGGGGCGTGCTCCCGGTGATCCGGCGTTCTCGTTCCCGTTCATCTCGGTCCCTCCCGCTCTGGTTCGGCCTCGTCCTACCCGTGCGTCGAACCGGCTGAGCGGATTTCGACAGCACACCCGGGTTCGGTCCGGCCTGAGCGCTCCTCCATCGTCACCGCCGTTGATCCAGTACGGCTCGAAACCCCGTCGACGGGTGTTCGGGTGCCGGGCGCGAACGGATGGGGTCAGAACGGAGGCGCGGCCGCCGCCACCGGTTCCGGGGTCCAGGTGCTGCTCCCTTCGACACCGGTCGGGCGGCTGGTCTTGGTGACCTTGGCGGTGGCGTAGCGCAGGCAGGGGCCGAGTTCGTCGACGTCGAGTTCCGTCACCGTGCGCTTCTCGCCCTCTGCGGTGTCGTACGACCGCTGTCTCAGCCGGCCGTGCGCGATCACGCGGGACCCGCGCAGGAGGGACTCCGCCGCGTTTTCCGCGTACTGCCGCCACACGCTGCAGCGCAGGAACATCGGGTCGCCGTCGCGCCATTCGCCGGACTCGCGATCGAGCTGACGGGGCGTGGACGCGATTGTGAAGTTCGCGACCGCCGCGCCGGCCGGGGTGAACCGCAGTTCCGGGTCCGCCGTCAGATTGCCGATCACCGTGACCATCGTTTCGCCCGCCATGGGACTCTCCTTCCGCTCCGGTGCGGGGTGCACCGCTCTCGCCGTCGAGGAGAGCACGGGGGACCGACAATTCCGGGCCGGGCGACGAGGTGCCGGAACCCGGCCGGGCTGGTTTCCTGCCGCCATGCCGACGGCGTTTCAGAAGGAACTGGTCACGCTCGCCCACCGGCTGGCGGACCTGTGCGCGCTCGTCGCGAGCGCGCTCGAAGAGGCCACGCGCGCGGCCCTCGAAAGTGACCACACGCTGGGCGGACGTGCCCGCGAACAGGCCGCGGCGGTGGCCGCGCTCGGGGCCGCTTGCGAGGACCAGGCGGGGGCGCTGCTGGCCCTGCACGCGCCGCGGGAGGAGGAGGTGAAGGCGGTTCTCGCCGCCGTGCACGTCGCTGCCGAAGTCACTCGGATGGGTGGACTTGCGCGGGAGATCGCGGAGGCGCGGGGAGTCGTGCCGGCGCCGGTGCGGCCCGTGGTGGCCCGGTTGGGGGCGCAGGCGGCCGAGGCTGCCCGGGTTCTGGGGGAGCTGCTCGGGGGTGGGGACGGGGGCGGGCTCGGTGACGTCGTCGCGTCGGCTGCCGCGGGTGAGGGGGAGTTGCGGGAGCTGGCTGGTGGGCCGGAGTGGGTTTACGGGCGGCGGGCGGCGGTGGAAGTGGTGCTGCTCGGTGCCGTGTTCGCGCGGTTTGCCGGAATGGCGGGGCGGGTTGCTCGGCGGGCTGCCGGATTTGCACCGGTTGGGGCTTGACGGGAATTGGTGAGGCGCCGGGTTGCCTGCGCTGGGGATCGGCGAGGAGGCGGCGCCTGGCACCGCAACGGTGGATGGGGCCGGGTCGGTTCGAGGGCCGGGCGGTGTGGTGGCGTGCGGGCGGCCGGTGCGCGGGTCGGCTCGGCTGGGATCGGCGAGAGATACGGCACCGCGATGGTGGGTGGCGCCCGGCTCGGTTCGGGGGTGGGGCGGCCGGTGCGCGGGTCGGCTCGGCTGGGATCGGCGAGAGATACGGCACCGCGATGGTGGGCGGCGCCGGGCCCGGCGAGCTGCCCGGCGTCACGAAGTCGAGCGGGTGAGCCGGATGCCGAAGCCGGACCGGGGCCGGGTTCGAGGGTTGGGCGGCCGGTGCGCGGGTCGGCTCGGGTGGGATCGGCGAGACAAACAGAGCCCGGCACCCCGAGAACGGGTGCCGGGCTCTGCTCGAACGAGTAAGGGCTTACTGGCCCTGCTGGGGGAACTGACCCGGCCGGCCCGGCTGTGGGAAGCCCTGCGGCTGGGACGGGTGCGGGGGCTGGAAGCCCTGCGGGGCCGGGAAACCCTGGGGCTGGGACGGGTGCGGGGACTGGAAGCCCTGCTGGCCCGAGTCCTGCGTCGGGAAGCCCTGCGACGGGTGCTGCGGCTGGGACGGGTGGGGCGGGTAGCCGGCCGCCGCCTGGGGCTGGGGCTGCTGCTCCTCCTGGGCCTGCAAGCGGACCGCGTCCTCCTTGGGGATGCGGTTCTCGATGCCGCAGAAGGTGCACTGCGCGCTGTACTTGACGCCGATCGGGAAGAGCGGGATGAAGAACAGCGTGAACTTCGTGACCGCCTTGCGGACCGCGTGGGAGGCGGGGTTGCCGCAGCGGCCGCAGAGGAACGTCGTCATCGCCAGCACGTAGATCCGTGTCCGCCAGCCCCAGATCAGCATCGGTCTTCTCTCTTTCGGTCCGTGTTCGCCGCAGCCTCGCACACCGGTGTGCCGCGGCGTGGCGGTTTGGGGGAACTGGCTAGATTGGGCTCATGCCGAGCGACCGCGTCCTGAAGACGATGAATGCCGTGCACCGCGGACTGATCAAGCTCACCGGCGGGCGGGTGGGCTGGCAGGCGGGCATGCCCGTCCTCGAGCTCACCACGGTCGGGCGCAAGAGCGGGCAGCCGCGGACCGTGCTGCTCACCTCGCCGCACCAGGAGGGGGACGCGCTCGTCGTCGTGGCCTCGCGCGGCGGGGACGACACGCACCCCGCGTGGTTCCTCAACCTGCGGGACCGGCCGGACGTCGAGGTGTCGCTCAAGGGCGCGCCGAAGCGGCCGATGCGGGCGCGGATCGCCGACGCCGAAGAGCGCGCGAAGCTCTGGCCGAAGATCGCCGGTGACTTCAAGAACTACGCGCAGTACCAGACGAAGACCGAGCGGGAGATCCCGCTCGTCTTCCTCGAACCGCGCTAGTTCCGCGCCTGCAGGTACGCCGGGTCCGGGCCGGGGATCGGCTGGTCCGGCACCCCGGCCAGCAGCTGGCTCATGGCGTGGAAGTACGGCGGCGCGGCGACCGTGCCGCCGAACGCGCCGTGGCCGCAGTCGCCCAGGTGCACCGGGGTGCCCGGGCAGATCTCGCGCGGGTGCGAGCCGTCGGCGAAGACCATGGACGACACCGCGTAGCCGTCGACGCCGCCGACGAACGCGACCGATTCGCTCTGCTGGGTCGTGCCCGTCTTGCCGATGTCGGGGCGGGTCCAGCCGGCCGCGTGGGCGGCCTGGGCCGACGTGCCCTCGGTCGTGTCCTTGCTCAGGCCCGCTTCGAGGGTGTTCGCGACGCCCGTCGGGATGACCTGTTCGCACGCCTGCCGCGGCACCGGCACGGCGTTGCCGTTCCGGTCGGTCACCGACAGGATCGGGTCCGGCGGGCACCAGACGCCGCCGCTCATCAGCGTCGCCGAGACGTTCGCCATCTCCAGCGGGCTCACCGGGCTGTTGCCGAGGGTGAACGACAGCAGGTTCCGGAAGTACTCCGACTGCGGCCGGCTGTACTGCGGGTTGCTCGACGCGGGGTTCGGCGCGGCACCGGCGTCGTTGGTCGCGAGGGTGTTCCGCAGCCCCAGCTTGTACGCCATGTCGAGCACCGCCGGCATGCCGATCTGGCTCTCCAGCCCGACGAACGCGACGTTCGGCGACGTCGCCAGCCCGTCGGCGAGGCTGATCGGATCGGCGTAGTGGCCGTCGTTGTGGACGGTGTAGCACGACGCGTGCGAGTCCGGCACCGGGAAGCACTGGCTGTCCGGGTTCGGCAACGGCGTTTCCAGGCCCGCCTTGCCCGTGACGAGCGCCGCGGCCGAGGTGAAGATCTTGAACGACGAGCCCGCGCCGAACTCGTTGCTGGCGTCGGCGACGATGTCGGTGGACGTCTCGCCCCGCGCCGGATCCGTGCCGTAGTCGCGGTTGGCGACCATGGCGAGCACCTGGTGCCCGGTCGAACCCGGCTGGACGACGGCGAAGGTGTTCGCGACGCCGTCCTGGGTCGTCGGCACGTTCGCGTCGACGGCGTCCTTCGTCACCTGCGAGACGCGCGGGTCGAGCGTGGTCTTGACCGTGTACCCGCCGGTGGCCAGCTGGTCCGCCGTGAAGCCGGCGTGCACGAGGTAGCTTTCCGCGTAGGCGCAGAAGAACCCCGCGTCCGGCGCCGCGCCCATGCAGGTGGCGGAGGGCGTCACGGGCCCGTTCGGCAGCAGCCCGAGCGGTGCCGCCTTCGCCGTCGCCGCGTACGACGCCGGGATCGAGCCGTTGGTGACCATGTCGTCGATGACGAGGTTGCGGCGCTGCAGCGCCTTGCCGGCGTGCGTGTACGGGTTGTAGACGCTGGGGTTGTTCACCATTCCGGCGAGCAGGGCGGCCTGCGGCACGGTCAGTTTGTCCGCCGTCGTCCCGAAATACGCTTTTGCCGCCGCGCCGACGCCGTACACGGTTCCGCTGAATTCGACCACGTCGAGGTAATCCGCCAGGATGTCGTCCTTGCTCGTCGTCGCGTTGAGCTGGACGGCCATTTTCGCCTCGCGCAGCTTGCGGGCGAGCGAATCCTCGCGGTCGGCCTGCTGGGCCACCGGGTCGGTCCGGTCGACGACGTTGATCAGGTAGTTCTTGACGAACTGCTGCGAGATCGTCGACGCGCCCTGCAGCGCGCCGCCGGTGCTGTCGTTCAGCGCCGCGCGCAGCGTTCCCTGCAGGTCGACGCCGCCTTCGGAGTAGAAGCGGCGGTCTTCGACCGCGATGATCGCGGCCTTCATGGTCGTCGCGATCCCGGCCGAGGTGGCCGGGAGGCGGTACTGCGCGTAGAGCGTCGCGATCGGGGTACCGTCGCGATCGGTCACGGTCGTGGTCAGCGGGGGATCGGCCGCCGCGAGCTGGGCGGAAATGGTGTCCACCGAATCGCTCACCTGATTCGACAGCAGGCCCGCGCCGATGGCGGCGGGCGCCACCGTTCCCGCCACCAGAATTCCGGCGAGAACGCACAATCCGACCAAAGAGAACACGCTGGGGCGACCATTCACGGAACCGAGATTAGCCATCCGGGAATGAAGCTTCCGTTCGGTGAGAGATGGGCCTCACCGGGCCAACCTGCCGAGCAGCGCCGAAGCGACCGAAATCGCCACCGCCGTCGCCGCGGCCAGCACGCCGAAGTCGAGGCCCAGGTGCGCGGGCGTGCCGATCAGCAGGCCGCGCAGCGCGTCCACCTGGTAGCTCAACGGGTTGACGTGGCTGAGCACCTTCAGCCACGACGGCATCAGGTCCACCGGGTAGAGGGCGTTGGAGCCGAAGAACAACGGCATCGTGATCGCCTGCCCGATGCCCATCAGCCGTTCGCGGGACAGCACGATCCCGGCGATCACGATGGACAGGCAGCAGAAGAACGCCGACCCGAGCACGACGACGACGGCCATCGCGAGCAGCTTCAGCGGGTTCACGGTCAGCCCGACGCCGAGGACCGCGGCCAGCACCAGGACCATCAGCGCTTGCACGAGCGCGCGGACTCCCGCCGCGAACGCCTTCCCGGCGACGAGGGCCGCGCGCGGGGTCGGGGTCACCAGCAGCTTGGCGAGCACGCCTGCGTCCCGCTCCCAGATGATCTGGATGCCGTAGAAGATCGCGATGAACAGCGCCGACTGCGCGAGGATGCCGGGCGCGAGGTAGTCGAGGTACGGCGTCGAGCCGGTCGGGATCGCCTTCAGCCGGGTGAACGTCTCCCCGAAGATCAGCAGCCAGAGCGCGGGCTGGATCGCGCGGGTGAGCAGCTCGGTCTGGTCGCGGCGCAGCTTCTGCAGCTCCACCAGGCACATCGCGCCGACGCGGGCGGCGAGCACGCGCAGCCGGCCGAGCGGGCCCGGGTCAGCCGAGACGGCGGGCGGTACGGCGAGTGGCACGGACACCGTGGATCCCTCCTTCGTCGCTGTCGAGGCGGTCGCCGGTCGCCGCGCGGAACACGTCGTCCAAAGTGGACTCCGGGCCGAGGCCCGCTTCCAGCTCGGCGGGGGTGCCCAGCGCGCGGATCCGGCCGGCGTGCATCAGTGCGACGCGGTCGCAGTACTGCTCGGCCTCGTCCATGTAGTGGGTCGTGACGAGCACGGTCATCCCGGTCGCCGCGCGGATCTCCGTGATCCGCTCCCACACCGACGAGCGGGCGACCGGGTCGAGGCCGATCGTCGGCTCGTCGAGGATGAGCAGCCGCGGCGAGCTGACGAGGGCCTGGGCCAGCTCGAGGCGGCGGATCATGCCGCCGGAGTACGTCTTGGCCGTGCGGTCGGCGTCCGCCTCGAGCCCGACCAGCTCCAGGGCGTTCCGCACCTGCTGCGAGCGCCCTGCGCGGGGGACGTCGAAGAGCCGGGCGAACAGCGCGACGTTTTCGCGGCCGGTCAGCGCGCCGTCGGCGGACAGCTGCTGCGGGACGTAACCGATCAGCCGCCGCACGGCCATCCGGCGGCGGGCGACGTCGACGCCGAAGACGGTGATCTTCTCCGGCGCCGCCGGCAGCAGCGTGGTGATCATCCGGAGGGTGGTGGTCTTGCCCGCGCCGTTCGGGCCGAGCAGGCCGAACACCTCGCCCGCGCGGATCTCCAGGTCGACGCCGTCCACCGCGCGGGTCGGGCCGAACGAGTGGCTCAGGCCGGTGCAGCGCACCGCGGGTCCGGTCATGGCTGCTCCTTCAGGACGCCCATGAGTTTTTCCAAGGCGGGCAACGCGTTCTCGATGGCTTCGCGGTCCTCTTCGGACAGTGCGGTGAGGGCTTCGGCGACGAGCCCGGTCCGGGCGCGCCGCCACGACGCCATCCGGTCGCGCGCGGCGCCGGTGATCTCCAGCCGGGCCGCGCGCCGGTCGGCGGGGTCGGGTTCGCGGCGCAGCAGCCCGGCTTCGGCGAGCTGGTTGACCAGCGTGCTGACCGAGTTGTTCGCCAGGTGCAGCTCGCGGGCGGCCGCGGCGACGCCGATGCCGGGGTGGTCGGCGACCACGCGCAGGACCTCGACCTGCGCGCCGGGCAGCGGGGAGCCGGGAACTTCGGCGCGCACGCGGCGGCGCACCACGCGGCGGATCCCCTGGACGGCGCCCAGCAGCCGGTCGGCTAGTGCGGTCATGCCGCCAAACTAGCTCTGACTCAGATCTATTAGCAACGCTAAATGTCTGGTTGGGGTGGAAGGTCCCGGATCAGCGGGCGGCTTCGGCGAGGGCCAGGTCGAGCAGGCCCGGGAAGCGGGCGTCGAACTCCTCGCGGCGCAGGGCGTTCAGCCGCTGGGTGCCGCTGTCCCACTGCTTGAGCAGGCCCGCCGCGCGGAGGATCTTGAAGTGCCGGGACGCCGCGGGCTTGCTGACCGGCGGCATGATCGCGCCGCACGACTGGCCGGGTTCGCGGGCGAGGGCGGCGACCATGGCCAGCCGGTGCGGGTCGCGGAGGGCTTCGAGGGCCGCGCCGAACGGGACGTCGTCGAGGGCCGGGTGGTCCAACGGGGTCGCGGTGCGGCTGGCCATGTCCCGAGTATCCCTGGTTGCCGGGAGGCGCGGAGCTGTGCCATGGTCGATGTTAGTCATTTGGTTAACATGAAGGAGGTCCCCGGTGCGCGTCTACCGTCCCGAGGCCGGAAAACCGGTCCGGCGCGACGAGCCGATGCCCGAACCGCAGCGCGGGGAAGTGCTCGTCCGCGTCCGGGCGACGTCGCTGAACTACCGCGACCTGCTGATCCTCGACGGCGACCACTTCAGCACCGGGCCGGGCGGCCTGATCCCGCTGTCCGACGCCGCGGGCGAGGTCGTCGCGGTCGGCGAAGGCGTCACCCGCTTCGCGGCCGGTGATCGGGTGATCGGCGGCTTCCACTCGCACTGGATCGCGGGCCGGCTGCCGGACACGCTGGTCGGCTACGGGAACGGCCAGGACGGCTGGCTCGCCGAGTACCGCGCCGTCGGGGAACACGCGCTCGTCGCGCTCCCGGATTCGCTCGGCTTCGAACAGGGCGCGACGCTGCCGTGCGCCGCGGTCACCGCGTGGACGTCGCTCGCCGGCGTGCGCCCGGGCGACGTCGTGCTCACCCTCGGCACCGGTGGCGTCTCGCTGTTCGCCCTGCAGCTGGCCAAGCAGCGCGGCGCGCGCGTCGTCGCGACGACGTCCAGCGCGGAGAAGGCGGCCAAGCTGACCGAATGGGGCGCCGACACCGTCATCGACTACCGGGCGACGCCGGAGTGGGGCAAGGCGGTCCTCGACGCCACCGGCGGCCGGGGCGCGGACCGGATCGTCGAGGTCGGCGGGCCCGGCACGTTCGCGCAGTCGCTCGTCGCGGCCGGAACGCACCACGCCGAGATCGCGCTCGTCGGGTTCGTCGGCGCCGACGGGCCGCCGGTCGGGTTCATGGACCTCTTCCGCAGTGGCGCGACCCTGCGGAAGATCTGGGTCGGCAGCCGCGAGGACACCGAGGACCTCCTCCGGTGGCTCGCCGTCCGGCCGCTCGAGCCGGTCGTCGACAGCGTTCACCCGTTCGACGACGCGGACGGGGCCTTCGAGCGGTTCCGGAGCCGGCAGAACCTCGGGAAGGTCGTCATTTCGGTGGCGTGAGGCGGGCGGGTACCGCTGATCGGTCGAACCTGACCCGGTGTGACCGTTCGGCGGCGAAGTGCTGCCGTTCGCCGCGTGACCGCGTGGTTCCGGTCCGGAACCACGCGGTGCGGGAGCATGCTGTCCTCTCCGACCCCGGTGTCCCCGCGCCTGACGTCCACTGTGGACATTGCCAGTGCGCCCGGCCCGGCGGTCTTTTCGACCGGAGATAGGACACCATCGTCGTGACCCTGCTGGACAGCAAGCTCGTCCGGTGCTGGACGTCCCGCCCGCACCTGCAGTCCCTCTACACCCTCGCCGCCGCGGCACCGCGGATGCGCGCCGCGCTCGGGCTGGCGCCCACCGGCGGGGGCACGGTCGATTTCAAGGTGACCGGGGACGCGCTGGCCCGCACCGAAGCGGAGCTGCTGGCCGCGACGTCGGCCCGGCTGCCGGTGCACCCGCTGGTGACCCAGGACCTCGACGGCCGCTCGACGGTGCGCTGCTGGCGCCGCAACCGCGACCTGCGCGTGCTGACCGGTGACCTGGTCGACGTCGCGGACCGGCTGACCCGGGCGGGGTACGGCGGCTGCCTGCGGTTCGCGACCGTCGAGTTCGGCGAGCAGACCGGCCGCCTCGACCGGAAGCTCGCGCTGGTGTACCTGTTCGACCGCGGCACGTTCCACACCGCGCCGGTGCCGGGCACCCGGCCCCTCGACCGTTCGCTGGAACTGCGCGCGCGGGCCGCTTTGCACGGGGCGCTGCCGCTGGAACCCGACGCCCAGCGCCGGTTCGTGCTCTGAGGGTGCCGCCGAAAACCGCCGATCGGCGCGGTCACGGCGTTCGGCGAGGATGCTGCTCTCGTCCGATCGGAGCAGATGGCGTGGCTTCTCGCCCGAACCCGGCGAAGGGGCGGAGCACCACCCGGGCACGAACGTGACGGTTCCGTTCGGAGCCGGACCGTTGCAGCGGGCGTCCTCGTCGGTGACGATGAGGTGACGGCGCCGCGAGGCGCCGGGCCGAAGGAGGCCCGATGTCGGGTACCCCGTGGATGTGCGCGCAGTGCGGCGCGGTCAACGACCCCGCCGCCGGGCGCTGCGGCACCTGCTCGAGCCTGGCGCCGGGCCGGGCCCGCGCCCGGGCGCTGTGGGTGCTGCTGACCCTGATGGTGGTCGCGGGCCTCGCGGTCGGCGGCGTCCTGCTGTTCACCGGGCGCTCCGAGCCGGATCCCGCCGCGTCCGGGCCGTTCCCGGCCTACACGACGCCCGCGTTGCCCACGACCAGGACCGTGGTCACGACCGCCGGCACCCTCACGCCGCCGGTCACGCCGCCCACGCCCACGACCTCGGCCACGCCGGCCGGGAAGCCGTGCCCCGGCGACGCCGCGCACTACCTGCCCGGCGGCCAGGGCACCGTGCTGCTGGCCGGGCAGACGGTGAAGTCGCAGGTCACGATCTGCCGGACTCCCGACGGCCGGATCTTCTACGACGGCCAGGCCCGCGGGCAGACGGCGTCGGGCGACACCCACATCGTCCTGCCCGCCGAGGCCTCGGGAGACGGCTTCGTCGCGGTGAACGGCGACTACACCTACAAGGTGGGCGGCGGCAGGCTGGTTGTGTCGGCCGGGTCCGAGGTGCTGTCCGACGAGCCGCTGACCACCGTCGGCTGAGCGCCGATCGCCTCGATGGCGGTCAGCGGTTCCGCGTCGAACCCCAGGTCGAGGCGCATCTTCGCGCGCAGGAGGCGGTAGCCGCGCTGGCCCGCGGTCCAGAGGGCGCGGTTTTCCGTGCCGGGGTGGTCCGGGTCCAGCAGCCGCGAGGTCAGCCGCATCCGCGGCAGCGTCGCCTCGCTGACCAGCTCCCGCACGGACTCCGGCGCGTGCAGCACGACCGGGCCGAGCGCGTGCTGGGTCTCGCTCCGCACCTCGCGTAGCTCGGTGACCTGGTGCTCGTCGACGGGTTTGCCGAGCTCACGGGACCGGAGCGCGCGGAACAGGACCGAGTCGAACGCTTCGAGGACGCCGAGCAGTTCGGCGTAGGCGCCGGCGCGGGTTTCGTGGGTGCGGGCCTCGCGCTCGCGCTGCCAGCGACGTTCTTCACGAGCGGTTTCCTCGGCCATCCGCTTCGCCTCGCGGCGGCCCGACAGCAGCTGCGTGGCGAGCACCCCGGCCAGGCCGAGCAGCGCGACGACGATCGGTATCCACACCGGGACCTGCGAACCCACGAGCGCACCCTACCGGCGGCGCTCAGGATGTGGGACCGGTGCCGCCCGGCCGGGCGGGGCAGGGATCCTGGCGGTATGGCTTCTCCGCTCGACAACCCGGCCTTGGCGTCGCTGACCGGTCCGCACGCCCGTTTCGCCGAAGGGCGTGGCCGCGTGGTGCGCTACCCCGAAGACGTCGCCCCTTTCCTCGCGCTGCCGGACGATCCCGGGCCGCGGGACTGGCTGGACGTCGCCGAGCTCGCCGGGCCGGGGACGACCATCGTGCTCGCCGCCACCGCCGCGCGGCCGCCGTCCGGCTGGGAGGTGGTCGGCGTGACCCCGGGTGTCCAGCTGGTGGACGAAGGGGTCGCGGCCGCGCCGGAGCCGGAGGCCGTGCGGCTGGGGCTCGCCGACGTGCCGGAGATGCTCGACCTCGTCGAGCGGACGAAGCCGGGGCCGTTCCGGAAGCGGACCGTCGAGCTCGGCACCTACCTCGGGATCCGGCGGGGCGGCGCGCTGGTCGCGATGGCCGGGGAGCGGCTGCACCCGCCCGGCTACACCGAGATCAGCGCGGTCTGCACGGACCCGGCCCACCGCGGGGAAGGCCTGGCGACGCGGCTCGTGCTCGCCGTGGCGGCGGGCATCCGCGAGCGCGGCGAGACGCCGATGATGCACGCGGCGGCGAGCAACACCTCCGCGATCCGGTTGTACCTTTCGCTCGGGTTCGCCCTGCGGAGCCGGCCGGACTTCGTCGCGGTCCGCGTGCCCGGCTAGGACTCGGGCGGGCTCTTCGCGGCCTGGAGGCGGCCGGCCGGCAGCCGGTCGGCGCCCCAGCTGCGTTCGACGTACCCGAGGATCCCGGCGACGGATTCCGCGGGCACCTTCTCCGGCTGGCCGCGCTCGAGCGGGTCCAGGTGGAAGAGGTAGAGCCGCGACGCGAACTGGTCGAACGGCAGCGAAGCCTCGCCGAACCGCTCGCCGTTGCCCGCGGTGGAGACGACCACGCCGTCACCCCAGTCCTGGCCGCTGTCGTTGTTCGGGTTGAAGAAGTACACCCGCATGACGCCCTGGGGGTCCGGGCCGACCCGCAGGATCGTGATCGCGTGCCAGCCGATGTAGCGGGCCGCGCTGTCGGTGACCGCGATCCCGGCCGGCTGCGGGTGGATCAGCGGCTGGCCGCCGTTGAAGAACGGGTGGTAGCTCGCGTGGAAGTGCCGGTAGAAGTCGTCGAGGCCGATCAGCTGCCCGGTCGCCACGTCGACGTTGATCCGGAAGCCGCGCGCGGTCCACCAGCCGTGGAACTCCGGGTTGACCCACCGGTGCGGGTCGCCGGGGCGGTCGGCGCAGCGGCGTCCCATCTCGGCGTAGATCCGGTCCAGGTGCGGCACCACCAGCAGCGACACCGGGTCGAGGTCGGCCGGCGGCGTGGCCGCGAGCCCGGCCGCGCTGTCCTTCGACGAGATCGGCTGCCCCTCGAAGTGCATGATCACCTCGTCGTCGCGCGCGGCCCACGTGACGATCTGCAGCAGGTAGTCCGGATCGTTGTAGGCCCACATCGACAGCGCGCGGGCCGACTGGCAGGTCGGGTTGTCGCCCTGCCCGACGCCGAGCGGCAGGCCCAGCATCGACAGCACGCCCGCGGTGAGCCGCGCCGCCGGTCCCGGCCGGTCGCCGAACACGGTCGTCAGCCGCTCGCGCGCGGCCGGCGCGAGGTCCAGCGCCAGCTGGCGCCACAGCGCGGGCACCACCGGCGGCTCGTAGAGGATGCCGCGGTCGAGCAGCAGCGCCAGCCCGTAGATGCACTGCGCGGTCTGCGGGTGCACGGCGACCTCGATCAGCCGGTGCACCAGGTCGCGGTAGCGCAGCAGGCAGTTGCGCCCGGTTTCGGACAGCCCGAGCGCCTCGCCGAGCAGGTAGTCGCTTTCGTGCCGCAGGAACCGCAGCAGCTCCGCGTGGTACGGCGAGACCAGCCCGGTGTCGTGCATCGCCCGGGCGAACCCGGTGGCCTCGTACTGCAGGGCGCCGGTGTCCATCGACTCCAGCCGCGCCCGGAAGACGTCGACCCCCGGGTCTTCCCGGCACGCCTCCGTGGTGCCGAAGAGGCTGGTGATGAGCCGGTCGAGCCCCTGCCCGGACGACGCGCCCAGTGCGACGTCCGGGTCGCCGCGGTAGATCGCGATGCGGGTGATCAGCGACTGCACCTGGTCGACCTGGATCGGGCGCTGGCGCAGGATCCGCCAGATCTCGTCGACCACCTCGTCGAGGACGGTGTCGTAGCCGACCTCGTCGGCGACGTGCCGGAACAGGTCCCGGATCAGCTGCGCGGTCCGGCCCTGGCGGACCCGTTCCGCCTCGCTGGGCGGGGTGAACAGCAGCTCGAGGTTCATCGCCAGCACCTGCGAAAGGAACTGGCGGGCGTCCTCGGCGGACAGCGTCGGGTGCGCGAAGTCCCCGCGGGCGACGGCGAGCATCCGCAGCTCGCTGGTCGCCTCGATGACGACGGTGTCGCCGTTTTCGCTGCGCAGCCCGGGCCCGACCAGTGCCGGGACGAGGATCTCCGGCGTGGCCCAGTCGGTGCCCTCGAACACGCCGGCTTCCTCGATGGCCTGCGCGCGGGCCTGGATCGCCGCGGGCCCGCCTGGCAGCAGCAGGACCCGCCGCAGTGCTTCCAGGACGCGTCGCAGCTTCGTGTGCTTGCCGAAGTCGCGGGTCTCCGCCATGGCCTGCACGGCGTCGTCGAGCGAAGCCACGCGCTTGTCCAGCGTCGCGGCGGGGGTCGGGTTCACAGGTGTTCCTCGGGGTCGGGTGCCGGCCTCCACATCGGACGGATCAGACGTAGAAGTCGTACTCTTCCTGTTCCTTCAGCAGATCACGCATCCGGTACGCGTCGTCGCCGAAGAAGTAGAGCAGGCCCCAGTGCGTGCCGAAAGCGGTCCGCTTGGTGACCGTCTCCTCCAGCGGCGCCGAAAGGTCGTGGGACTCGTAGTAGTCGTCGTCCTGGGTCTGCTCCGGGATCCGCAGCTCGCTGACGACCCGCCGGCGCGGGTAGACGCCGAAGCAGCCCGCGACGCCGGACGCGTCGACGACCTCGCGCGGGAAGAAGGCGTCGATCTCCTCCTCCGTCGTCTTCGGGTCGAAGGCCAGCGCCAGGCCCTGGTAGGCGTTGAACCCGTAAGCCCGTTCGAGCAGCTCGAAGACCTTGAAGCCCGGCGGGCGGTAGGCGACCTCGCCGAAGTACATCTCGCCGTCGCTGGTGACGAAGTACTCCGGGTGCACGAAGCCGAACTCGATGTCGAAGGTCTTGATGAGCTTCTCGATCTGCGCGGTGATCTGCGGCCGGTACTTCTCCAGCTCCGACGTCGCCGGCACGAACACCGAGTACCCGAGGGTGACGTACTCGGAGATGTTGAGGAACTTGATCTTCCCGTTGTGGATCCACGCCTCGACGGCGAACTCCCAGCCGTCCAGGTGGGACTCCATGAGGACGGGGAACTCGTCGTCCGGGATCGTGTCGATCTCGTCGGGTGTGCGGATGACGCGGTGCCCGAGGCAGCCGGCCTTGTCGAAGGCCTTGAGGTGGATCGGGTCGTTGGGGTCGCCGTCGAGCTTGAGCAGCGTCTGGTTGACGCGCTTGAGGAAGCGGATCACGTCGTCGCGGTCGTGGGCCTCCTCGAAGATGCCGACCCGGATGCCGCCGAGCTGGGCCCGGCGCTTCATCAAAGCCTTGTCGCGCAACAGCATCGCCTGCCCGAACAGCCGCGGGTTGTCGAGCAGCACCGAGTTGATCGCCCCGGCCCACTCCACGGTCTCCTCGAACAGTGGAATCGCGACGTCGACGCCTCTTTCCTTGAGGATCTCCGCGATCTCCAGCGAACGTTCGTTGAGCCGCTCGAAATTCCACGGCACGTAAGGGATGTCGTGCTCGGCGCAGTACTGCTCGGCCCACTCCGGGGCGACGACGACGTAGCGGCGGTCGAACCGGTCGAGGGCTTCGATCGCGTTGAGGCTCCAGCCGAGCAGGGCGAGGTATCCCTTGTCGGGGTTCTTCGAAGCCGATTCGGGCTGTGGCATGGACCATTCCTCCGGGTCGGCGCGTCAGGGGTCGTTTCGTGACCCCACCGTACCGGGAGGTAACCGGGGTGCGCTGATCGAGCGCGTGATCACTAGGCGCCCGTCGAGGAACCCGGCCGCACGATCATCAGGACCGTCACCGCCGCCCACAGCAGGTTGAACACCCCCGTGACCATCGCGAGACGGCCCAGTTTGTCCGAAGTGGACTCTCCGGTCAGGAACCGCTTCTGCCGCGGCAGCACCAGGAGCGCGAGGACCGCGGCCGCCACGGCGGTCAGGCCGATCGACGTGAGCAGCCACGGGTCGCCCATGACGTGCATGGTGCCCGCGACGCCGAACCCGAACACCGGGACGGCGATGGCGGCGTAGGCGTACACGCGGCAGATCCGGTGCAGCATCGTCGTCACCTTCGCTTCGCCCTTCCGGACGGCGGCGGGGAACATGCTGGCCGCGACGGCGACCGGGCCGACGGCGAGCACCGCCGCCAGGACGTGGACCGAGAGCAGGAATTTCGACACGCGGCGAACCTACTGGGCTCGATCAGGGCCCGGGAGTGGCTGGAATGCCAGGAACCACCGAGTTCCGGCCAGCCCCGCCCCACGTGCACGGCCGGTGGATCCACCAGTGCGGTCGCGTCGCCGGCGCACGTGAGCCCGGTCACCGGGTGCCGCGGCTGCCGGACCGCACTCCGTGGCGGTCGACGAGGCTGACCGCCGCCGCGCGGGCTAACGAGCGGCGGGTTCGGCGTCGAGGCCGAGCGCGTCCAGGCCCGCGTAGACGTCCGGGCGTCGCCGGCGCAGCCAGGCCGCCAGGGCGAGACCGGCGGCCGCCGCCACCGCGAGCAGCCACGGGAGCGGGGCGATCGCCGGTGCCTCGGAGCCGGCCAGCGTGGGGAAGTTGACGATCGCCAGCACCGTCACCGCGATCAGGCCGAGGCCGCCGAGGCCGGGGGCGATCGCGGTGCGCCACAGCCGCGGGTCGCGCCGCCTGCGGAAGTACGCGACGACCGCGATGCCGGCCAGTGCCTGGAGGGCGATCACGCCGAGGGTGCCGATGCCGGTCATGCTGGCGGTGAGGTCGGCGAGGGGGTCCAGCCCGGCCAGCGCGTAGCCGGCGGCGATCAGCGTGGCCAGCCCGATCTGCGTCCCGCTCGCGACGTACGGCGCCCCGTTCGCCGCGTTGGTCCGGCCGAGGACGGCGGGCAGCACGCGGGCCCGGCCGAGCGCGAACAAGTATCGCGTCGCCGAGTTGTGCAGTGCGAGCAGCGCCGCGAACAGGCTGACGACCAGCAGCAGCATCATCACGTCGGTGAGGAACGAGCCCAGGTAGGTGCGGCTGATCGAGAAGACGAGGTCGCCGGTCGCGAGGTGGTCCTGCGCCGTCCGCCCGGCCTCCGCGACGCCCGTCGCGCTGACGAGCGCCCACGTCGTCACCGCGGCGAACACCCCGATCAGGACGATCGCCGTGTAGGTCGCGCGGGAGATCGTCCGGTGCGGGTCGCGGGCCTCTTCGCTGAACAACCCGGTGGCTTCGAAGCCGACGAAAGCGTTGAAGGCGAACAGGAACGCGATCCCGATCGAGTCCGAGAACACCACGCCCGGCGCGAACGCGGAGACGTCCAGCCCGGTCCGGACGGCCACCGCGACGTCGAGGACGAGCAGGATCGACACCTCGAGGACGAGCGAAACGCCGAGCACCTTCGCGCTGACGTCGACCCCGCGGCGGCCGAGCGCGAACACCGCGAGGGCGGAGACGAGGCTCCAGACCTGCCACGGTGTGTGCCAGCCGAAGACCTGCTCGACGACGTTCGCGGTGAAGAAGCCGCTCGTCCCGACCGCGCCGGCGACGAAGCAGTTGTAGCCGAGCAGCGCGACGAGCGCGGCGACCAGGCCCAGCGGGCGGCCGAGTCCCTTGGTGACGTAGACGTAGAAGCCGCCCGCGCCGGTGACCACCTTGCTCATCTGCGCGTAGCCGACCCCGAAGAGCACCAGGATCAGCGCCGCGAGCAGGAACGCACCCGGCATGCCGCCGCCGTTGCCGAGCGCGATGCCCAGCGAGGCGATGACGACGATGCCGGTGAGCGGCGCGACGGCGGCGAGGACGAGGAAGACGACGCCCGGTGTGCCCAGCGCGTCGCGGCGCAGGGAGCCCGACTCGGCCATGGCTTTCTCCTCCCGCTGGGGACTGTCCGGGCATGGTGCGCCCCGGTCGTGGCGGGAGTCTTGTGCCGCAGCGCAGACCCGTTGCCTAGCCCGGCACCCACATCGTCACGCGGGTGCCGCGCCCAGGCTGGGAGTCGACCGTGCCGTGCCCGCCGACCTCGGCCAGCCGGGCCACGATGGACTGGCTGATGCCGAAGCCCGGCGGCCGGTCGCGGACGTCGAAACCCTGGCCCTGGTCGCGGGCGACCACCGCGATGCCGCCGTCGCGTTCCTCCACGCGGAGCACGACCTGCTTGGTCCCGGAGTGCTTCACGGTGTTGCGCAACGCTTCCCGGACCGCTTCGACCAGCGCGGTGCGGCGGTCGCGGGACACCTTGTGGTCGTCGGCGAAGTCCGCGGCGACGAGCTGCGTGCGCAGGCCGTCGCGGGCCAGTTCGGTGGCGACGTCGGCGAGTTCGATCGTGAAGCTGCGCGTCGGGCCGGTCGGCACCGGCTCGGTGATCCGGCGGCGCAGCTCGGCCGCCTCCGCCTTGGCGACCGAACGGAGTTCCGCGAGCCGCGTGACGGCCTGCGCGTCGTCGCCCGGTGCGGAAATGGCCAGTGCTTCGAGCGTCTGCAGCACGCTGTCGTGCATGATCCGCCGGGTCCGGCGGCGTTCGGCCTCGCGCCCGCGCCGCAGCCCGATGTCCACCGCGAACCGGGTGCCGACGCCGAGCATGATGAGGATCGCGACGGCGAGCACGATCGCCACCGCCAGCGCGACCAGGCAGCCGATCGAGCGCGTCAGGGCGAGCTGGTGGCCCAGCGGGAGGCCGCCGGCCAAGGTCAGCGCGGCCCGCAGCGGCACGGCCGCGGCGAACAGCCACAGCGCGGCGGGCAGCCCGGAGGTGCCCGCCCACATCGCGACCGCGCTGACCAGCCACGTCCACGACACGTCGACCGCGAACGGCTGGACCGCCGCCGGCGCCGTCGCGGCCACGAAGAAGTTGAGCAGGACGCCGACGGCCAGGTCCAGGCCGAGGGCGCGGCCGGTGACCCGGGCCCGCAGGCCGCCGGAGCGCAGCACCCAGACCGCCGCGGCGGAGCCGGTCAGGACGGCGAACACGGTCGCGCCCAGGACCGGGCCGAGCCCGGCCCCGCCGTTGGCCGCGGCGAACCCGATGAACACCTTGACGAACGCCGCGATCCGGTACGCCAGCGGCACGAGGACCCAGTAGCGCGAGGCACGTGCGAGCGTCGCGTCCCCGACCGCGGCGAGGTCGCCGTCGTCGGCGGGCCCGGCGGGTTCCGCGGGGGTGCCGCTGCGGAGCAACGTGCGGACGAGCGCGCGCGGCGGTGCGGCAGAGCCCGCCTCGGGCATCGGTGGACCCCAATCATCCGGCCGTCCGGGCGGGCCTGAGCCTGGCAGCGCCGCGGGGGAGCCGTCAACCGTCCCGGGCCGGAGTCCAGCCCGGTGGAGCAAGGCGCGCTACGCGTTCGTGACCTTGAGGCCCGCGAACGCCGCTCAGTACGCGTGGAACACGGTGTCCTCGCCCGCGTACTCCGGCCAGCCCGGCGAACCCGTGGCGGCGAAGCGGTGCCAAGCGCCGTTCAGCTCGGTGGCCAGGTCCTGCGGCGGGGCCTCGCCGAGCAGGCCGCGGGGGCCGGGCACCGCGGCCAGCGCGTCGAACACGAACGGCAGCTCGAGCCCGTGGCACGCGCCGAGCCGGCCGTCGAGCAGGGGCGAACCCCACTCGAACTCGTAGCGGAACGTCCGGCCGGTGTGGTGGTCGGCCAGGTCGCGCACGCCGTCGCGGAAGACCAGGTCGGTCAGCGCTTCGACGAGGACCTGGCCCGCCGGGACGCCGGAGCCGAGGCCGTAGGCGTGCAGCACGCCGGCCGGGTCCGGGTGGGACACCGCCAGCGACGCGATCGCCTGGTCGTCGGTGACCTCCTCCAGCGCGCCGGTCGGGACCAGGTAGAGCCGCATCTCCTCGCTGCAGCTGCCGGCGATCAGGTCGACGTCGCGGCCCGCGCCCGCCCGGATCGCCTTGGCCGGGTGGTGCGGCAGGACGTCGTCGCCGATCACCGGGAGGAAGGGGCTCAGCCCGTAGCCGCGGTCGTAGCCCAGCGCGTCGCGCAGATCGGGCGCGCCGCCGGGGCGCAGGACGGCGTCCTGGGCGTCGAGCAGCTGCTCGGTCGACACCTTCCGGAAGGACTCCGCGGTCGGCTCGACCTTCAGCTCGTCGGCGACGACCCGGGCCAGCCGCCGCGCCTGGACACCGTCGCGCACCATGTCGGGGTGTCCGCTTTGGACGATCGCGCGGTGGAACAGGCCCGGCGAGAGCGGCGAGCCGAGCAGGCAGGCGACGCTGACGGCGCCGGAGGCCGCGCCGAAGAGGGTGACGTTGCCGGGGTCGCCGCCGAACCCGGCGATGTTCTCCCGGACCCAGCGCAGCGCGGCGAGCTGGTCGCGCAGCCCGAGGTTGGTGCTGCCGCCCTCCAGCGGCAGGAAGCCGTCGACGCCGAGCCGGTACTGCACGGTCACCAGCACCGCGCCGGCGCGGGCGAACGCCGTGCCGTCGTAGGCCGCGGCCGACCCGGTACCGCCGAGGAACGAGCCACCGTGGACGAACACCAGGACCGGCAGCGCCGCCCCGCCCGGCTGCGGCGTCCACACGTCCACCGTCAGGTACTCCGGGCCCGGCCGCCAGCCGGTGCCGGCGATCGGGGTCAGGTCCAGGCCGGGGACGTCGTGGCGGCGTTGCGGCGCGGTCGGCCCCGGTCTTCTCGCGTCACGGACTTCTTCCCACGGCGGCGCGGGGACGGGGTCGGCGAAGCGCAGGTCGCCTTCGGGCGCGGCGGCGTACGGCACACCGCGGAAGAGCGCGACGCCGTCGGCGGTGACCTGACCGCGGACCGCGCCGGAAGTGGTGGGGACGACCGGGTCGGTCATTGCGGGGGGTCCCTTCGTGGCACACCGGGGAGGAGTCCCGACAGCCTAGGACCGCGGACCGGTCGCCGTCATGGGCGATCGTCCCCGCCGTTGTCGCGGATGGATAACGGCCGGGCGGGGCGCCGTCGGGCGCCCCGCCCCGCCGTCAGTCTTCGAGGAGGTCCTCGATGGTGATCGGGATGTGCCGGACCCGGGTGCCGGTGGCGTTGTACACGGCGTTGGCCACCGCCGCCGCCATGCCGACCGTGCCGATCTCGCCGAGGCCGCGCGCGCCGACGGCGTTGTGCAGCGTGTCCGGGTACTCGACGAAGTGGACGTCGACCTCCGGGATGTCGGCGTTGACCGGGAGCAGGTAGCTCGCGAAGTCGCCGTTGGCGAACCGGCCGTTCGCCTCGATCTCCAGACCTTCGTGCAGCGCCGCCGAGACACCCCAGATCATGCCGCCCATGATCTGGCTGCGGGCCGCCTTGTCGTTGATGATCCGGCCCGAGTCGAACACGCCGAGCATCCGCGAGACGCGGGCTTCGCGGGTCAGGCGGTGCACCCGGACCTCGCAGAACTGGGCGCCCCACGAGCTGAACGAGTGCTTCGTGAGCTCCTCGCCCGGCGCCGACGAGCCGGTCACTTCGAGCGACTCGCGGCCGACCGCGCGCAGCAGTTCGCCGAAGGTCATGCTGCGGCCGTCCGCGAACACCCGGCCGTCGGCGTAGGTGACTTCGTGGCCTTCGAACGGCGCACCGGGATCGGCGGCGAGCGCCACCAGTTCGTCGATGGCCTTGACCGCCGCGATCATGATCGCGGTGCCCGCGCTCGCCGTCGCCGTCGAGCCGCCGGACAGGCCGCCCGGCGGGAGCGCCGAGTCGCCGAGCCGCGGCGTGATCCGGTCGGCCGGGATGTCGAGCGATTCCGCGCCCACCAGGGAGAGCACCGTGAGCAGGCCGGTGCCCGGGTCCGCGCCGCTGGTGGCGACGTCGGCGGTGTCGTCCGCGTGCAGCGTGATGCCCACCGTGGCCGGGAACCGCAGCGCCGGGAACATCGCCGTGGCCACGCCCATGCCGACGAGCCAGTCGCCTTCGGTGCGCGTGCCGGGCGGGCGGTGCGCCCAGCCGAAGCGCTGCGCGCCGATGCGGAAGCACTCGTCGAGGTGCTTGCTCGACCACTGCAGGTCCTTGCCCGGCGGGGCGGTCGAGTTGTTGCGGATGCGCAGCTCGATCGGGTCCATGCCCAGCGCGACGGCGAGTTCGTCGACCGCGCTTTCCAGCGCGAACGAACCGGGTGCCTCGCCGGGGGCGCGCATGAACGTCGTCGGCGGGATGTTCAGCGGCACGATCTTCTGGCTGATGGCCAGGTTCTGCGTGGCGTACCACTCGCGCGAGGTGCCGTGCGACGTCGGCTCGACGAACGACCGGGCGGCGTCGGTGCTGCACCACGAGTCG
This sequence comes from Amycolatopsis sp. NPDC049159, assembly GCF_040648295.1. Classification (NCBI taxonomy): domain Bacteria; kingdom Bacillati; phylum Actinomycetota; class Actinomycetes; order Pseudonocardiales; family Pseudonocardiaceae; genus Amycolatopsis; species Amycolatopsis sp. NPDC049159. The sequence goes on from NZ_JBEZDL010000025.1 coordinate 130,014, forward strand.
TGGCTGAGCGCGACGAGCGAGCCGTCCCGTTCGGCGCCGAGCTTGATCGTCTGGACCGTCGCGGCCCGGCCGGCGGTCGCGGTGAAGACCTGCTCACGGGTGAGCGCGGCCTTCACCGGGCGGTCGAGGGACCGCGCCGCCGCGGCGGCGAGGAACGCCGGTGCCGACGTGCGGCCCTTGCCACCGAAAGCGCCGCCGACGAACGGGTTCACGCAGTGCACGGCGGTCAGTTCCAGGTCCAGGGCGCTGGCCAGCTCCATCGCCTGCAGGTTCGACGCCTGGTTTCCGCTGTAGACGGTCAGCTCGCCGTCGTCCCACACCGCGACCGCGGAGTGCGGCTCCATCGCGGCGTGGTTCTGCGTCGCCGTGGTGTAGGTCGCTTCGACGACGACCGGGCTCGCGGCGAACGCGTCGTCGATGGATTCGACGCCGTCGGCGAGGACCTCCAGCGTCGGCGGCGCGCCGTCCCGGGCCGGCGGCGCGTCTTCGGCCGTGGCGAGGCCTTCGGTCAGCGACGTCTTGGCCGGCAACGGGCGGTAGGCGACGTTCACCAGCGAGGCCGCGTCGCGGGCCTGCTCGAACGTCTCCGCGACCACGAAGCCGATCGGCTGGCCGTAGTAGGTGACTTCCTTGTCCTGCAGCGGAACCCACGTGTCGCCGAACAGCGGCGACGTGGCCGTGCGCATCTCCAGCGGGTCGAACGGCGAGTACACGCCGACGACGCCGGGCGCCTCCCGCGCCGCGGAGAAGTCCATGGCTTCGATCTCGCCGTGGGCGATCGTGCTGAGCACGACGTAGCCGTAGGCCATGCCGGGGAAGTGGTGGTCGGCGCCGTACTTGGCCTGACCGGTGACCTTCAGCGGCGCGTCCAGCCGGGTGATCATCGGGAGCTCCCCTCGGTCAGTTCGAGCAGCGCGCGGACGAGGGTCCGCTTGAGCAGTGGCACCTTGTACCCGTTGTCGGACAGCGTTTCCGCGCCCTCGGCCGCCACGGCGGCGGCTTCTTCGAAGGCGGCCTGGGTCGCCGGGCCACCCCGCAGGGCGGCTTCGACGGACGGCAGCCGCCACGGCACGGTCCCGACACCACCGGCCGCGACGCGGGCGTCGGCGATGACGCCGTCCCGGACGTCCAGCGCGACGGCCGCCGAGCACAGCGCGAACTCGTAGGACTGCCGGTCGCGCACCTTGACGTAGGTGGAGTTCGCCGCCCAGTCCAGCCGCGGCACGATGACCTCGGTGATCAGTTCGCCCGGCCGCAGGTCGTTCTCCAGCGCGGGGGTGTCCCCGGGCAGCTGGTAGAAGTCGGCGAGGGCGACTTCGCGGGTGCCTTCGGAACCGGCCAGCTTCACGCGGGCGTCGAGCGCGACCAGTGCGACCGCGACGTCGCTGGCGTGCGTCGCCGCGCAGGAGTCGCTGGTGCCGAGGATCGCGTGCATGCGGTTCGCGCCGGTGAGCGCGGGGCAGCCGCTGCCGGGCACGCGCTTGTTGCACGGCGAGGCGACGTCGCGGAAGTAGCCGCAGCGGGTGCGCTGCAGCAGGTTCCCGCCGATGCTGGCCATGTTCCGCAGCTGCTGGGACGCGCTGAGCAGCAGGGCCCGCGAGATCGCCGGGTACACCTGCGGGTGCGCGGCGATGGCGCTCATCCGCTCCAGCGCGCCGAAGCGCAGGCCGTCGGAGGTGTCGATGCCGCGCAGCGGGACTTCGTTGATGTCGAGGACGTGCTCGGGCGTGAGGACGTCGAGCTTCATGAGGTCGACGAGCGTCGTCCCGCCGGCGAGGAAGGTGCCGGGGGTCGCGAGCGCCGCTTCGACGGTGGTGGGCGCGGTCAGCTCAAAGGGACGCATCGGCCCGCCTCGCCTGCTCGACAGCCTTGACGATGTTCGGGTACGCGGCGCACCGGCAGAGGTTGCCGGACATGAACTCGCGCACGTCCTCGACGTCCTGCTCGACGGCGGCGACCGCCGACATGATCTGCCCGGCGGTGCAGAACCCGCACTGCAGCGCGTCCTGGTCCACGAACGCCTGCTGCACCGGGTGCAGCTCGTCCTCTGTGGACAGTCCTTCGACGGTGGTGACCGGCTGCTTGACGGTGGCGGCAAGGGTCAGGCAGGAGAGCACGGGCCGCCCGCCGACGTGCACCGTGCAGGCACCGCACTGGCCGCGGTCGCAGCCCTTCTTCGGGCCGGTGACGTCGAGGCGCTCGCGCAGCGCGTCCAGGAGGGTCACGCCGGGATCGACGTCCAGGTGTTCGGTACTGCCGTTGACTTCGAGTGAGATGTCCACAGGTCTCTTTCCGCAGCTCGCCCGGATCGGTTCCGGACGGTGGTGGTGGCGGCGATCAAAGGGAGCGGATAGTCATCCGCTTCACCTGTTCGCGAGGCTAGCGGATTACAATCCGCTTCGCAACGAACCGGTCACGCTGGAGTTGCTCCAGGTCTGGGTTAGATTCGGCGGACGGAAGCCGGCGGACGAGGAACGGGAGGGACGATGACGACGGGTTCGGTCAGCCCCCGGCGCGCGGACACCCGGCGCAACCACGAGCGCATCCTCGTCGTGGCGGGGGAGTCGCTCGCCCGGACCGGCGAGGTCTCGTTCAACGCCATCGCGAAGCAGGCCGAGGTCGGGGTCGGCACGGTGTACCGGCACTTCCCGACGCCGGAGGCGCTGATCCTCGCGGTCTACCAGCGCGAGGTGCGGCACATCGTGGAGATCGTGCCGGTGCTGCTGGACAAGCACGCGCCGGACGAGGCGTTCCGGGTGTGGGTCACCGACCACCTGGCGCACTACATGATGACGAAGAAGGGGCTGGCCGACGCGCTGCGCCGCGCGACGGCCTCCCGCGGCGAGCTGCCCGCGAGCGCCTACGAGTCCATGATCGGCGCGATGGCGGCCCTCCTCGAAGCGAACGCGGCGGCAGGCACGGTGCGACCGGGTCTCGACCCGGTGGTGGTGCTGCGTGGCCTGGCCGGCTTGCTGCTGCTCGACCCGGGCGGCGACTGGCGCGGTGAGGCGGCGAGCCTCGCCGACCTGCTGTGGCAAGGGATGGCCGGTTAGGTCGGTTGGTCGGGTGGGGTGGGGTTGCTGCTGCTGGAGTGGGGCGGCGATTGGCGCGGTGGGGTGGCGGGTCTCGCCGACCTGCTGTGGCAAGGGATGGCCGGTTGGGTCGGTTGGTCGGGTGGGGTGGGGTTGCTGCTGCTGGAGTGGGGCGGCGATTGGCGCGGTGAGGCGGCGGGCCTCGCCGGGTTGCCTCCGTGTGGGGTGGCTCGCGAGATGGTTCGGCTGAGTGGAATCGGCCCGCTGCGGCGCCGGGTGGCTTCGTCCGGCGGCGGTGGCCTGCTGTGGCACAGGGGGGCTCGCTAGCGCGTTTCGGCTAGGGCCGGGCTGCGTCGGCACGGGCCGTCAGGCGGTTTCGTCCAGCCGGACGGTCACGGTGACGCGGCCCTTTTCGTCGCGCCGCGCGGTGGCGTGGCCGGTGCGGCCGGTGTCGTCGAGGTCGAGGGACAGCGGGCCGCCCTCGCCGGTGAAGTTGCGCCACCACGACTTCGCGTCCGGGAGCCGGACGCCGATGGTGACGACGTTCCCCGCCCGCCGGTAGCCGACAGGGGTGGTGAACGTCCGGCCCGACCGCCGGCCGGTGTAGGTGACCTGGGTCAGGTGGCGGCGGACCAGCTTGCCCCAGCGGGGTGACGTCCGCAGCGAGCCCACGCACGTGTTGACGCGGTCCACGGCGGTCTTCGGGAGCGGGCCTCGGTATCCCACGGGGAGCCTCCTTCGTCGGTGACGACGTCCACCGTACCGGAAACCGGAGATGGGTGTTCCGGTTAGCTGGAGGTCGGGAAGGTGAAGCCCGCCTCCGTCCGGGGCCAGCGCGTGGTGACGACCTTCGCGCGGGTGTAGAAGCGGACGCCCGCCGGGCCGTGGACGGGACTGTCGCCGATCAGGGAGTCCTTCCAGCCGCCGAAGGAGTAGTACGACATCGGCACCGGGATCGGGACGTTGACGCCGATCATGCCGACCTTCACCTCGCGCTGGAATTTGCGCGCCGCTTCGCCGCTGCCGGTGAAGATCGCCGTGCCGTTGCCGTACGGGTTGGCGTTGATGACCGCGATCGCCTCCTCGACCGTCGCGGTGCGGACGATCGCGAGCACCGGGCCGAAGATCTCCTCGCGGTAGGCGTCCATCTCCGTGGTCACGCCGTCCAGCAACGACGGGCCGACGAAGAAACCCTCTTCGTGGCCTTCGACCTTCAGGCCGCGACCGTCGACCACCACCGTCGCGCCCTGCTCGGCGCCCCGGGCGACGGCGTTCACCACCCGCTCGCGCGCGGCTTCGGTGACGACCGGGCCCATGTCGCTCGCCGGGTCGCTGCCCGGGCCCACCTTGACCTCGTTCGCCTTGCGCTCGAGGACCTCGACCAGCGCGTCGCCGGCCGCGCCCACGGCCACCCCGACCGAGATCGCCATGCAGCGCTGCCCGGCCGAGCCGAACGCCGCCGCGGTGAGGTGGTCGGCCGCGTACTCCAGATCGGCGTCGGGCAGGACCACCGCGTGGTTCTTCGCACCGCCGAGGGCCTGGACGCGCTTGCCGGCCGCGGTGCCCCGCTCGTGGACGTACTTGGCGATGGGGGTGGAGCCGACGAAGGACACGGCGGCGATGTCCGGGTGGTCGAGGATCGCGTCGACCGCGGTCTTGTCGCCGTGCACGACGGTGAACACGCCGTCCGGCAGCCCGGCCTCGGCGTAGAGGCGGGCGACGAAGTTCGAAACCGACGGGTCGCGCTCGCTCGGCTTGAGGACGAACGTGTTACCGGTGGCGATCGCGATCGGGTGCATCCACAACGGCACCATGATCGGGAAGTTGAACGGGGTGATCCCGGCGACGACACCGAGCGGCTGCCGGAAGTCGTGGACGTCGACGTCGCGGGAGACCTGGTCGGAGAAGCTGCCCTTGAGCGCGTCGGCGATGCCGCAGGCGTATTCGACGACCTCGCGGCCGCGGATGACCTCGCCGCGGGCGTCCTCGATCACCTTGCCGTGTTCGCCGGAGATGATCCGCGCGAGTTCGTCTTCGTGCCTCACCAGCAGCTCGCGGAAAGCGAACATCACCTTGGTGCGCTGGGACAGCGAGGAGTCGCCCCACGCCTCGAAGGCTTTGCTCGCGGCGGCGACGGCGGTGTCCACAGTGGAGGGACCGGCCAGCAGGACCCGGGCCTGTTCCTGCCCGGTGGCCGGGTCGTAGACCGGCGCGGTGCGGGTCGAGCCCGCGGACGTGGCGGCGCCGTTGATCCAGTGTTCGACGGTGTGCACGGTGCTCCTCGAAGTAGTGGTGTTCACAGCAGCCCCACCGCGGTGTCGACGGCCTTGGCGACGTCCCCGTCGTGCGGGTACAGCAGGGACCGCCCGACCACCAGGCCCTGCACGGTCGGCAGGGCGAGTGCCCGCTGCCAGGCCGAGAACGCCGCGTCGGCGTCCTTGACCTCGCCGCCGAGCAGGACGGCGGGCAGTGTCGAAGACGCCAGCGCGCGCTCCATTTCGTCCACCACCGGCAGCTTGAGCCAGGTGCGGGCCGACGAGCGGCCGAGCCCGGAAGCGATGGTGATGGACTTGATCACGGCGTCGGGGGAGAGGTCGTTCTTGAGGCGCCCGCCCGCCCACACCGACAGGAACGGCTCGATCATCGCGATGAGCTTGCGGTCGGCCAGGTCGTTGACGGCCTTCGCGGTGTTTTCCAGGACGGCCGGCGTTGCCGGGTCGTCGAGGCAGATCCGGGTCAGCGTCTTGCCGCCGTCGAAGCCCATCCGGTCGAGGGATTCGGCGTCGTAGCAAGCGAAGCGGTCGTCGATCTCGAAGCTCGACCCGGCCAGCCCGGTGCGGTTCATCGACCCGAGCACCGTCTTGCCGTCGAGTACCCCGAGCAGGAGCAGGTCGTCGACGACGTCCGCGGTCGCGAGCACACCGGTGACGCCCGGGCGCTCCAGCGCGAGGCACAACCGCTCGAGGAGCTCGCCGCGGTCGGCCATCGCCGTCGGGTTTCCGCCCACCGCGTTCGCGCCGCGGGCGGGGTGGTCCGCGGCGATGATCATCGTGCGGCCCTTGTCGTTGAACGGCGATGCGGCCCGCACGCGGTTCGCGGCCGCCTCGGCGATCGCTTCCGGGTCGTGCACCCGTTTGGCGACGATGCGCCGCACCACGTCGATCACGCTTCCCCTCCCCGGACCGCGCACCGGCCCTCCCGAGAACGACGATTCCAGCGGCTGCGGACTTTGTCAAGACATATGGACAACACGTCATCCCTACAGTGGCCGCCGAGGCGGTAGCATCCGGGGATGAGCAAGCCGGACATCACCTCCCCGGCCTGGGATGCCGGGCGGGAGATCGTGCTGGACCCGGGCAGCCCCGAGCCGCTGTACTTCCAGGTTTCGCGGCAGCTGCACGCCGCGATCGAGGACGGCAGGCTGCCGGCGGGGGCGCGGCTGGGCAACGAGGTGGACCTGGCCGCGAACCTGCGCCTGTCGCGCCCGACCGTCCGCCAGGCGATCCAGACACTGGTCAACCAGGGGCTGCTCGTGCGACGGCGCGGGATCGGGACGCAGGTCGTCCGCACCAAGGTCGCCCGGCCGCTGCGGCTGAGCAGCCTGTTCGACGACCTCGCCGGGCTCGGCGGCAAACCGGAGTCGGCGGTGCTGGCCAACCGCGTCGAGAACGCCGGCGCGGAGGTGGCCGAGCTGCTGGAAGCGCCGGGGCTGGCCCACGTGCGCCGGCTGACGCGGATCCGCTCCACCGACGGCGAACCCCTCGCCCTGATGAACAACTACCTGCCGGTGGGCATCATCGACCCGACCGACGACGAGCTGCGCGAGCGCGGTCTCTACCAGCTGCTGCGCTCGGCGGGGGTCCGCCTGCACGCCGCCGAGCAGAACATCGGCGCCCGGACGGCGACCGAGGAGGACGCGGAGCTGTTGCGCGAGGAGCCGGGTGCGGCCCTGCTCACGATGCAGCGGACCACTTACGACGACACCGGCCGGGTGGTCGAGTACGGGTGGCACGTGTACCGGGCTTCGCGCTACACGTTCAACCTTTCGCTGACCAACGGGCCCCAGTAGCGGCGCGGCCGGGCCGGTTCGCACGGCGGGGGCGGTGGACTCCCGGCAGCCCGCAGCCGGGTTCGGGGGCCGGGCCAGATTCCGCATCGCGGGGCGCGGCCGCCCGGCTCCGGGTGCCGACGCCGGAGTCTTTGCGGTCGAGGTGATCGTGGGACCGGTGGCCGGCTCGGGCTTCGAGTGCGGGGGCCGGAATCCTTGCGGTCGAGGTGACCGGCGGGCCGGCGGAACCGGCCCGGCTATGGTCCGGAGGGGATTGTGAGGCGGCCCGCCGCGGGCTCCGGGGGCGCGGCCCGCCCGGCTCCGGGTGCCGACGCCGTAATCCCTGCGGCCGAGGTGACCGGGGGCCGGCGGAACCGGCCCGGCTACCGTCCGGCAGGGATCGCGGGCGGCCCGCCACGGGCTCCGGGGGCGCCGGATTCCGTGCGGCGGAGCAGGCCGGCGGGTTCGGCGGGTCCGGCCCGCCGCCTTACTGTCCGGAATGGACAGTGAGGCGGCGCAGCACCAGGACCACCGTGTCGTCGGCGTGGCGGACCACGTCGTGCATGCGGGTCACCAGCTCGCGGGGCAGCGTCGCGGCCGGGTGCGTGCGGTGGGTCTCCGCCAGCGCCAGCAGCCGGACCTGGCCTTCGTCGATGTCCTTGCGGCTCTCGACCAGGCCGTCGGTGTAGAGCAGCAGCGTGTCGCCCGGGTCGAGGTCCACCTCGACCAGCCGGCCGCTGCCGGGGTCGGGGAAGCCGACGCCGCGGCCGATGACCGGGGCGGGCAGGAGGCGGGCCGGGCCGGATGCCTTGACCAGTACGGGTTCCGGGTGGCCGCCGTTCGCCAGGCGGGTTCGGCCGGTCGCCGGGTCGGTGCGGGCGAGGATGACCGTGGCCATCAGGTCGGGCTCGATCGCGGCCAGGGTGCGGGACGCGCGCGCGATCAGGTCGGGGAACGGGTGCCCCTCCAGCGCCAGCGTGCGGATCGCGTGGGTGACGGTGAGCGCGTGCCGCGTCGAGGTGACGCCGTGGCCGACCGCGTCGACCAGCGTCACGTGGACCTGGCCGTCGGGCAGCACGAACCAGTCGTAGAGGTCGCCGCCGGTGGGGGAGTCCTGGTCGGTCGGGGAGTAGTGGACGGCCAGCTCCAGGCCCGCCACCGCGGGCGGGCGCGGGCGCAGCGCGTCCTCCAGCTCGCGGAAGATGACCGCGTGCGCGCGGCGGAGCTGCTCGTCGCGCTGTTCGAGGTCGACGTACATCGCGAGCACGCCGCTGTTGGTCTCCGCCAGCTCGTGCTTGAGCTGCCGCTGCTCCTGCGTGAGCGTGTCGGTGCGGGCGATCAGGGCGAGCATCTCCTCGCGCGTCGCCCGCTCGTCGTCGGGGTCGGCGGGCGTCACCGGCCCGCCGCCGGCGAGGTGCCAGGTGAGCGTCTCGTCGTCGCCCCTTTCGGGCAGCAGGGGCAGGGCGTTGCGGCTGTGCTGGCTCACCGCGTGGTCGAGCCGCGCGGTGACGGCCAGCCGCCGGTCCGAGGCCGCCGTGGCCACGTCGACGGTTTCGCCGGCGGTGAGGGCGGGTTCGGCGAGCAGGGTCACGGCGAGCACCAGCCGCGCGCGGTCGCCGGGGTCGACGCCGGCTTCGCCGCAGGCAGTGCGCAGCCGCGCCCGGATCCGGGCCAGGTCGGGGCGCATCAGCCGGCCCGGCCGGCGCGCAGGGCGAGCATGGCCGCGTCGTCGCGCGGGTTTCGGTGCCGGTGGGCCAGTTCCGCGGCGAGCAGCAGCAGGTCCGGGGCCCGGCCGGGGACGCGCCACCCGGTGCCGACGCCGTCGGTGTGCAGGACCACGACGTCGTCGTCGGCCAGCTCCAGGTGCCGGACCGGCGCCGACGGCAGCGTGAACCCGACGATGCCGGGGGTGCTGAGCAGCAGCCGGGACGGGCCGTCCCCGACGCTCGCGCCGCTGACGTTGCCGACGCCGCAGAACTCGAGCCGCCGCGGCGCGATCCGCACCAGCGCGACCGCGGCACCCCGGGTCGTGCGGAGCGCGCGGTGCATGTTCGTGAGCTGGTGCGGCAGCGGGCGGTCCGGGTTCTCGGCGAACACGCGCAGCGCGGCTTCGGCGGCTTCGGCGGCTTCGGGCCCGTGGCCGAGCCCGTCGGCGACGACGGCGGTCCGGCTGCCGGTGACGTCGGCCAGCGCGACGGCGTCACCGCAGTGCTGTTCGCCTTCGCGCGCCAGGCGGAAGTGCCCGATCGCGCCGCCGGGCGGGGGCGGCGCGGGCGCCAGCAGCCGGGCGGCGGCGAGCGTCCCGGTCTCGGGCGAGGACGTGATCCGGAACCCGGTCGCCATCCGGAGCACCGCGCCGAGGCCGGTGCCGAGCGTGGCGGTGGTCGTGTTGCCGTCCAGCAGCCAGTGGTCGAGGTCGGCCATGCCGGGCCCGTCGTCGGCGGCCAGCAAGTCGACGCCGCGCCCGGTCAGCGACCGCTGCACGAACACCGAGCCGCCGGTGGTGTGCTTGTCGATGTTGCCCGCGAGCTCGGCGGCCACGACCGCGGCGCGTTCGGCCAGCACGTCCGGGAGCCCGGCCGCGTGCGCGGTCTCGCGGGCGACGCGGGCGGCGGCGTACGCGGCGCTGGGGTGGTCGACGCGGATGCGGCTGGTCTGCTCGGCGACGGTGGCGGTCACGGCTGCCAGCGCGCGACCGTGACGGTGGTGCCGCGGCCGGGCTCGGTGTCGAGGTCGAAGTCGTGGACCAGGCGGCGGGTGCCACCGAGGCCGTGCCCCAGTCCGGCGCCGGTGCTGAACCCGTCGGTCATCGCCTGCTCGACGTCGGCGATCCCCGGGCCTTCGTCGCGGACCCGCAGCCGCAGCCCGGTCCGCCCGGCGGGGTCCCGCACCACGTCGACGGTCATCGTGCCGCCGCCGCCGTGGATGTAGGCGTTGCGGACCAGCTCGCTGGCCGCGGTGACGATCTTCGTCTGGTCGACGATCGAGAACCCGGCGGAGACGGCGGCGGCCCGCACGGCGTGCCGGGCGGCGAGGAGGTCTTCCTCGACCTGGACGGGGTGCTCGGCGGGCGGGACCGTCCGCTCCTCAGGAAGCATGGGGCGCCTCTTCGGCGGCCTCGGCGGGACGGCGCCAGCCCAGCAGCTCCATCGCCTGTTCCGCGTTCAGCGCCGTGCGGACCCCGGTCAGCTGCAGGCCGAGCTCGGTCAGCGTCAGCGCGACGGCCGGGCGCATGCCCGCGACGATCATCCGCGCGCCGAGCAGCCTGCCGGTGCCGGCCAGCTGCATGAGCACGCGGGCGACGAAGGAGTCGACGACCTCCAGCCGGGAGATGTCGATGATCACACCGCGGATGCCCTCGTCCGCGATCCGCGCGGTCAGCTCGTCGGTGAACGCGAGCGCGGTCTTGTCGTCCAGGTCGCTCAGCAGCCCGCCGAGCAGGATGTCCCCGAGTTTCAGGATGGGCAGGCCGGCGTTCACCCGGTCACGCCCGGCCGGGCGGCGGTGTCGCCGGTGAGCTGCATCGCGCTCGCCAGCGCGTCGGCGAGCGAGCCGCGGGTGACGATGTGCGAGAGGTCGATGCCCAGCTGCGTGATGGTCTGCGCGATCGACGGGCGGATGCCGCTGACCACGCACTCCGCGCCCATCAGCCGGACGGCGCTGACGGTCTGCAGCAGGTGCTGCGCCACGGCGGTGTCGACGGTCGGGACGCCGGTGATGTCGATGATCGCGACCCGCGCCTCGTTGGCCTGGATCGACTCCAGGAGGTTGTTCATCACGACCTGCGTCCGGGCGCTGTCGAGCGTGCCGATCAGGGGCACCGCGAGGACGTGGCGCCACAGCCGCAGGACCGGCGTGGACAGCTCGAGCACCTGGCTGTGCTGCTCGCGGATGATCCGTTCCCGGCCCGCCGCGTAGACCTCGAAGGTCAGCACGCCCGCGCTGTCGAGCAGCTCGTTGACCAGCAGCGCGGCCCGGTAGCGCAGCGCGGAGTCCTCGGTGTGCCGCTCGATCGCGCCCAGCATCGTGCGCTTGAGCGCGAGGATCGCCATGGCCGTGGCCCGCGGTTCGGCACCCGCGCGGGCCCGGCGCTCGGAAAGCGAGGTCAGCGCGTCCCGCACCGCGGGGTCCTGGTCGACGATCCGGGACACCGGCAGCGTCCCGGCGATCGCGGTGCGCAGCGCGTCGAGCAGACCGGCGGCTTCGCGGCGGAGCTCTTGGCCGGTCCGGCCGCCGTCGGGTTCCTGGCCGGCCCAGTCCCCGGCCAGTGTGGCCCGGTCCTCCTCCAGCACGCGCGCGAGCACCGCGCGGACCTGGCTGTCGTCCGTGCCCAGCACCGAGCCCTCCTCGAGTGATCGGGGCGCGCTCTGCTGTACGCCGGTTGACTGTTGTCATATAACAACAGTTGTGTCAGCGATGCAAATCCGGGGTCCGGTCCGCGAGGGCCAGGTACTCCGCCAGCCCGCCGGCGAGCGCGGCCCGGCCGGCCGGTGTCATCTTCGCCAGCAGCGTCTCGACGCGGTCCCGGCGCCGGGACCGCAGGTCCTGCAGGTACGCGCGGCCGCGGTCGGACAGCCGCAGCGTCAGCTCCCGCCTGCTGCGCGCGCTGGGCAGGCGTTCCAGGAAGCCCACCGCCTCCAGCCGGTCGCACAGCCTGCTCACCAGCGGCGGGGTCGAGTCGAGCTGTTCGGCCAGTTCCCGCAGGTTGACCCCGTCACGGCGGTCGAGCGCGACGACCGCGCGCAGCTGCGAGACCGACAGCGGCCGCGGCGACACGTCCTGCGCGCCTTCCAGGACCGATTCGATGAGGCGCGCGAGAGCGGCCACGCCGTCCGGGGCGGCCTGCTCGCGGGATCGATCCACGGCGTCCACTCTGACATCCCTATGCTGAACCGGCAGCACAGCTCACGCGAATCGCCGTAGACCCGGCACGCCGGAGCGGCGCAGACTCGACAGACTTGCCCGCGCCGGCGCGCGCGGACCCGTGAGCAGGAGGCAGGCGTTGGACAGATCCCTGGCGGTGGAGCGTCTCCTCCGTGACGTACCGCCGCACGACCTGACCAGGGCTTTGCGCGCGGCGCTGCGCGAGCACTTCGGTGCCGGGGCGGTCGAACTGCTGATGGCCGACTACGCGCTGACCGAACTGTGCCAGGTGGGCGAACAGCCCTACTCGTCGGAGCCGATCCCGGTCGAGGGGACCACGCCGGGCGCGGCCTTCGTCGCGCAGGCGGCGACGTTCGAGCCGGCCGCGGACGGCGTCACCGGGTACTTCCCGGTCAGCGTGCGCGGGGACCGGCTCGGCGTCCTGGCCGTGACGTTGCCCGCCGAACCCGAGCCGCCCGTCTGGGCCGAGCTCGAGCGGTTCGCCGAAGCCGTGGCCCACGAACTGTTCGTCGCCGACCGCGACACCGACCTCTACATCCAGGCCCGGCGCTCCTCGCGGCTGACGCTCGCCGCGGAGATGCAGTGGCAGCTGCTGCCCGGCCGCGCCTGCACCCGCGCCGAGTTCGCGCTCGGCGGCCAGCTCGAGCCCGCCTACGCCATCTACGGCGACTGCTTCGACTGGTCGGCGTCCGCGAGCAAGCTCGCCGTCACACTGATCAACGGCATGGGCGAGGGCAGCGAGGCGGCCCTGCTGACCAACCTCGCGATCAACGCGCTGCGCAACGCCCGCCGCGCCGGGATCCCCCTCGACGCGCAGGCCGAGCTCGCCGACCAGGCGCTCTACGCGCACCACCGCGGCGCCGAGCACGTGGCCGCGCTGCTGCTGGAGTTCGACCTCGCCACCGGTTCGGTCGCTGTCGTCGACGCCGGTTCGCCCCGGCTCTGGCGGCTGCGGGACGGGAAGGCCGAGCGGGTCCTGTTCGACGAGCAGCTGCCGCTCGGCACGTTCGACGGCACGATCTACGAGGTGGAAAGCTTCCAGGCGGCCGAAGGCGACCGGTTCGTGTTCGTCAGCGACGGCGTCTACAACGCGGTCGGCACGCACGGCGAGCGCTACGGCGACCGCGAACTCGCCGAGGCGGTCACCGCGACCGCCGACCTGCCCGCGGCCCACGTGCCGGGCGCGGTGCTGCGGGAGCTGACTTCGCGCCGGCACGGCGGCCAGGCGGAGGACGACGCGATGGTCGTCTGCCTGGACTGGTTCGGCGCGGTCCCGGTGGCGGGCACCGGGACCGGCCCGGCGATTTCGGTGCGCCCCGCCGGGGAGTGACCACCCGCCACGGCGGGAGCGTCCGGCGTCAGCGGCCCCGGACGTCGTCGCTGTCGCCCTGCTCGTCGGGCTGCGTGGCGCCCGCCGCGATCTCCGACAGGGAGGCTGCGCCCTCCGGGTGGCCCCTGGTGACGTGGGCTTCCGCGCGCATCCGCTCGACCATGTGCGGGTGGTGCAGCTCGAACGCCGGGCGCTCGGAGCGGATCCGGGGCAGGTCGAGGAAGTTGTGCCGGGGCGGCGGGCGGGTTCGCCGTAGCGGTAGCTCTTGACGACGTTCCAGAGGAACGGCAGCACCGAAAGGCCGAGCAGGAACGCCCCGATCGTGGAGACGGTGTGCATCCAGGTGAAGCCGTCGCTGGAGAGGTAGTCGGCGTAGCGGCGGGGCATGCCGGCGTCGCCGAGCCAGTGCTGGATGAGGAACGTCGTGTGGAAGCCGGTGAAGGTGGTCCAGAAGTGCCACTTCGCCAGGCGTTCGTCGAGCATCCGGCCGGTGATCTTGGGGAACCAGAAGTAGATGCCGGCGAACGTGGCGAACACGATCGTGCCGAAGAGCACGTAGTGGAAGTGCGCGACGACGAAGTACGTGTCGTGGATGTGGAAGTCCAGCGGCGGGGACGCGAGGATGATCCCGGTCAGCCCGCCGAGCAGGAACGTGACGAGGAAGCCGACCGACCACAGCATCGGCGACTCGAACGTCAGCTGACCCCGCCACATCGTGCCGATCCGGTTGAAGAACTTGATCCCGGTCGGCACGGCGATGAGGAACGTCATGATCGAGAAGAACGGCAGCAGCACGGCGCCGGTGGCGAACATGTGGTGCGCCCAGACCGCGGCCGACAGCGCCGTGATGCCGATCGTCGCGAACACCATCGTCTTGTAGCCGAACAACGGCTTCCGGCTGAACACCGGGATGATCTCGGTGACGATCCCGAAGTACGGCAACGCGACCACGTACACCTCGGGGTGGCCGAAGAACCAGAACAGGTGCTGCCACAGGATCGCGCCGCCGTTTTCGGGGTCGAACACGTGCGCGCCGAGGTGCCGGTCGGCCAGCAGCGCGAACAGCGCGGCGGTGAGGATCGGAACGCGAGCAGGATCAGCACCGACGTGAACAGGATGTTCCAGGTGAAGATCGGCATCCGCCACATGAGCATCCCGGGGCAGCGCAGGCAGACGACGGTCGTGATCATGTTGACCGCGCCGAGGATGGTGCCGAGGCCGGTGACGATCAGGCCGGTGATCCACAGGTCGCCGCCGACGCCGGGGGAGTGGATGGCGTTGGACAGCGGGGTGTACGCGGTCCAGCCGAAGTCCGGCGGGCCGCCGGGGGTGAGGTAGCCGGACAGCACGATCAGGCCGCCGAAGAGGTAGAGCCAGTAGGAAAACGCGTTGAGGCGCGGGAACGCCACGTCCGGCGAGCCGATCTGCAGCGGCAGGACGAAGTTCGCGAACCCGAACAAGTTGGGCGTCGCGTAGAGCAGCAGCATGATCGTGCCGTGCATGGTGAACAGCTGGTTGTACTGCTCCGGGGAGAGGAACTGCAGGCCGGGACGCGCCAGCTCGGCCCGCATCAGCAGCGCCGTCAGGCCACCGATCAGGAAGAACCCGAACGACGTCGACAGGTACAGCACGCCGATCGTCTTGTGGTCGGTGGTGCGGATGGTCTTGAGGAGCGTCGCGCCTCGCAGGCCCCGCCGCACGGGACGGTGGGGGATCGGGGTCGCGCGGGTCGCCGTTTCGGACATCGGACTCGCCACCTGGGGCCGACGGGATTGCGGACCTCGCGCGCGTACCCGCGGATCTCGCGCTACACGCGGGGATCCGGTTGTCACCCCGGTCGTGGGTGTTCAGACGACGAACGGCAGGTCGAACCGCACGAGCGTTTCGAAGTCCCAGCCGGTGAGGCTGAAAGCGCCGTCCCCGAACAGGGCGACCACCTCCTTGTCC
>NZ_JBEZDL010000026.1:0-33662 GCF_040648295.1 Amycolatopsis sp. NPDC049159
CCTCCCCCCCGCCCCCCCGCTCCGGCCCGGCGGCCCGGCGGCTCGGTGGGCAGGTGGCTCGGTGGCCCGGCGGCCCGGCGGCCCGGCGGCTCGGTGGGCAGGTGGCTCGGTGGCCCGGCGGCCCGGCGGCCCGGCGGCTCGGTGGGCAGGTGGCTCGACGGCCCGGCGGGCGGCAGCCCCGCGGGGATCCGGTGGGCGGCGCTGGGGCATGAAAGCGAGACCTGCCGCATGGGCCAGCTGCGTTGAAGCAGCTCAGCGGCCAGGCGACTTGATCGGGCGGCGGCCCCGCCCCGACGGGCGGGCAGGCCAGGCAAGCTCGGTCGGCAGCGCAGGCGGGCGAGGCAGGTGCTGGAGCACCCAGCGGTGAGACCGGCCGACCGCGGCGCGAGCGAGCTGGCTAGCGGCGCAGCGGGACCAGGTCGTCCGCGTGGACTACCTCGCGGCGTTGTTCCTCCGGCAGTTCCGGGGTGGAGCGGCCGATCAGGTCCGGGAGTTCCGTTGCGTCGAACGCCACCACGCCGCGGGCGATGGCTCGGTCCTTTGCGTCCACCAGGTCCACCACGTCGCCGGCCTGGAAGTCGCCGTCCACGCCTGTTATGCCTGCTGCCAGCAGGGAGCGGCGGCGGCGGACCACCGCTGTCACCGCGCCGTCGTCGAGGCGGAGTTTGCCCGTTGTGTCCGCTGCGTAGCCCAGCCAAAAGCGGCGGGCCGACAGGCGGGTGTCCGCCGGGGCGAAGGCCGTGCCGGGGGAAGCCGTTGTCAGGGCTGCGGAAGCTTCCGAGGCTGCCGCCAGGAGGACGGGGATGCCCGCGCCCGCCGCAGTGCGGGCCGCGGCGAGTTTTGAGACCATGCCGCCCGTTCCCAGGCCGGAGCTGGACATGCCGACCGAGATTCCGTCCACATCGGACTCCGACAGGACCTCGGTCAGCTTGCGGGTCGCGCCGTCGCGGGGGTCGCCGTCGTAGAGGCCGTCCACATCGGACAGGAGGAGAAGCGCGTCCGCGCCGATCAGGTGGGCCACCAGTGCCGCCAGGCGGTCGTTGTCGCCGAAGCGGATTTCCTCGGTGGCCACCGTGTCGTTCTCGTTGACCACCGGGACCGCGCCCAGGGCCAGCAGCCGGGAGAACGTGCGCTGCGCGTTGCGGTAGTGGGAGCGGCGGACGACGTCGTCGGACGTCAGCAGCACCTGGCCGACCGTCAGCGAATACCGACCGAACGATTCGGCGTACGCGTGCGCCAGCGCCAGCTGGCCGACGCTCGCCGCCGCCTGCTGGGTCGCCAGGTCGCGGGGGCGCTTGCCGAGCGAGAGCGGGGCCAGGCCGGCGCCGATCGCGCCCGAGGAGACCAGGACGATCTGGGTGTCGCGGGCGACGCGCTCGGCGATCGCGTCGACCAGCGCGTCCAGGCGGACGACGTCGAGGCCGCTGCCCGCGGTGGTCAGCGCCGACGAACCGACCTTGACCACCAGGCGGCGTGCCGCCGCGATGGCCTGCCGTGTGCCACTCACTCGTCGGCGTCCAGGTCGTCGAACTCGCCCGTGCCCTCGCGCCGGATGCGGCGGGCTTCCTTGCGCTCGGAAGCGCCGATGCGGTCGGTGCGCTCCAGCCGGACGTCGGTGCCGCGCCCGGACAGGTGGACCGCGACGCTCGGCGTCGACGGCTCCCACTCGAACTGGACGTCGCCGATCGTGACCGGGCTGCCGGGCTTCGCGCCGAGCTTCGCCAGCTGGTCCTCGACGCCGAGGCGGTCCAGCCGGTCGGCGAGGTAGCCGACGGCCTCGTCGTTGGCGAAGTCGGTTTGGCGGATCCAGCGCTCCGGCCGGGAGCCGCGCACGATGAACGCGCCCTCTTCCTCCGGGTCGACCTCGACGGTGAACCCGGAGTCGTCGACGGCGAGCGGCCGCAGGACGATCTTCTCCGGCTCCAGCACCGGCTGCGCCTCGCGGTACTCCTCGACGACCGCCGCGAGCGCGAAGGTCAGCTCCCGCAGGCCCTTGCGGGACGCCGTCGAGACCTCGAACACCCGCAGGCCGCGGGCTTCCAGCTCCGGCCGGACGAACTCGGCGAGCTCGGCGGCTTCGGGGACGTCGATCTTGTTGAGGACGACGACGCGCGGGCGCTCCTCGAGCTTCCCACCCAGGCTCGGCGTGTACTTCGCGAGCTCCGCCTCCAGCGCGTCCACATCGGACAGCGGGTCGCGGCCGGGTTCGAGCGTGGCGCAGTCGACGACGTGCACCAGCACCGCGCAGCGCTCGATGTGGCGGAGGAAGTCGAGGCCGAGGCCCTTGCCCTCGGACGCGCCGGGGATCAGGCCGGGCACGTCGGCCATCGTGAAGACCGTGTCGCCGCCGGTGATGACACCGAGGTTCGGCACCAGCGTGGTGAACGGGTAGTCGGCGATCTTCGGCTTGGCCGCGGACAGCACCGAGATCAGCGACGACTTGCCGGCGGACGGGAAGCCGAGCAGGCCGACGTCGGCGACCGAGCGCAGCTCCAGCGTGAGGTCACGGCTCTCGCCCGGCTCGCCGAGCAGCGCGAACCCGGGTGCCTTGCGGGCCTTCGACGACAGCGACGCGTTGCCGAGGCCGCCGCGGCCGCCCTGGGCGGCGACGAACGTGGTGCCCGGACCGATCAGGTCGGCGACCAGCTCGCCGTCGTCGGTGAACACGACGGTGCCGGACGGCACCTTCATCACCAGCGACTCCCCCGCCGCGCCCGCGCGGTTGCCGCCCTGGCCCATCTTGCCGCTGCCCGCCTTGGCGTGCGGGCGGAAGTGGAAGTCGAGCAGCGTGTGCACGTTCGGGTCGACGACCAGCAGGACGTCGCCGCCGTTGCCGCCGTTGCCGCCGTCCGGGCCGCCGAGGGGCTTGAACTTCTCGCGGTGCACCGAGGCGCAGCCGTTCCCACCGTCACCGGCGGTCAGGTGGATCACCGCGCGGTCCACGAACCGGGACGCCATGACTTGCCTCTTTCACTCGCGAGAAGGGGATATACAAAACAAACGAGGGGTGGCACCGGATATTCCGGTCCCACCCCTCGTCAGAGGTCCAACGACGACCGAAGGCTCAGGCCTCGGCCGGCACCACGATGTTGACCGTCTTGCGGCCACGCTTCTCGCCGAACTGGACCGCACCGGCGGCCAGGGCGAACAGCGTGTCGTCGCCGCCACGGCCGACGTTCACGCCGGGGTGGAACTTGGTGCCGCGCTGGCGGATGAGGATCTCGCCCGCGTTGACTTCCTGGCCGCCGAAGCGCTTGACGCCGAGGCGCTGCGCGTTCGAGTCACGACCGTTGCGGGAGCTGGACGCACCCTTCTTGTGAGCCATGGCTCAGCCCTCTTTCTGAAAAAAGCAGATCCGGAAAGTTCTTACAGGGAGATGGCGGTGACCTCGACGCGGGTCAGCTTCTGCCGGTGACCCTGACGCTTGTGGTAGCCCGTCTTGTTCTTGAACTTGTGGATCCGGATCTTCGGACCCTTGGTCTGCTCGACGACCTTGCCGGTGACCGAGACCTTCGCCAGCGCGTCGGCGTCCGTGGTGACATCGCCACCGTCGACGTACAAAACGGCGGGGAGGATGTGCTCGGTGCCCGGCTCGCCCTCGAGCTTCTCGACCTCGACGACGTCGCCGACGGCCACCTTGTACTGCTTGCCGCCGGTCTTGACGATCGCGTACGCCGACACGGAAGTCTCCTGCATTACTCGACAATGGGTGGGGGCCCGCGCGATCGGCCCACCCGAAACTGAAGGCGGTCCGGCACTCGCGCAGCGACCTGCTCTGGTGGCAGGCCGTACTACAGGTTACGTGGGGTGCCCCGGTGCGTTACCACCGGGGTCCCCTAGTTGTTCAACTGCTCTGGTCCGAGGCGTGCACCGGCGGGCCCGCGGGCCGCGACGCCGCCCGGCGCGGACGGCGCCGGGTGGAACGCACGGCCGGCTCGGGCACGCTGACCTCGGGTTCGGCGACCGGCTCGGCGGCCTCCGAAGACTCGTTGACCGGCTCTTCGGCCGGTTCCGGGGCCGAAGAGCGCTCGACCACCGGCTCCTCGTCCTGCGGCACCGGGACCTCGTCCGCCTCGGTGGTCACCGGGGTGCCGGCGACCTCCTGAGCGGGCTCGACCGGCCGCTCGGCCGCCACCGGCGCCTCGTCCGCCTCCGTGGTGGCCGGGACGTCCGCGACCTCCTTGGCGGGCTCCGGGACGTGCCCGTTCTCGGCGCCGTGGTCGTGCTCCTTGACGACCTTCGAGGCGTTCGCCATCGCCGCCACCGCGGACGCGATCGACTCGCGCTGCTCCGGCGACGGGACGGCGTGGACCTCGGCCTTGGCGGCTTCGGCCTGCTCCTTGGCGGCCTCCTCGCCCTTGCCGCGGCCACGCGACCGGCGGGAGCTCTTCTCCCCGCCGCCACCGCCGCCGTTGCCACCGTTCCCGCCGTTGCCGTTGCCACCGTGGGAGTGGCCGGCCCCACCGCCGGTGCGCTGCACCTCGGTCGAGACGAGCACGCCCCGGCCCTTGCAGTGCTCGCACGGCGTGGAGAACGCCTCCAGCAGGCCGGTGCCGATCTTCTTGCGGGTCATCTGGACCAGGCCGAGCGAGGTGACCTCGGCGACCTGGTGGCGCGTGCGGTCGCGGCCGAGGCACTCGGTGAGGCGGCGCAGCACCAGCTCGCGGTTCGACTCGAGCACCATGTCGATGAAGTCGATGACGATGATGCCGCCGATGTCCCGCAGCCGGAGCTGGCGGACGATCTCCTCCGCCGACTCCAGGTTGTTGCGGGTCACCGTCTCCTCGAGGTTTCCACCCGATCCGGTGAACTTGCCGGTGTTGACGTCGATGACCGTCATCGCCTCGGTGCGGTCGATGACCAGGTAACCGCCGCTCGGCAGCCAGACCTTGCGGTCGAGCGCCTTGGTGATCTGCTCGTCGATCCGGTGGTCGGCGAACACGTCACCGGTGCCGGTGTAGCGCTTGACCCGCTCGGTCAGCTCCGGCGCGACGTGCCGGACGTAGTCGTTGATGGTTTCCCACGACCGGTTGCCCTGGATCTCCAGCTTGGCGAAGTCCTCGGTGAAGAGGTCACGCACGACCTTGACCAGCAGGTCGGGCTCTTCGTAGAGCATGGTCGGCGCGCCGCCCTTCTTGCCGGAACCGGCGGCGGCCTTCTCCTTGATGACGTCCCACTGCGCCTTCAGGCGGTCGACGTCGCGGCCCAGCTCCTCCTCGCCGATGCCCTCGGAGGCGGTGCGGATGATGACGCCCGCGTCCTCCGGGACGATCCGCTTGAGGATGTCCTTGAGCCGGCGGCGCTCGTTCTCCGGCAGCTTGCGGGAGATGCCGGTGGCGCCGCCCGCGGGCACGTAGACGAGGAAGCGGCCGGGCAGCGAGATCTGCGTGGTCAGCCGGGCGCCCTTGTGCCCGACCGGGTCCTTGGTGACCTGGACCAGCACGGAGTCGCCGGTGGACAGCGCCTGCTCGATCTTGCGGGCCTTGCCCTCCAGGCCGGCGGCGTCCCAGTCGACCTCGCCGGCGTAGAGCACGGCGTTGCGGCCGCGGCCGATGTCGATGAACGCGGCTTCCATGCTCGGCAGCACGTTCTGGACGCGGCCGAGGTAGACGTTGCCGACGATCGAGCCGGAGCCCGACTGCGTCACGAAGTGCTCGACCAGCACGCCGTCTTCGAGCACGCCGATCTGCGTCGAGTCGCCCTTCTCGGCGACGACCATCGTGCGCTCGACGGCCTCGCGGCGGGCGAGGAACTCGGCCTCGGACAGGATCGGGGCGCGGCGGCGGCCCGCCTCGCGGCCGTCGCGGCGGCGCTGGCGCTTGGCCTCCAGGCGGGTCGACCCGCGGACGCTGCGCACCTCGTCGCGCGCCGGGCGCTCGCGCTCGGCCTGCTCGGCCTTGGCCTGGCGGACGTGGGTGACCGTGTTGGGCGGGTCGTCGGTGGTCTCGGCGTCGTCGCCGTCCGAGCCCTTGCGGCGACGGCGGCGGCGACGGCGCTTGCTGCCGCCCTCGCCATCGTCGTCGCTGTCGGACTCCGCGGCCGGGCCGGCGGCTTCCTCGGCCTCTTCGGTGTCCGCTTCGGGCTTTTCGTCCGCGTTGCGGTTCCGGCGGCGCGGCTGCTCGTCGGCCTGGTCGTCGTCGTTTTCGGTGCCCTCGTCGCTGCCGTCGGCGCCCTTGCCGCGGCCCCGGCCACGACGGCCGCGGCGACGGCGACGGCGGCTGCCGGCGTCCTCGTCGTCATCGGCGTTCGCGTCGGTGGCGGGGGTGGTGTCCTCGGTCTCTTCCTCGACGGCCTCGGCCTCGTGGCGAGCTTCGCGGCGCGGCTCCGGGCGGGGCTCGGGCTCCGCGAACGGGTCGGCCGGCTTGCGCGCGGGCTTGACCGCGCGCTCGGACGGCTCCGGCGGCAGGAACACCGGCGACGGCGCGGCGAAGACCGGCAGGTGGGCGCGGGTCTTCTGGCGCGGGCGCGGCTTCTCGGCCTCGGCCGCGGGGACCTCGGGGGCCGGCGGGACCGCGGGGGCGGCCTCGCGGGTGCTGCCGGTGGCCTGGTCGGCGGACTGAGCCTGGCTGGTCGCGGCCTGGGCGGCCTCGCCGCGGCCACGGCTCACACGGCGGCCTCGGGCGGCGGTGACCTGGGTGGCGGGCTGGGCCTGGTCGGCGCCGTCGCGGGCGGGGCCCTGGTCGGCGGGCGGGGCCTGGTCGGCGTCGTCCCGGGCGGGCTGGCCTTCGGCGGCCGCGGCTTCCACGGGCACGTCGGCTGCCTGCTCACCTTCGGCCGAGGTGAAGGCTCCGGCCACCTTGAGCGCGACTTCCCTCGTCACGCTCGACTGCGCGCTGCGCACGCTTTCGCCCAGCTCGGTGAGCTTGACGAGGATGTCCCGGCTGTGCGACTCGAGCAGCTTGGCCAGCGCGTGCACCCGGATGCGGGGCGGCAGGTCGGCCAGTGGCCCGGTCGTGGGTGTGGCGGGATTCCCGCCGGTGTGCTCGGCGGGTGTTTCCGCGTTCGACATGTGTCTCCTCCGCCCCCGGGCGCGTCTGCCGATTCGCACCGGCAGGGACGCGGCCGCGCAGGGGCCCCTTTCTGTTCGTTCCGCCGTGGTGGTCACCAGCGGCGGGAATCCTGGCCCGACGACCGGGTGCCGCACCACCGCTTCCGGTGGGGCGCAACCCGGTCAAAGGTCTGCTCGGCGACGTGCGTGACGCACTCGCGGCCCCCGGGCCGCCCCGCCACGTCGTCCAGCCGCCCGGTTCACGGGCGGCGACGCGTCGCGGGAGTTCATGCGCATCACCGGGCCACAACACCGCAGGCAGCACCTCTCACGTGCGCCCCGCGGCCCAGCGGCCTCCCCGAGTATCCCACACCGGGTGACCACTCCGGTGTACTCGGTACCTCCCGCAGGCGTCCGGGCGCGCCGCGGGGGCCACCGGGCGGGCGAACTTGGCCGCAGCGCTTGTCCGCCGGGCACGGGGTGGCTACCGTGCGGCTCGGGGTGGCCGGATCGATCGCGCACCGGCACCCGCGGTACCTGCATCCGGTGGGAGGTCCGGTGTCCCTGCTGGCGCGGCCGCTGCGGGCGGCCGTGTGCACCGTCCTGGTGCTTTCGGGATGCGTCACCGCCGGTCCGGCGGTGGCCGACGAGCCCGGCTGCGCCCACGGACGGTCCCTGCGCTACGTCGTCGCCTTCGACCGCGGCACCGCCGAATCCTCGGCCCGCGGGCAGATCACCGGCGCGTGCGGCGCCACCACCGTCTACTACCCGCAGATCGCGGTGGCGATCGCCACCTCCGGCGACCCGGGCTTCGGCGAGCGGATCGGGCTCGACCGGGCGTTCAGCGCCCAGGCCGAGCGGCTGGCCGCGCAGCGCGCCACGGACCCGGTGAAACCCCAGCCGGCGCGGGCGGCGCTCCCCCGGACCGACCCCGCGAAGGTGCCCACGGCGGACCTGAGCGACCGGCAGTGGGACATGCGGATGATCAACGCGGGCCGGGCGCGCGGCTTCTCCGACGGCAGCCGCGACGTCGTCGTCGGCGTGCTCGACTCGGGCGTCGACCCGGACCACCCGGACCTCGCCGACGCGCTCGACCCGGCCGACTCGGCCGGCTGCCTGACCGGCGCCCCCGACCGCTCGCCCGCGGCGTGGGCGCCGACGACGTCGGTGCACGGGACGCACGTGGCGGGCATCATCGCCGCGGCCGATGACGGCAGAGGTGTGACGGGTGTGGCGCCCGGGGTGCGAGTGGCATCGGTGAAGGTGATCGACGACCGCGGGTACGCCGACCCCGAAGCCGCCGTGTGCGGGCTGATGTGGGCAGCCTCACGCCACATGCGCCTGACTAACAGCAGTTTCTTCGTGAACCCGTGGACGCTCTCGTGCATCCGCGGCAACGACCGCGGCGTCGTGCACGAGGCCCTGGCGCGCGCGGTGGAGTACAGCACTTCGGCGGGCACGTTGAACGTCGCGGCGGCGACGAACGAAGCCGTCGACCTCACGCCGTCGGCCCGGTCCGGCTCGCCCGGCGCGGGCAGCGGCTGCGAGGCCCTGCCGGCCGGGCTGCGGGACGTCGTCGCGGTGTCGGCCGTGGGTTCGGACCGGGTGAAGGCGGGCTACAGCTCGTACGGGCTCGGCGTGATCGATGTCACGGCGCCGGGTGGCGAGACGGGCGAGTGCGTCCTTTCGACCGTGCCGGGCGGGTACGCGCCGCTGTGCGGGACGTCGATGGCCGCGCCGCACGTCACCGGGGTGCTGGCGCTGCTGGCGTCGCGCGACCCCGGTGCCCGGCCGCGGCAGCTGCGGCGGACGCTCGACGCGCAGGCGACGCCGATGGCGTGCCCGGCCGACTACGACCTGACCGGAGATGGCACGCAAGACGCGTACTGCGCCGGGTACGAGGGGTTCAACGGGTTCTACGGGCACGGGATGGTGGACGCGCTGGCGGCCGCCGCACCGCGGGGACGGCCGGACCCGGCTCGCTGAGCGCCGCCGGCTTGCGGCCCTCAGGTCAGGAGCAGCTTCGCGATGCGGCGCGTCGACGCCCAGAGGCCCACTCCCCCCAGGACCAGCAGGTACGCCAGGTTGATCAGCATCGAGCCCGACAGCAGGCCCGTCGCCAGGCCGCGCATCAGCTCGATCGCATGGTAGAGCGGGAGGCAGCGGACCACCCACTGCAGCGGCTCCGGGTACACCGAGAGCGGGAAGAACGTCGTCGCGAACAGGAACATCGGGGTCAGGCCGAGCTGGATGTAGTCGAACTGGGCCGTCGAGCGCAGGAACGTCACCAGTGCCATGCCGATCGCCGAGAACGCCAGGCCGACCAGCAGGGCCGCCGGGATCATCAGCAGGGCCCACCACGACGCGAGCAGGCCCATCGCCGCCGCGATCGCCAGGAAGGCCACCGCGTAGAGGCCGCCGCGGGTGATCGCCCAGCCGATTTCGCCCAGTGCCACGTCCAGGGGGCCGATCGGGGTGGCCAGCAACGCGTCGTACAGCTTCGCGTAGCGCAGCTTGAAGAACAGGTTGTACGTCGATTCGAAGACGGCGCCGTTCATCGCCGACGTCGCCAGCAGCGCCGGGGCGACGAACGCGACGTAGCTCATCGGGTGCCCGTCCGGGCCGGGCACCTCGGTGACCAGCCTGCCGAAGCCGAGCTGGAACGCCAGCAGGTACAGGAACGGCTCGGCCGCACCGGACAGGAAGATCAGCCAGCTGCCGCGGTACACCATGACCGAGCGCTCGACGAGCATGCGCGCGCGGCCGGCGTACAGCCCGGGTGGCAGCACCCGCAGCAGCAGCCCGGCGCGGCGCGGTGGGGCCTGGACGCTCACCATCAGACCACCAGCCTCCGGTAGAAGGCCCGGTGCGCGAGCGCCCACCCGGCCGCGAACAACGCCGCCAGCACGGCGAAGTGGCCGAGCATCGCCCAGCCGCCGACCCCGCCGATGCTCAGGCCGCGGGCCAGCTGCGTGCCGTGCCACAGCGGGGAAAGCCAAGCCAGCCAGCGGATCGCGGCCGGCAGCTGGGTGATCGGGAAGAACGTGCCGCTGAACAGGGTCATCGGCATCACGACGAAGCGGAAGATCAGGCCGAACCGCTGGCCCTCGTCGAACGTCCGGGCCGCCAGCGCGGCCATCGGCGTGGTGCAGGCGAGCCCGGTGACGGTGCCCGCCAGGACCACCAGCAGCACCCCCGGGCCGGTCCAGGCGCCGAAGAACAGCGCGACGAACGCGTAGATCGCGCCCGCCAGCGTCAGCCGCAGGGCCGACCAGATCAGGTGGCCGCCGAACACCTGGCCCGGGGACACCGGGGTGGCCGTGACGGCCAGGTATTCCTTCTGCCACTTGAACCCCGACAGCACGGGGTAGCTCGATTCGCCGACGGCCTGCTGAGCGGCACCCGCGGCGAGCAGGGCCGGCGCGATGTACTGGAGGTAGGACAGGCCGCCGGTGACCGTGCCCGGCCGCACCTGCGAGCCGAAGCCGAGGCCCATGGCGGCGAGGAACAACACCGGTTGGAGCCCGGTGGAGTACAAAGTGGACACCCAGTGGCGGCGGTACCAGGTCCAGCGCCCTTCGACCTGCAGCCAGGCGCCGCGCCACTTGCCGACGACGCGGCCGGTGGATTCGATGGTGGTCACGGGCGCCACCCAGGAGCTGCGGGGCGGGGAGCCGGGTGAACCGCCGAGCGTCGCACACCGGTGCGGCTCGCGGCACGGGTCGGCGCACCGGAGAAGACGAGGCCGGCGGCCGAGCGTCGCACACCGGCACGGCTCACGGCTCGGGCCGAGCGGGCCGGCGAACCAGGAGTGACCGGGACGGGCGCCGGCCGCTCCGAGCGGCGCACACCGGTGCGGCTCGCGGCCGGGTGAGCCGGCGAAGGGGTTCCCATCAGTCCACCAGCGTCCGGCCGGTCAGCCTCAGGAACACGTCCTCCAGCGAACTCCGGCGCACCAGGCTCGACAGCGGGCGCACCCCGCGGGCGTGCGCGTGTTCCAGCGCCGCCTCGCCGTCGTCGCTGTACAGCAGCACCCGGTCCGGCAGGATCTCCACGCGCTCCGCCAGCCCGTCGACCTGCTGGGCCGCCGACGCCTGCTCCCCCGACGCGAACCGCAGCTCGACGACCTCGCGTGTCGAGTAGCGCTTGATCAGGGCCGCCGGTGAGCCCTCCGCCGCGATGCGGCCGTGGTCCATCACCACCAGCCTGTCGCAGAGCTGCTCGGCTTCGTCCATGTAGTGGGTCGTCACGATCAGCGTCGTGCCTTGCGCCTTGAGGCGGAACAGCCTGTCCCACAGCAGGTGCCTGGCCTGCGGGTCGAGGCCCGTCGTCGGCTCGTCGAGCAGCAGCAGCTCCGGGTCGTTGACCAGTGAGCGCGCGATCGTGAGCCGCCGCTTCATGCCGCCGGAGAGGGGGTCGACCTTGTCGTCGGCGCGGTCCGTCAGCTGCGCGAACTCCAGCAGTTCGTCGGCCTTGCGCCGGGCCGCCGCCCGCGAAAGGCCGAAGTAGCGGCCGTAGATCAGCAGGTTCTCCCGGACCGTCAGCTCCACGTCCAGGTTGTCCTGCTGCGGCACCACACCCAGGCGCGCGCGGATCCGCGGCCCGGCCACCTCCGGGTCGGCGCCCAGCACCCGCAGATCGCCGTCGGTGCGCGGGGACACGCACGCGATCATCCGCATGGTCGACGACTTCCCGGCGCCGTTGGGCCCGAGGAAGCCGAACGCCTCCCCGCGCCGCACCTCGACGTCGATCCCGCGCACGGCCTCGAACCCGCCGAAGCGCTTCACGAGCGCTTTGGCCTGCACCAGTGCCGGTTCCCGGTCCTCCGATTCGTCCACCCCCCGACCATACGAGCGGGCACCGACAAAAACCGAACGGATTAGCCGCGCACGGTCACGACCAGGGATTCGGTCACCCCGTTGACCGTCACCGACAGCCGCGCGACACCCGGCCGCAACGCCGTCAGCACGCCCGAAGCCGGGTCGAACGCGACGACGCCCCAGCCGACCGCCCAGTCCGCGCTCACCGGGTACGACACCGGCACGTCCCGCGTGCCCTGCCGGACCGAAGCGCGCACGACCGCGCGCTCACCGCGTGCCAGCGAGGAGGGCCCGGCCAGCGTCAGCGAGTCGACGTTCGGCCGCGTCTCGAAGCGCACCGGCTGGGCGCGGTCGGCCGGGTCGACGCGCAGCAGCGTCCAGCCGACGAACCCGCCGTCGCCCGGTGCCGCCGCGGGTGCCTTGCCCGAGTTGCCGTTGACCAGGTACGGCACGCCGTCCACCCGGGACAGCGAGAACACGCCGGCGTGCGAAGCCACCGAAGCGGCGGGCTTGCCGGTCGCCTGCTCGAACCCGGTCAGCCACCGGGTCAGCAGCGAGGCTTCCTTCCGGTCGCCGAGCTGCGAGTTCCCGGTCGGGCTGGGGTCCTCGACCGGGTGGTGCATGGCGACGACGACGCCGCGCACGGACCGGTCCGCGGCCGCCGAATCGAGTGCCGAGCGCAGCATCCGGACCTGGTCGAACCCGCCGGCGCGCAACGAACCCCGCGAGGAGTCCAGCAGCACCAGCCGGACGCCGTGCACGTCGACGACGCGGTGGGTCTCGCCGAAGACCGCCTGGAAGTTCGCGAGCCCGTTGCCCGCCTCGGCTTCGTGGTTGCCCGGCACGTAGTACCAGGGCACCTTGCCGTCCAGCTCGTCGGTGAGCACCTGGCGGGCCAGCGCGAAGTCGGGCGGCGTGCCCCGGTCCACGAAGTCGCCGTTGATCAGCACCAGGTCCGGCTTCGCCGCGACGGCTTCGCGCAGCGCGCGCCGGGCCTGGGCGACGAGCGGGCCCGCCGGGTCGTCGGCGGTGAACTGGGCGTCGCTGACCACCGCGACGCGCAGGCCGCCGGTCAGCACGCCGTCGGTGACCAGCGCGGGGTCGCGCGGGGCCGGGTCGGCGGGCACCGGGGTCGTCGGGGCCACCTCGAAGGTCAGGTCGTCGAACACCAGCCGGCCCTCGTACTGCTGGTCCGGCACGTTTTCGACGGCGTAGAAGCGCGCGAGGCGCTGGCCGTCGGGCAGCCCGGCCGGGACCGCGGCGGTGACGTACCGCCAGCCCGTCCAGTCCACGCTCAGCGAAAGGTCGACGACGGACGCCACGTTCGCGGCGTCGCGCAGCTCGGCCCGCAGCCACGCGCCCTTGCCGTCGCCGTTCACCCACAGCCCGATCTTCTGGGTGCCCGCCGGGACGGCCAGGGCGGCGGACGGCGTCACGTAAGCCGCGCGCGTGGCGTTCGTGCCGGTCAGCCGGTAGTCCAGGGCGAGACCGGCGCCGCCGTCACGCCCGGGCGCCGCCGACAGCGCCGCGCCGACGACCGCCGGGAACACCGTCGCCGTCCAGCCCGCCGGGCCGTCCAGCGGGGCGGCGATCCGGGGCACGGTGCCCACCGAAGCGGCCAGGTGCGTGGTGAAACCCGCGGCCGACGCGGTGATCGAGGTCGCCCCGGACGCGGTCAGCGCGGTCACCGCGTACCCGTCGCCCGAGGGCTCGACCCGCACGACCGAGTGGTCGTAATCGAGCTTGACGTCGTCGGGTTCCAGCCAGGTGCCGTAGCCGTCGGCGTCGTAGCCGTAGACCTTGAAGGTGCTCCGGGCGCCGGCGGCCGACAGCGCGACCTGCTCGGTGCTCGTGCCCAGCCGGACCGCCTTGCCCAGCACGGAAAGCGTCGTCTTCCCGGACGCGCGGCCGGACTTCGCGACGACGTCGACCGTGCCCGGGCCGTGGCCGGTGACGACCCCGCGCGTCACGGTCGCCCGCCGCGGGTCCGACGTGCTCCAGCGTGGCTCGGCGGCCACCGCGGCGCCGGTCTCGTCGTGGCCGTCGGCGACCAGGTGCCGGCTCAGGCCGGACAGCACGCGGTCCGCGCCGTCCGCCGTCACGGCGGGAGCGGGCGCGAAGCCGGTGAGCCTGCCGCTGCCCGGCACGGTCGTGAAGCCGATCCCGTTGGGCACCAGGCGTTCCCCGCCGTCGGACGGCGAGTTCCGGACGCTCGGCGCGGCTTCGCCCTCGTTGCGCGCCAGGAGCGTCGACGAGCCGCCGCCGTCGAGGTTGATCGCGTCGTCGGCGCCGAGGCTCTTCATGTGCCGGGCCAGTTCCAGCTCGGTGAGGCCGCGGCTGTCGGCCTGCCGTCCGTCCACAGTGGCCAGCCACAGCCGCCTGCCGTCGGCGGAGAACCCGACCGCGGTCCGCGGGTGCATGGCCACGTCGTCGACCGGCTGCACGACGCCGTCGCGGAGCAGGACTTCGTTGCCGCCCACGGCGACCGCGATCTTCCCGGCGTCCGACCTGGGTGCATACGTGACGCCGACCGGGTCACCCGGCTTGAGCGCGGCGAGCGCGTCCGCCCCGGCTTCGCGGGCCAGCAGCAGCGTCGTGCCCGCCGCGATCGGGCCGCTCGCGGGTTGTTCGCGCACGGCGGTGACGACGCCGTCGCGCAGCTCGACCTCGCGCACGCGCGACGCCCCGGCCACCGAGGTCGCGCGCCCGGAAGTGCCCCACAGCGGCGTGTAGACGCCGATCGCGTCGGTGCCGAGGACCGGGCTGTTGAAGTTCGTGGCCTTCGCCGCGCCACCCGGCAGCGTCACGGTGGCTTCGAGGAAGACCGAAGCCAGCCGCGCCTTGCCTTCGCCGGTGATCGACGCGGTGAGGTTGTGACCGGCGGCGGGCGCGGTCTGCAGCTGCCCGCGGTCGATGCCGACGCCGATCGGCGCGCCGGTGGCGTTGATGTCGAAGAAGTCGCCGTTGACGCCGGCGACCGCGCCCGTGCGCGCGATCTGCTGCGAAAGCGGCGTGCGCGCGGAAACCGTGCCGGGGCTGAGGTACGTGGGCCGCACGACCTTGCTGCCCAGGTCGACGGCGAGGGTGTCGCCGCGGATCCAGCCCGCCGGGTCGAACCGGTCGAACTGGGTGAGGTTCAGCCCGGGCGCGACCTCGGTGGTCGCGCTGCCGGTGACGAGCCCGTCGTCCGGGACCGCGGCGGCGAAGGCGGCCGGGCCCTGGCGGTCCGACGACGCGGCGGGCGCGGCCTCGACCGGCGGCGTGCCGAGCGGCGCCCGGAGCGGGTCGGCGTGGGCGGGAGCGGCGAACGCCGTCGCGACCAGGGCGACGAACGGCAACGCGACACGTGACTTCTTCACCGGGTACCCCAGTATCGAGTGAGAGTGGGCCGATTCAGCACAGCGCAGTGGCACGGCCGGGGGAAGGCTTCCCGGTGAACGCCGCCTGAATGGTCTAGAACACCATCAGGGCGTGAGGGCCGCGGCGAGCAGCGCGGCCGCGGCGTCGCCTTCGACGCGCGGGTCCGGGCCGGTGCGCTTCCACAGCCGCAGCAGGAGATCGCGGGCGGGCGCTTCGACGGACGCGCCGTCGGTGGCCGGGCCCAGCGCGGGCGGCTCGCCGGGGTGCACGGTCCAGACGTCACCGGTGTCGGTGGCGCGCAGGGAAACCGGGCCCGGCAGCTCGGGCACGGCGTGCCAGCGCGTCACGCGGGGCAGCATCGCGCCGAGGACTTCGTCGATGCCGTCCGCGGCCACGGCCGGGTCGAGGACGTACGCACTCCCGGCGTCGACCAGGTGGACGGCGGTTTCGTGCACCTGGCGGCGGAACCAGAACGCCTTCGTCTTTTCGGTGCCGCCGAAGTGCCAGCAGCGATCGCCCGGCTCGGCGGCGGAAAGCTCGTCGAGCAGCAGCCGCGCGCTTTCGGCGTACCACGACACGAGATCGGGCCCGGCTTCGAAGTCGTCGGGCTGCGGCTCACCCGTCCGGAGGACCGCGGCGACCCAGCGGTGCACGCTCCCGAGGTGCGCACCGAGGTCGGCGAGGGTCCAGTCGCCGCAATCGGGCACCTTCGCGGCCGGGTCGCCGGTGCGCAGGGCGTCGGCGAACGCGCCCGTCAGCTCCCGCAGCACGGGCAGGTAGTCGCGGGCGGGGAAGGGCATCGTGGTCATCGGCGCTCCGGGCGGGAACCGGGGCCACGCTCGCGCGCGGCCCCGGTGTCGATCACAGGTCGGGGAACCAGAGCTTCAGCTCGCGCTCGGCCGACTCCGGCGAGTCCGAGCCGTGCACCAGGTTGTACTGGGTCTCCAGCGCGAAGTCGCCGCGGATGGTGCCCGGGGTGGCCTTCTCGACCGGGTCGGTGCCGCCGGCCAGCTGGCGGAACGCGGCGATCGCGCGCGGGCCCTCGACGGCGAGCGCGACCAGCGGGCCCGACGTGATGAACTCCAGCAGCTCGCCGAAGAACGAACGCTCCTTGTGCTCGGCGTAGTGCTCCTCGGCCAGCGCCTGCGGCACGGTCCGCAGTTCGACGGCGACGAGGTTGAGGCCCTTGCGCTCGATCCGCGAGATGACCTCGCCGACGAGGCCGCGCGCGACGCCATCGGGCTTGACCAGGACCAGCGTGCGTTCAGTCACGACGGTGTTTCTCCTTGTTGCGGTTGCGTATCGGTGCGCGTGAGCGTAGCCGACCCTCTCAGCGGCCCTGCGCGTGCAGCTTCTTCGACCACAGCGAAGCCCCCGTGGCGTCGCGGAGGTCCACCGTGAGGTCGCCGCTCGCGCCGTCGACGTTCAGCTCGCCGAAGTGCTGGAAGCCGTCGATCGGGGCGGTGTTCGCGACCGGCGGGGCGTGCACGAAGACCGCTTCCGGGCCGAACGTCGGGTCGAGCTGGTTCGGGCCGAACGCGCCCGCGTTCAGCGGTCCGGACACGAACTCCCAGAAGGGGTCGAAGTCCGGGAAGGCCGCGCGGTCGGGCGAATAGTGGTGCGCCGCGGTGTAGTGGACGTCGGCGGTCAGCCAGACGACGTTGCGGACCCGGCGGCGCTGGATCTCCCGCAGCACCCAGGCCAGCTCGGTCTCGCGGCCGCCCGGCGCACCCGGCAGGTTGTTCGCCACCGCTTCGATGTCCTTGCCGTCGGGGACGACCAGGCCGAGCGGCATGTCCGCCTGGACGATCTTCCACGTCGCCGTGCTGCGCCCGAGCGCGTCGGCCAGCCAGCGGGCCTGCCGGTCGCCGAGGATGTAACCGGGCTTGGTCTGGTCCGCGGTGTTGGCGTTGCGGTAGGTCCGCATGTCCAGCACGAAGATCTCCACGCGCGAGCCGTAGCGGAAGCTGCGGTAGACGCGGCCGTCGACCGCCTGGCGGGCGTCGATCGGGTGCCACTCGTGAAACGCCTGGTACGCCCGCGGCGCGAGGACGTCGGTGCGCTTCTCGGTGTAGGCCGGGTTGTCGAGGACTTCGCCCGGGTACCAGTTGTTGGAGACTTCGTGGTCGTCCCACTGGATGTAGGCAGGCACCTGCGCGGCGAAGCGGCGGAAGTTCTCGTCGAGCCGGTTGTACGCGTGCTGGCCGCGGAACTCGTCGAGCGTCTCGGCGACCTTCGACTTCTCCGCCGTGACGACGTTGCGCCACGTCCGGCCGCCGGGCAGGGCCACGGTTTCGGTCAGCGGGCCGTCCGCGTACACCGTGTCGCCGCTGTGCAGGAAGAGGTCCGGGTGGCGGGCGGCCATCGCCGAGAAGATCGTCATCCCGCCCCGGTCCGGGTTGATGCCCCAGTTCTGGCCGACGACGTCGCCGGACCAGACGATCCGGGTGTCGCGGCGGCCCACCGGCGCCGTGGCGAACCGGCCGGTCAGCGGCTCGCTCGTGGCGCGCCCGTCGAGGGACTCCGCCGTCACGCGGTAGTGGTACTCCGTGCCGGGCCGCAGGGCGGCGACGCGGACCTGCCCGGTGCCCCCGGTGGCCGGGCCGGCGAGGGGGCCGGGCACCCGCCGGGCGTGCCGGAAGGACGGGTCGCGCGCGATCTCGACGGCGAGCCGCGACGGGCGGTCCGCGCGCGACCAGACGATCGCCGAGCCGGGGGTGACGTCGCCGGAGGAGACGCCGTGGGTCAGCACGGGCCGGTCGCGGCGGACGAGCGGGACCGCGGCGAAGGCCGTCGACGGCAGCACGAGCGTGGCGGCGGCGCCGGTGAGACCGGCCTTGAGCAGGGTGCGGCGGGAGTGGTGGGTCGGTTCGGTCATGCGCGGTTTCTATCCCGCCCCGGCCAACGCGGGTTTGCGCGCGGGTGAACGGATATCGGGGGTTTCCCCCATCCCCGGCGGTGCTCGCCGTCGGTAGCGTGGCGATCACGACAAGGGGGTCAGATGAGACCATTCAGGAAAACCCTGGCGGTTCTGACAGCGGCACTCACCGTCACCACACTGGGGACCGGCATCGCGGAAGCGGGCCAGGAAAGCGGCGGCAAGGCCGTCCTCCGCTACACCGAACACGGCATCCCGCACATCGTCGCGAAGGACTTCGCCGGCCTGGGCTACGGGTACGGCTTCGCGGCGGCGACCGACAACGTCTGCGAGCTCGCGAACATCTACCTGACGGTGAGCGCGCAGCGGTCGAAGTACCTGGGCCCGGGCGGCGACGGCTACCCGTCGTTGTCCGAGGCGGCGAACAACCTGCACAGCGACCTGTTCTTCCAACGGATCAACGACTCGGGGATCGTCGACAGGCTGGCCGCGCAGCCCGCGCCGCAGGGGCCGCGGCCCGAGGTCCGGCAGATCGTTTCCGGCTATGTGAAGGGCTTCAACGCCTTCCTGGCGCGCACCGGCAAATCCGGGATCTCGGACCCGGCGTGCCGCGGCGCGGACTGGGTCCGGCCCATCACCGAGCAGGACTTCTACCGGCACTTCTACGCCATCGCGATCACCGGCGGGCAGGGCGTGGTCACCGAAAGCCTGTTCACCGCACCGCCGTCCGGCACCACACCGGCGCCGGCCCCGGGCACCGCCGGGCAGCTCTCGGACCAGGTGCGCAAGGCGCTCGGCGGGACCGGGCTGGGCAGCAACGGCCTCGCGATCGGCGCGGACTCGACCGCGTCCGGCCGGGGCAGCGTGCTGCTCGGCAACCCGCACTACCCGTGGCACGACGGGCGGCGGTTCTGGCAG
This sequence comes from Amycolatopsis sp. NPDC049159, assembly GCF_040648295.1. Taxonomy (NCBI): domain Bacteria; kingdom Bacillati; phylum Actinomycetota; class Actinomycetes; order Pseudonocardiales; family Pseudonocardiaceae; genus Amycolatopsis; species Amycolatopsis sp. NPDC049159. The sequence goes on from NZ_JBEZDL010000026.1 coordinate 18,965, forward strand.
AGCCAGCTGACCATCCCGGGCCGGTTCGACGTCGCCGGCGCGAGCCTGCTCGGCATGCCGTTCGTCCAGATCGGGCACACCGCGGACGCGGCCTGGACGCACACGGTGTCCACGCCGGTCACGTTCGGCCTCTTCGAGGTGCCGCTGCAGGCGGGCGACCCGACGACCTACCTCGTCGACGGCAAGCCCGAGAAGATGACGTCGGCCGGCGTCACGGTCCAGGTGCGCCAGGCCGACGGCTCGGTGCAGCCGGTCCGGCAGACGTTCTGGTCGACGCGCTACGGCCCGGTGCTGGCCGACTTCCAGGGCATCCCGCTGCCGTGGACGACGAAGTCGGCGTACGCGGTGCGCGACGCCAACGCGACGAACCTGCGCGGGCTCAACACGTGGTTCGAGCTCGACCAGTCCCGCAGCACGGCCGACGTCGTCCGCGCGCTGAGCCGCACCCAGGGCGTCCCGTGGGTCAACACCATCGCCACCGACCGGGCGGGCAACGCGCTCTACGCCGACATCCAGGTGGTCCCGCACGTCACCGACGAGCAGGCGAAGGCGTGCGGCACCCCGTTGGGGCAGGGGACGTTCGAGCAGGTCGGACTGGCCATTTTGGACGGTTCGAAGTCCTCGTGCCAGTGGGGTTCCGATCCCGGCGCGCTCGAACCGGGCATCTTCGCGCCGTCGCGGCTGCCGCAGCAGCAAAGCCGTGACTACGAGCTGAACGCCAACGACAGCGCCTGGCTCGCGAACGCGAAAGCGCCGATCACCGGGTACCCGCACATCGTCGGGGACATCGGCACCGAACGCTCGCTGCGCACGCGGGAAGCGTTGCTCACGGCCGAAAAGGGCGGCTTCACGACCGAGTCGACGAAGAAGATGCTCTTCGCCGACCACAGCCTGTTCGCCGATCTGACGGCGGCGGAACTGGCGAAGCTGTGCGCATCCTTCCCGGGCGGGCAGGCGCCGTCGTCGTCGGGTCCGGTGGCGGTCGGTCCGGCGTGCACCGCGCTGGCGAACTGGGACCACACGTACACCCTGGACACCCGCGGCTCGTTGCTGTTCCAGCGGTTCGCCGCCCGGCTCGGCAGCGTGGACCGGTTCGTCGTGCCCTTCGACCCGAAGGCACCGCTGACCACGCCGAACACGCTCGACGTGGCGAACGCCGCCGTGCAGAAGGCGTTCGGCGACGCGCTGGTGGACCTGCGCACGGCCGGTCTCCCGCCGGACGCGAAGCTGCGGGACGGCCAAGCCGTCACCCGCAACGGCGAGCGCATCCCGATCCACGGCGGGCAGGGCTTCCTCGGCGTGCTGAACGTGATGACGCCGGTGTGGGACCCGGCGCGCGGCAACGTCGAGGTGGCGCACGGCTCGAGCTACATCCAGGTGGTCGGGTTCAGCGGGCACGCGTGCCCGGACTCGTCGACGCTGCTGACGTACTCGCAGTCGGCGAACCCGAAGTCGCCGTACTTCAGCGACCAGACGAAGCTCTACAGCCGCGGCGAGTGGGTGAAGGGACGCTTCTGCGAAGCCGACATCCTGCGCTCCCCCGCGCTGCGGATCGTCGTGCTGCGCTGAGCTGCCGGCGGAGGCGGGCGCTCAGCCGTCCGCCTCCGCCGCCAACGCGCGCAGATCGGCGAAGGCCTCGTCGAGGTGCTCGTCGAGACCGCGCGCGGATTCCCCGATCCACGCTGCGGCCGCGTGGTGGAAGGTGATCCAGCCGATGTGCGCGGCGAGCGCGGCCGGCCGGTCGGCGACTCCCCGCGCCCGCAGCGCCGCCGCCAGGGCGTCGCCCATCGCCGCGGCCTTGGCCAGATCGCGCTCCCGCAGCGCCGGGGTCGCCGCGATGACCGCGAGCCGCGGTTCGGCGAACGGCCGGTTGCCCTCGAGGATCCGCCCGGACTTCCGGAACGCGCGGATCAGGACTTCGAGGGGCGGCAGCCCGTCAGGCGCCTCGGCGACCGACTCGACCAGCTCCGCCCGCAGCGTGGCTTCGCCGTCGAAGAGCACTTCGCGCTTGTCCGGGAAGTGCCGGAAGAACGTGCGCTCGGTGACGCCGGCCCGGGCGGCGATCTCGGCCGTGGTGGTCTGGTCGAACCCGCGTTCGCGGTACAGCTCCAGCGCCGCCTGCTGAAGGCGGCGGCGCGCTTCTTCTCCGCTGCGTGGCACGACGTCAGCCTACCGGTAGCGACAGCGACTGACACTACGCGGTACAGTTCGTAGTGTCAGTCACTGTCGCTACCCGGGAGTTGTCCCCATGCACGTCTTCGTCACCGGCGGTTCCGGCCTCACCGGACCCGCCGTCGTCACCGAGCTGATCGCCGCCGGCCACACCGTCACCGGCCTCGCGCGCTCGGACGCTGCCGCCGCGCGGCTCGAGTCGCTGGGCGCCACCCCGCACCGGGGCTCGCTGGAGGACCTCGACAGCCTGCGCGCCGGCGCCGAAGCCGCGGACGCCGTGCTGCACATGGCCTTCGGCGGCGACTTCAGCGACCTGGCCGACATGACCCGCCGCGACCGCACCGCGATCGAGGCGCTCGGTGCGGTCCTGGTGGGTTCGGGCAAGCCGTTCGTGAGCACGTCCGGCACGCTGGTCATGCCCGCCGGGCGGGAGAGCACCGAGCGGGACGAGCCCGACGCGGCCGGGCTCGCCGCCTTCCGGATCGCGGGCGAGCGGGCCTGCCTGGACTTCGCCGGGCAGGGCGTGCGCGCGAGCGTGGTCCGGCTCGCGCCGACCGTCCACGGCCCCGGTGACCACGGGTTCATCGCCTGGCTCGTGGACACCGCGCGCAAGAGCGGGCAGTCGGCCTACGTCGGCGACGGCACCAACCGGTGGCCCGCGGTGCACCGGCTCGACGCGCGGTCGTCTTCCGGCTGGCCCTGGAGAGCGCTCCGGCGGGCAGCGTGCTGCACGCGACCGCCGAGAACGTGCCGTTCCGGAGCATCGCGGAGACGGTCGGGCACGGGCTCGGCCTGCCCGTGGTCTCGCTGACCCCGGACGAGGCCGCCGGCCATTTCGTCAGCCCGTTCATCGCCCGGGCCTACGGGCTCGACGCGCCCGTCTCCAGCGCGCTCACGCGCGAGCTGCTCGGCTGGTCACCCCGCCACGCGTCGCTGCTCGACGACGTCGCGAACGGCGACTACCTGTAGACGATCAGGCCTGGGGCTGCTGCTGGCTCGCCAGGGTGCCGGCCGCCATCCGGCGGGCGACGTCCTTGCGCAGCCACAGCAGCCACAGCCAGATCGCCAGGAAGATGACGCCGAGCACGGTGATCGCCGGCAGCCAGAACACCAGCGCGATCAGCACCACCTGCAGCGCGAGGATCAGCGGCACCGCCCACGGGCGCTTGACGAACCCGCAGGTCACGACCAGCAGCACGGCCACCGCGATGACCGTCCAGCCGACGCCGGTGCTGATCCCGCCGCCGAGCTTGTTGACCACCGGGAGCGCGAGGGCGACCGTGATGCCCTCCATGATCAGGGTCCCCGACATCACGCCGCGGAAGCCCTTCATCGGGTCCTTCGGCTTGGGGGCTTCGGTCGGCTCGCTCACGCCGGCTCCTTCCCGAACAGGGTGCGCGTTTCGCCGGCGGTGACCACCGACCCGGTGACCAGCACGCCGCCGCCCGCGAGCGGCTCCTCGGGGTCGTCACTGGTCTCCACCAGCGCGATCGCCGTCTCGATCGCCGTTTCCAGGTCGGTCTCGGCGACCACCCGGTCCTCGCCGAACACCGAGATCGCGAGCTCGTTGAGCTCCTCCAGCGGCATCGAGCGCGGCGACGAGTTGCGCGTGACGACGACGTCCGACACCACCGGCTCGAGCGCGTCGAGGATGCCGCGGGCGTCCTTTTCGGCCATCACGCCGACCACCGCGACCAGGCGGCGGAAGGCGAACTCCTCGGCCACGGTCGTCGCGAGCGCGCGGGCGCCGTGCGGGTTGTGGGCGGCGTCGATCATCACGGCGGGGGCCGCGCGGACCCGCTCCAGCCGTCCCGGCGTCTCGACCTCGGCGAACGCCTCGCGCACGGCCTCCACGACCAGCTGCCGGTCCTTGCCCGCGCCGAAGAACGCCTCGACCGCGGCCAGCGCCAGTGCGGCGTTCGCGGCCTGGTGAGCGCCGTGCAGTGGCAGGAAGACGTCGTCGTAGACCCCGCCGAGGCCCTGCAGCTTCAGCAGCTGCCCGCCGACGGCGACCTCGCGCTCCAGCACGCCGAACTCGCTGCCGGCGCGCGCGACCGCGGCGTCGACCTCGACGGCGCGTTCGAGCAGCACCTTCTGCACCTCGGGGTCCTGCTCGGCGATGACCGCGACCGAGCCGGCCTTGATGATGCCCGCCTTTTCGCGCGCCGCGCTCACCGCGTCGGGCCCCAGGTACTCGACGTGGTCGAGGCCGATCGGGGTGATCACGGCGACTTCGGCGTCGGCGACGTTCGTGGCGTCCCAGGCCCCGCCCATGCCCGCTTCGAGCACGGCGGCCTCGACCGGCGCGTCGGCGAACGCGGCGAACGCCATCCCGGTGAGGATCTCGAACTTGCTCATCACGACGCCGTCCGCGCTCGCGCCGTCCACCATGGACACGTAGGGCGCGATGTCGTGCCACAGCTCGGCGTAGCGGGCGGCGGAGATCGGGTGGCCGTCGAGCGCGATCCGCTCGGTGACCAGCTGCAGGTGCGGGCTCGTGTAGCGGCCGACGCGCAGGCCCATCCGGGTCAGCAGCGCGTCGATCATCCGGGCCGTGGAGCCCTTGCCGTTCGTCCCGGCGATGTGCAGCACCGGGTAGCCGCGGTTCGGCTCGCCCAGCAGCTGCGTCAGCGCGGAGATCCGGGTCAGCGACGGCTCGATCTTCGTCTCCGGCCAGCGCTGGTTCAGCTCGGCCTCGACGGCCATCAGCTCGCGGCGCGCCTCGGGGCCGTCCGGGCTGCCGTGGACCTCGGGCTCGCCCTGGTCGTCGAGCTCGTGCAGCTCGGTGTCCTCGGGCACGGTGAGGTCGGGCACCGGGCCGGTGGCGAGGTTGTCGCCCAGCTGGCCGACGCCGCCGATGCCGCCGCGCGAGCCGCCGCCGACGTCGAACGCGGTGTCGCGCGCGTCCAGCTCCGGGTCGTGGTCGTCGGAGTCCTCGTACCCTTCGGCACCCAGCTCGTCGACGCCCGCGAAGCTGTCGAGATCCGACAGGTCCGGCTTGCGACCTGTCTCATCCTGCGGCACTGAATCTCCTCCGGCCTGGGGTTTTCGCACTTGCCTTCCGAGTCTACGTGCGCGATCGGTGGCACTCTCGACGCATGCCGTTCAACCACAACGACCACTACCACCCGCTGCTGCTCGACCAGCTGCCACCGGGCCCGGGGATCGCGCTGGACGTCGGGTGCGGCACCGGGCGGTTCGCGCGGCGGCTGGCCGCGACCGGCATGGCGGTGGAGGCGGTCGACGTGTCGGCGGCGATGGTCGAAGCGGCGGCCGGGCTGGGTTCGCCGGGGCCGGGCGAGATCGTCTACCGGCAGGCCGACGTCACGACCGACGCCCTGCCCGAGGCCCACTACGACTTCATCTCCTGCCTGGCGTCGCTGCACCACATGCCGTTCGAGACGCTGGCCAAGCTGCGCCGCGCGCTGGTGCCCGGCGGGGTGCTCGTGGTGCTCGGCCTGGCGCGGCCCAGCACGCCGGTGGACTGGGCACGCGCGGTCGCGGCGGTGCCGGTCAACGCCCTCGCCCGGCTGGTCGTCTACGCCGGCGAGCGGCTGAACGGCGGCCCCGAGGACGGCCCGAGGGCCCCCGTCGCCGACGACTTCCCGACGATGGCCGAGGTCCGTCGCGAAGCGGCCCGGCTGCTGCCGGGCAGCACCGTCCGGTCGCTGTTCTTCTGGCGCACGTTGATCACTTACCGTGAGCACGGCGACGGTGACCCGACTGGCGGGTGAAGTCCCCACCTCGGCCGCCCGGCGCTCGCTAGATGTGGAAGGAGCGTTTCCGCCAGCGAGAACGAGGTCTTCATGCGCATCCCCCGGCTGCTCACCGCCGTCCTCTCGGCAGCCGTCCTGCTGACGGCGTCGGCCACCGCCGCGTCCGCGGCGACCGTCGGCAGCTACGTCGCCCTCGGCGACTCCTACACGTCCGGGCCGTTCATCCCGGTCCAGCGGTTCGACCCGCTCGGCTGCGGACGGTCCACCGCGAACTACCCGTCGGTGCTGGCCGCGGCCCTGCACGCCGGGCGGTTCACCGACGTCAGCTGCGCCGGCGCGGACACCACGAACATGACCCGGCCGCAGGGCGTGCCGTTCAACGGCACCAACCCGCCGCAGCTGGACGCGCTGCGGATCGACACCGACCTGGTCACGCTCGGCATCGGCGGCAACGACCAAGGCGTGTTCGGCAGCCTGATCGGAACGTGCCCCGGCCTGCGGGCGAGCGACCCGACCGGCAACCCCTGCGAGAAGCACTTCGACGGCTCCGTGACCTCGGCGATCGACAACACCGGGCCGCGGGTGGCGGCGGTGCTCGCCGCGATCCACGAGCGGTCGCCGCGCGCGCGGATCCTGGTGGTCGGCTACCCGCGGATCGCGCCGGAGAAGGGCTACTGCCCGGACGTGCTGCCGTTCGCGGACGGCGACTACGCGTGGCTGAGCAGCGTCGAGGAGGCGCTGAACCGGACCCTGGCCGAGGCCGCGGACTCGGAGGGAGCGGAGTTCGTCGACACCTTCGGCCCGTCGCGCGGCCACGACGCCTGCGCGCGCGGCGGTTCGGCGTGGATCAACGGCAAGGACCAGAACATCTTCGAGGCCGCCGCCTACCACCCGCTCAAGGCCGGGATGGCGGGCGTGGCCGCGGTGGTGCTCAAGACGCTGCGCTGACGAACTCTTTCGGGGGCTCCGGGTCGCGGAGCCCCGGGCCCCGGGGCGAAGCCCCGGATGTCACGTAGTCCAGCACGATCCGGGCGAACTCGTCCGGCAGCTCGGCCGGGGCACCGTGCCCCGCGTCGATCTCGGCGGCGCGCGCGTCCGGGATCGCGGCGACCAGCTCGCGCTGCTGGTCCGCCGTGATCAGCCGGTCGTGCGTGCTGCCGAGCACCAGCACCGGCGCGGTGATCTTCCCGAGCACCGGGCGGAGGTCGACGGTGCGGTCGGTCTCGATCTGCCGGTCCGCGCCGGGCTGGATCACCGTGTCGAGCGTCTTGACGAGCTGTTCGTTGCTCTCGGTGGTGGCCTGGTCCCAGTAGCGCGGGCCGAAGGCCATCAGCGGCAGCAGGCGGGCGAAGGACCCGGTTTCGAGCAGGTCCAGCCAGAGCCGGAACTCGGCGTCCTGCCGGGTGTCCGTCGCGGGCCAGGCGGCGTGCAGCACCGCTGTCCGGACGCGCTCCGGGCGGGTGCCGGCCAGGTGGGCCGCCACGACCGCGCCGAGGGAGTGCCCGACGACGTGGGCCCGCTCGGCACCCGCGTGGTCCAGCACGGCTTCGGCCTGGGCGGCGAGCGCTTCGACGGTGATCGCTCCGCCGTCGTCGGTGGTCAGCCCCGAGCCGGGGAAGTCGGGGGCGAGGACGGTGAAGGCGGTTGCCCGCGCCGTCAGGGGTCCCCACTGCTCGCGGGAGGCGGCGGTGCCGTGCAGCAGGAGCAGCGCGGGGCCCTCACCCGTCCGGTCGTAGTGGACGACGGTGGTCCCGAGAGTCAGTTTCGGCATTCGACGTGCTCCTTCAGGCGATTTCGCGGAGGGCGGCGGTGAACGCGCGCGGGTTCTCCTGGTGCGGGAGGTGGCCGCAGCCGGCGAGGACGTGCACCCGGGCGCCGGTCTCGGCGGCGCAAGCGCGCGGGACCTCCAGGGGGATCTCGGCGTCCAGCTCGCCGTGCAGGTAGGTGATCGGGACCTTCAGGTCCTTCAGGCGCGGCCGCGGGTCGTAGGTGGTGACCTCGGTGAACAGCGCGTCGATGTAGACGCCGGAGTCGAGCAGCTGGCGGATCGTCCACGCGACGAGCCCCGGCGCCGGGCGCGCCACCCAGTTGGGCACCCAGTCCTCGAGGGTGCCGACCCGGTCGTCGACGAGACGTTTCCGCAGGTCGTGCACCTTGTCGAGCATGCCGGTGCTGGGCCAGTAGCCCGGGCTGTCGACGGCGACGACCTGCTCGACGAGCTCGGGGCGGGCCAGCGCGAGTTCGGTGGCGAAGACCCCGCCGATGCTGGAGCCGACGACAGTGGGCTTGATCCCGAGCGTCTCGATCACGGCGGCGAGGTCCGCGGCGATCCCGTCGATGGTGTTGCCCTCGGCGGGGTGGTCCGAGCGGCCGCACCCGCGCCAGTCCAGGGTGACGACGCGGTGGTCGCGCACGAGATCGGGCAGGCACGACTGCCAGACGCGGCCGCTGGTCCCCCAGCCGTGCAGGAACAGCAGGGCCGGGCCGCTGCCGGCGTCTTCGTAGTGGAGCCGGGTGTGGTCGACGGTGGTGTGAGGCATGGCTCGAGCCTGGTTGTCCGGCCGGCGCTTTTCGATGGGCAGTCCGCTCTTACACTCATCACGAAGGCTGATGAATGGGGTCTGACGTGGAGCTTCGCCAGCTGAGGTACTTCGTGACGGTCGCGGAGGAACTGCACTTCGGCCGCGCGGCGGAGCGCCTGCACATCGTCCAGCCGGCGGTGAGCCAGCAGATCCGGCGGCTGGAGCGCGGTTTGGGGGTGTCGTTGTTCTCACGAACGACACGGGCGGTGGCGTTGACGGAGGCGGGCCGGCGGTTCCTGCCGCACGCACGAGCGGTCCTGGCGGCGGCCGACCGGGCGACGGACTCGGTTACGGAATTCCGGGAATCTTCCGCGCTGCTGCGCCTGGGCACGAGCGAAGGCCTCGGGGATCGGCTGGACGCGCTGTTGGGCGCCTTCGCGCGGCTCGCTCCCGCGGTTTCCCTGGAGCTGGTCCACGCCCCGACCGCCCAGCGGCTTCAGCGCGTCCGGGACGGGTCCCTGTCCGCGACCATCGTCCGCGGCTCGTGGCCTTCCTCCGGACTCGACTTCACTCCCTTGTGGACGGATGAGGTCTTGGTGGCGCTGCCTGCTTCGCACGCGCTGGCGGCTGAATCCGAAGTCGCTTTCGCTTCGCTGGCTTCGCTTCCGGTGCGGTTGAGTTCCCGTGCCCGGAACCCGCCGCTGCACGATCTGGTCGTTTCGTGCTGCCGGGAGGCCGGGTTCGAGCCGGTGCTGGGTGCCGATTTCACGACGGCCCAGGACACGCTGGGAGCGTTGGGTTTCGGGCGTCCGCAGTGGACGGTGTTCTACCGGGCGCACGCCAACTTGCTGCCGGTGCCGGGGGTGGTGTTCCGGCCGTTGCGCGACCCTTCGCCGCGGATGCCGACGTACTTGGCGACGCCGTCGGACCGCCGGGTGACACCAGAGGTGGTGGCGTTGATCGAGGCAGCGCGAACGACCGAGTGACGGCCGAGACGGCACTTTCCCTATGAAAGTGAGGTCCGAGGCGGCACTTTCATAGGGAAAGTGCCGCCTCGGACCTCAGGAATCAGGAAGCGGGCAGAGCCGCCAGGCGGGCCGTGATGCGGTCGATGTCCGCCGCCGCCGTCTGCTTGCGGACCTTGATCTTGTCCACCACCTGCTCCGGGGCCTTCGCGATGAAAGCCTCGTTGCCCAGCTTCGCTTCCGTCTGCGTCAGCTCCTTCCGGGCCGCCGCCAGGTCCTTCTCCAAGCGCTTGCGCTCCGCCGCGACGTCGACCGTGCCCGACAGGTCCAGCTCCACCGTCACCACGCCGTCGGACAGGGCGACCTCCAGGGACGCGCTGGCCGCGAACTCCTCCGTCGGCGCCGTCAGGCGGACCAGCGATCGGACCGCCTCCTCGTGGCCGCCCGTGTAGCCCGCCAAGCGGGACGCCACCTTCTGGCCCGGCTTCAGGCCCTGGTCCGCTCGGAAGCGGCGGATCTCCGTCACCAGCTTCTGGACGTCCGCGATCCGGGCGTCGGCCACGGAGTCCGTGTAACCCGCGGGCGCGGAAGGCCAGGCGGCGATCACCAGGGACTCGCCGCCGGTCAGGGCCGTCCAGAGCTTCTCCGTGATGAACGGGATGAACGGGTGCAGCAGCCGCAGCACCGTGTCCAGCACGTGGCCCAGCACCGACCGCGTCGCGGACACCCGCGAGGGATCCCCTTGGTACAGCTGGACCTTCGCCAGCTCCAGGTACCAGTCGCACAGCTCGTTCCACGTGAACTGGTAGAGCGCGCCCGCCACCTTCGCGAACTGGAAGTCCTCGAACAGGCCGTCCACTTCGGACACCAAAGCACCGAGCCGGCCCAGGATCCAGCGGTCGGCTTCGGTCAGCGAGGACGCCGCAGGCAACGGCGAAGCGACCGAAGCGCCGTTCATCATCGCGAACTTCGTGGCGTTCCACAGCTTCGTGCAGAAGTTGCGGGAGCCCGCCGCCCACTCGTCGGCCAGTGCCATGTCCGCGCCCGGGTTCGCGCCGCGGGCCAAGGTGAACCTCGTGGCGTCCGCGCCGTACGCGTCCATCCACTCCAGCGGGTCGATCACGTTGCCGCGCGACTTCGACATCTTCTTGCCCTGCGCGTCGCGGATCAGCCCGTGCAGGTAGACGTGGTCGAAGGGCTGCGCACCCTGCATCTGGTGCACGCCGAACATCATCATCCGGACGACCCAGAAGAACAGGATGTCGTAGCCCGTCGACAACACACTGGTCGGGTAGAACTTCGCCAAGTCCTCGGAAGAAGACGGCCAGCCCAGCGTCGACATCGGCCACAGGCCCGACGAGAACCACGTGTCCAGCACGTCCGGGTCCTGCGTCCAGCCCTCACCCGTCGGCGGCTGCTCGTCCGGGCCGACGCACACGACTTCGCCGTCCGGGCCGTAGTACACCGGGATGCGGTGGCCCCACCACAGCTGGCGCGAAATCGTCCAGTCGTGCATGTTGTCGACCCAGTCGAAGTACCGCTTGCCCAGCTCCGGCGGGTGGATCTTGGTGCGGCCGTCGCGGACCGCGTCGCCGGCCAGCTTGGCCAGCTCCTCGACCTTGACCCACCACTGCAGCGACAGCCGCGGCTCGACGACCGTGTCGCAGCGGGAGCAGTGGCCGACCGCGTGCACGTACGGGCGCTTCTCGGCGACGATCCGGCCGAGCTCGCGCAGCGCCGCGACCACCGCGGGCCGCGCCTCGAAGCGGTCGAGGCCCTGGAACGGGCCGGCAACCGTGATCTCGGCGCGCTCGTTCATCACCGTGAGCATCGGCAGGTCGTGGCGGCGGCCGATCTCGAAGTCGTTCGGGTCGTGCGCCGGGGTCACCTTGACCGCGCCCGTGCCGAACTCCGGGTCGACGTGCTTGTCGGCCACGATCGGGATGCGGCGGCCGGTCAGCGGGAGCTCGACCTCGGTGCCGACCAGGTGCGCGTACCGCTCGTCGTCCGGGTGGACGGCGACCGCGGTGTCGCCCAGCATCGTCTCCGCGCGGGTCGTGGCCACGACGATGGCGTCGTCACCGTCGCCGTAGCGGATCGAGACGAGTTCGCCGTCGTCGTCGTTGTGGTCGACCTCGATGTCCGACAGCGCCGTCTGGCAGCGCGGGCACCAGTTGATGATCCGCTCGGCGCGGTAGATCAGGCCCTCGTCGAAGAAGTTCTTGAACACCGTCTGGACGGCCTTGGACAGGTTCTCGTCCATGGTGAAGCGCTCACGCGACCAGTCGACGCCGTCGCCGAGGCGCTTCATCTGGCCCAGGATCTTGCCGCCGTACTCGGCCTTCCACTCCCAGACGCGCTCGACGAACTTCTCGCGGCCCAGGTCGTGGCGGGAAAGGCCCTCGCCGGCCAGCTGGCGCTCGACGACGTTCTGCGTCGCGATGCCCGCGTGGTCCATGCCCGGCAGCCACAGCACCTCGTAGCCCTGCATGCGACGGCGACGGCTCATCGCGTCCATCAGGGTGTGGTTGAGCGCGTGGCCCATGTGCAGCGAACCGGTCACGTTCGGCGGCGGCAGTACGATCGAGAACGGCGGCTTCTCCGACGAGGCGTCGGCCGTGAAGTACCCGGCCGCTACCCAGCGGTCGTACATCGGTGCTTCCTCGGCGGCCGGGTCCCAGGCACCCGGAAGGTCGGTGGTCTGCTGCGGAGCGTTCTCGGTCACAATGGACAAGTCTACGAACCCGTCACGGCGGGTCACCCAGGGGGAAGGCACTCGGGATGGCACAGCCTCACCAGCCGCAGGATCCGGACGACCGGCGCCTCGAGACGCACCCGGACCTGATGAACCCGGATTGGCAGAAGTTCGCCGAGCGCGACGCCTGGCTGGGCGCCAAGAAGGACCTCAGGAAACGCCGCAAGCGCGAGCAGCGCGCGGGCGGTCACCAGCGGCCGGGTGAGAGCCGCTGGCCGGGCGTGCTGGCCCTGCTCATCGTGGTCGGCCTGGTCGCCGCGGCGATCATCGTGCACCAGATCCAGGGCATCGGCGTCAACGAAGACCCGTTCGCCTTCTTCGGCGTCAGCGCCTAGCTCGTGTCCGACAAAGCCCTGGCCCAGGTGCTCACGGCAGGCAGGACGACCGCGGATCCGTAAACGATGGCCAACTTGTCGTAGCGAGCGGTACCCGGCCTGATCGGCAGGTTCAGGGATCACCACGGTGATGCCGCGGTCACCTTGTCGCCGCGAACACGGTCGGGCCGGGTGCGGGCTCGCCCGCGGCCAAGCCGAGCGACGCGCAGGTACCGCATGAGCTGCGGGAACATCGGCGCGTCCCCTGCCTGGCCGCCGCGGGAGCGGCCGATCGCGTGGTCAGGCGGCTCGGTGCGCAGATCCGTGTAGTTCGACCCAGCCCCCCGGTGAGGCGCGTGGTGTTCGTGGCGCGCTGCTGCGCCACCCCGGAAGCGGGGTGCGTCACACCGGATACACAGTCTGGACTGAACAGTTAAACTGTGTGCATGGGCGAAGTACCTCCGCACGTGGCCGAGAGCGCCGGCTGGATCCGCGGGGTCGTCGGGCAGCTGCACCGGCGGCTGCGCCAGGTCGACAACGCCGGGATCCTCACGCCGTCGCAATCCGCCGTGCTCAACCGGCTGCACCGCGAAGGACCCGCGACGCAGGGTGAGCTGGCCGCCGCCGAGCACGTGCGGCAGCAGTCCATGGCCGCCACCCTCGGCGTGCTCGACGAGCTCGGTTACCTCGCCCGCACGCCCGATCCCGCCGACCGGCGGCGCGTGGTGATCAGCCTCTCCGCGGCCGGCAGCGACACCGTGCGCGGCATCCTCCAGCACCGCGAAGAGTGGCTGGCCCAGGCGCTGCTGGACGAGCTGTCCCCCGCCGAGCTCGACGCCGTCACGCGCGCGCTGCCGCTGCTCCAGCGCGTCGCCCAGCACTGAATCCAGCCGGCCTGCGAAAACCAAGGAGTTCCTCACGACCACCGTCACCGCACCCGCCAAGTTCGGCGCCCGCCTGGTCACCCCGCTGGTGGCCGGCGCGGTGCTCAACCCGATCAACTCCACCCTCATCGCCGTCGCGCTCGTGCCGATCGGGCAGAGCTTCGGCGCCGGTCCCGGCCAGACCGCCTGGCTGATCTCGGCGCTCTACCTCGCCACCGCGGTCGGGCAGCCGGTGGTCGGGCTGCTGGTGGACCGCTATGGCGCCCGCCGCGTCCTGCTGGGCGGCGCGACGCTGGTGATCATCGCCGGGATCGCGGGCATGGTCCCGCTGTCGGTGGGCTGGCTGACCGGCGTGCGGGTCGTGCTCGGCCTCGGTACGTGCGCCGGGTTCCCGGCCGCGATGGCCGTGCTGCGCCACCACGCCGAAGCGAGCGGCCAGGGCGTGCCCGCCCGCGTCCTTTCGGTGCTCTCGATGTCCGCGCAGACGGTGATGGTGATCGGCCCGACGCTCGGCGGCGTGCTGATCGGCCTCTTCGGCTGGCCCGCGATTTTCGCCGTCAACATCCCGCTCGCCGGGCTGTCGCTGGTGCTGGCATGGGCGTGGGTGCCGAAGGACGACCGCGGTGCGCGCAGCGCCACCCGCATCGACGTCCTCGGCATCGCGCTGTTCTCCGCGACGCTGCTGGCGCTGCTGTTCTTCCTGATGGACCCGGGTGCCGACGCCTGGCTGCTCGCCGTCGTCGCCGCGTTCGGGATCGCGTTCACCCTCGTCGAACTGCGGCGCGACACGCCCTTCCTCGACCTCCGGATGCTCGCCGCGAACACCGCGATCCTGCGCACCTACCTGCGGCAGGCTCTGAGCTTCATGGCGATCTACGCGATCATGTTCGGCTACGTCCAATGGCTCGAGACCGCGCGGCACCTGTCCGAGGAGGCCGCCGGGCTGATGCTGCTGCCGATGTCGGGCACGGCGGTGTGCGCGGCGGCGTTCTCGGGGCGCGCGTCCGGGCTCAAGGCACGGCTGGTCACCGTCGCGGTCGCCCTGGCCGGCGGCTCGGCGCTGCTGCTGTTCGTCCACGACGGCACGTGGATCGGCGCGCTGCTCGCGCTGGCCGCGTTGTTCGGCCTGGCGCAGGGCCTGACCAGCGTCGCGAACCAGACGACGCTCTACCGCGAGGCACCCGCCGAGCAGATGGGCACCGCGAGCGGCCTGTTCCGCACGGCCCAGTACCTGGGCGCGATCGTCGCTTCGACGCTCATCGCGCTCTGCTACGGCCCGCACGCCGACTCGGCCGGCCTGCACCGGCTCGCGATCGCCCTCGTCGTCATCAGCGTGCTGCTGCTCGCCGTCACCATCGCCGACAAGGGAC
>NZ_JBEZDL010000026.1:33755-143517 GCF_040648295.1 Amycolatopsis sp. NPDC049159
CACCACGGCCCGCACGCCGACTCGGCCGGCCTGCACCGGCTCGCGATCGCCCTCGTCGTCATCAGCGTGCTGCTGCTCGCCGTCACCATCGCCGACAAGGGACTCCGCGCCGCAAAAACATGACCACACCCCCATCGCGCACCCGGCACCACGGCCCGCACGCCGACTCGGCCGGCCTGCACCGGCTCGCGATCGCCCTCGTCGTCATCAGCGTGCTGCTGCTCGCCGTCACCGTCGCCGACAAGGGACTCCGGCGCGACCCCCGTTAGCGCGCACCGTCATCGAAGCGCACGATGAACACATGACCCGTGAAGCGCCGGCGCAGGACGTGGACGAAACCCGCCTCGAGGTGGGCAAGCCGAAGGGCTGGGCGGCCGGGATACCCGGGGTCGCCGTGTCGCTCGCGCGCAGCGTCGAGCAGATGGGCACCGGCCGGACGATCAAGGCGCTGCGGCTGCTGAACCAGCGCGAGGGCTTCGACTGCCCCGGCTGCGCGTGGCCGGAACCGCGTGAGGTCGACGGTGAGAAGCGCAAGCTCGCCGAGTTCTGCGAAAACGGCGCCAAGGCCGTCGCCGAGGAAGCCACCAAACGGCGGGTGGACCGCGAGTTCTTCGCGGCGCACCCGATCGAAGACCTGCGGGGCAAGACCGACTACTGGCTCGGCCAGCAGGGCCGGATCACCGAGCCGTTCGTGCTGCGCGAAGGCGCCACGCACTACGAACCGATCTCCTGGGACGACGCGTTCGAGCTCGTCGCCGGCGAGCTGAAGGCGCTGACCGACCCGAACGAGGCGTTCTTCTACACCTCGGGCCGCACCAGCAACGAGGCCGCGTTCCTCTACCAGCTGATGGTGCGCTCCTTCGGCACCAACAACCTGCCGGACTGCTCCAACATGTGCCACGAGTCCTCGGGCGCGGCGCTGTCGGCCACCACCGGTGTCGGCAAGGGCTCGGTGAGCCTGGCCGACATCCACAAGGCGGACCTGATCGTCGTCGTCGGGCAGAACCCGGGCACCAACCACCCGCGGATGCTCTCGGCGCTCGAAGAGGCCAAGGGCAACGGCGCGCGGATCATCGCCGTGAACCCGCTGCCCGAAGCCGGGCTGATGCGGTTCAAGAACCCGCAGAACGTCCGTGGCGTCGTCGGCAAGGGCACGCCGCTGGCCGACGAGTTCGCCCAGATCCGCCTCGGCGGCGACCTGGCCCTGTTCCAGGCCGTCGGGCACCTGCTGCTCAAGTGGGACGGGGAAGCGCCCGGCGCGATCGTCGACCGCGAGTTCGTCGATCGCGTCACCGAAGGGTTCGACGACTACGCGAAGCACCTGCGGGAGATCGACTGGCCCGAGGTCGAGCGCGCCACCGGGCTGCCGCGCGAGCAGATCGAGCGCGTCGCGCGGATGATCGCCTCCTCCGAGCGCACGATCTACTGCTGGGCGATGGGCCTGACGCAGCACAAGCACGCCGTGCCGACGATCTCCGAGATCGCGAACCTGGCGCTGATGCGCGGGATGATCGGCAAGCCCGGCGCGGGCCTGTGCCCGGTGCGCGGGCACTCGAACGTCCAGGGCGACCGGACCATGGGCATCTGGGAGAAGATGCCGCAGTCCTTCATGGACGCCCTCGCCGCGGAATTCGGCATCGACGTCCCGCGCGAGCACGGCCTGGACACCGTCGACGCGATCCGCGCGATGCGCGACGGCCGCGGCAAGGTCTTCTTCGCCGTCGGCGGCAACTTCGCCTCGGCGACGCCGGACACGGACGCCACCGAGAAGGCGCTCGAGTCGTGCTCGCTGACCGTGCACGTCTCGACGAAGCTGAACCGGTCGCACGTCGTCCACGGCCGCACGGCGCTGGTCCTGCCGACGCTCGGGCGCACCGAGCGCGACGTCCAGGCGAGCGGCGAGCAGTTCGTCACGGTCGAGGACTCGATGTCGCAGGTGCACACCTCACGCGGGCGCCTCAAGCCGGCGAGCGAGCACCTCCTGTCCGAGGTCGCCATCGTCGCCCGGCTGGCCGAGCGGCTGTTCGGCGCGGGCCACGCGGTGCCGTGGCGGACCTTCGAGACCGACTACGACCTGATCCGCGACCGCATCTCGCGGGTCGTGCCCGGCTGCCACGACTACAACCGCCGCGTCCGCGAGCCGGACGGGTTCGTCCTCCCGCACGCGCCGCGCGACTCCCGCGAGTTCACCGGCACGGCCAACGGCAAGGGCAACTTCACGGTGTCGGAGCTGGAGTACCCGCAGGTACCCGAGGGCCGGCTGCTGCTGCAGACGATGCGCAGCCACGACCAGTACAACACCACGATCTACGGCCTGTCCGACCGCTACCGCGGCATCGAGAACGCCCGCCGGGTGGTGCTGGTCAACCCCGACGACCTGGCCGAGCTGGGCCTGGCCGACGGGGCGATGGTCGACCTGGTCTCCGAATGGCGCGACGGCGACCGCCGCGCCCCGGCTTTCCGCACCGTGGCGTACCCGACGGCCCGCGGCTGCGCGGCGGCGTACTTCCCCGAGGCGAACGCGCTGGTCCCGCTGGACTCGGTGGCGGACAAGTCGAACACCCCGGTCTCGAAGGCGATCGTGGTGCGCCTCGAACCTCAGCCCTGAGTCACCCGCGGCAGGGCCGTCGGGGCCGGGAAACCCCCGGTCCCGACCAGGTACCGCAGATAGCGGGTGATCAGCTCTTCGTCGACCGGCGGGCAGCCGGGCGACGGCAGGGCCCGCTCGACGTTGCGCTGGTCGAAGACCGGGTCGCTGGTGTCCAGGACGCTCGGCACCAGGGCGTTGACCAGGGCGACGCGCTGCACGCCGGGGTCGGCGGACGCCCGCACCAGGTCGGTGAACGCGCTCTTGGACACCACCCGCAGGGCATAGCCGTCGCTCCGCAAGGCCGCCAGCACCGTGCCGAACGGGATCCGGGCGGAGTTCGCCAGGTGGTAGGTCCGGCCCAGTGCCGACGGCTGCCGGACCAGCCGGACCAGCGACCCGGCGACGTGGTCGGCCGGGACGAGGTCGATCAGGACGTCGCCCGTGGTGTCCGGGACGGCGCCGACGAGGACCAAGGCCCGCAGGAGCTGCCAGAACGCGTCGTCGGCCGTGCCGGCGCCGGTCCGGGAGTGGCCGGCGATCCGGCCCGGGCGGTAGACCGAAGCCGGGATCCCGCGCGACGCCGCGGTGCGCACCAGGCGCTCGGCCACCCATTTCGTGCGCAGATAACCGATCGGGGCGACGTCTTCCAGCGCCACCGCCCGGTCTTCGCGGATCGCCGGCACCGGCCGGGGAGGAATCGCGACGCCCGCCGAGGACACGTAGTGCACGGGCGTGACGCGATATCGCGCGGCGAGCCGGAGGATCTCGTGGGTCCCCTCGACGTTCGCGGCCTTCAGCGGCGCGTACCCCTCCGCGAGGTTGACGCGGGATCCGTTGTGGACGATCGCGTCCATGCTTTCGGCGAGCAGCCCCGCCGTCAGCGGGTCCAAGCCCAGCGAGGGCCGGTCGAGGGCGCCGCCGACCACCGCCACGCGGTCCTCATCACCTTCGCGCGCGAGCCCGTACCGCGCCAGGTTCCGGTGCACGCGCTCGGCTTCGCCGCGGACCAGGCAGAACACCGTGGCGCCGGTGCGGTCCAGGAGCTCGCGCAGCAGGAACGCGCCCAGGAACCCGGTCGCGCCGGTGAGCAGGATCCGCTCCGGCGGACCGGACCGCGCGGGTGCGCTGCGGGCCCCCGTCACCGACTCGTCGGGCACGGCGTCGTCCTGCGGCGTCACGGCGTGCCCAGGTCGGCGCGGACGAGGTCGGCCAGCGCCCGGGTGTGCTGGTCGACGAAGAAGTGATCACCGGGCAGCACCCTCGTCCGGACGTCTTCGGCGTGCTCCCGCCAGGCCAGCAGGCCCGCCAGCGGCACATCCGGGTCGCTGGTGCCACCGAATGCACTGATCGGCGCCGCCACCCGGGCGGTCGAGGGACGGTAGGTGTCGGCGACCTGCCAGTCGGCGCGCAGCCGCGGCAGCAGCAGGTCCAGCAGGTCTTCGTCGTCCAGCACCGCCGCGGGGGTGCCGTTGAGCCGCCGCAGTTCGCCGACCACCTCGTGCCGGGGCAACCGGTACGTCGTCCCGTCGCCGGTGAGCGTGCCCGGCGCGACGGCCCCGGAGACGAACAGCCGCTCGGGCCCGGTCCGGTGGGCGAGCTCGTACGCGATGAGCGCGCCCATGCTGTGCCCGAAGAGAGCGAATGGCCCGTACCCCGAAACGACCTCCACCAAGCTGTCGACGAGGTGGTGCAGGTCCGTCGCCGGGGCTTCGCCCACGCGGTTCTCGCGGCCCGGCAGCTGGACCGGCACGATGTCCACGTCGCGGTCGCGGAGCTGCCACCACGGGTGGTACGAGCTCGCCGCGCCACCGGCGTAGGGCAGGCAGAACAGCCGGACGCGGGCCTGTGCGTCCGGTTCGCCGTAGGGGAACCAGGGCTGCATCAAAAGCTCTCCTCGACGCACAGGCCGGCCGCGTCGGCCAGGACTCCCTCGAACTCCGCCAGCAGGTCGTCCGCGTCGGCCGCGGCCACCAGGACCAGGCCACCGGAAGCATCGGCGGTGAGGTGGTGGCGGTAACGGGTGAAGTGCTCCGCGGGCTCCAGCGGGACGAAGTCGACGGCGGCCGGTTCGTGCCCGGCGTCGTGGTCGAACGCGCAGTCCTCGCCGGCCACCTGCTCGTACAGGGAGCGCAGGAGCTCGACGAGGGTGCACCCCCGGTGCTCGGCCAGCGTGCGCAGGCCCTCGAGCACCTCGGCCGGGATCCGGTGGCGAGTCACCGTCGCCGGGCGCAGGCTCCCCCGCGCGGCGGCCGGGCGCCGGAGCAACGAGGACGGCAGGCCCTCGGCGAAGTCGGCGTAAACGGTCCTGAGTGCGTTCAGCAGCAGCGCTTTCGACCGCTCGTCCGGCACCGGCAGGGTCAGCGTGTGCCGGCCGGGGCCGAGGCGGACCAGGCTGGGCTCACCCCGGGCCGGACCGTCGCCACCGAGTGTCAACGCGGTGGCCGCCCCGAGATCGGCGAGCGCCCGCACCAGGGCGTCCACGTCGAGTGGCCCGGTCAGCTCGACGGCCATCACGGCAGGCACCCCCGGAACACCGCCATCCCGTCGTCGGCCGCGCCACCGGCGACGAACTCGCCGGTCCCCGGCAACCGGACCAGGTCGCCCAGCAGCAACGACCTCGGCGCCGCGAGCTCCGTCCACCGGTCCCCCGTCCAGCGCAGCAGGCGGCCCGGGTCGCCGTCGCCCCCGCCGGCCGCGTACCACGCGTCGCCGGCGCGCACAATGCTGTTGATCCGGCCCGACAGCCCGGAACCTTCGGTGGTGTCCGTCCACTTGCCGCCGTCCCAGCGCAGCGCCAGGCTCGCCGACGCCCTCGCGCCGAGAACCCAGACGTCGTCCGCCGCCAGTGCGGCCACGCGGATCACCTCGGCGTCCGCCGGTAGGTCCACGGTGGACCAGTCGCCGTCCCAGCGCAGCACCACCGACTCGGTGGTGCCGTCGCCGAGCGAGCGCATGGTGGAGACCCAGAACTCGTCGGGGCCGGCGGCGCTGAGGCAGCCGTGCAGGGTCTCCGCGGGCAGGGTCAGCGGCACCGCGCGGTGCTGCCACTCCGTACCGTCCCAGCTCGCGACCGACAGCGGCTCGTCGGCCGTCGCCGGTCGGAGCAACGTCCGGACCATGCCGCCGGTGGCGATCACCGAAGCGCAGTCGAAGTCCGCCGCCCGCTTCCACCGGGAGCCGTCCCAGTGCAGCAGGCCCGCCCGTCCCGAAAGCCAGACGTCGTCCGCCGCGGCCGCGGCGATCCCGACCACCCGGCGCAGTTCGGGGTGGTCCACGGCCGTCCACGAGTGCCCGTCCCGGTGCAGGACCACCGAGCCGGCGTCGGACTGGCCGGCCGCCCACACGTCGTCGGCGCCGAGCGCGGCGACGTTCCAGAGGTGCCCGGGCCCGCCGGCCGGCAGCTCCTCCCGCCGCCAGCCCGAACCGCTGCCGCCGCCCGACGCCGCCCTGACGAGCGCGGCGAGCCCGCTCACCGTCGGGTTCTCGAACACTTCCGTCATCGGGATCTCGACGCCGAGGAGCTTGCGCAGCTCCCAGTTGACCTGCATGGCCGCCATCGAACTGCCACCCAGGGCGAAGAAGTCGTCCGACGGCGACGGGTCGTCGACCCCGAGCACCTTCGCCCAGACCTGCGTGACGATCTGCTCGACGTCGTCGCCGAGTGCCGCGGGGGCCTCGTGCACCGGCTGTGCCCGGACGCCGTGCACCTCGTAGCCGCCGCCGTCGAGCAGGTCGAGGCGGCCGTCCGCGCGCCAGCGGGCCCGGCGGCCGAGCGGCCGGCGCCCGTGGTCGTCGACGACGACCAGGTCCCCGGGCACGCCGACGGCGACGGACTCGCCGCGGGAGTCGGTGATGTCGATCCGCTGGGCGCCGCGGAACAGCGCCAGGTCGGCGCGTTCGACGGCGTCGGTCATCGGCAGCCGGGACAGCGGACGGCCCGGGTCGGCCACGATCGCCGAGCAGAGCTCGGCGAAGTGCACGGCGAGCCGCCGTGCCGTGGCGGGCTCGAAGATGTCGCCGTTGTACTCCAGCCGCACGGCCAGCCCGCCGGGGACGTCGTCGATCAGCACGGTCAGGTCGTGCTTGGCCGTCGGCGGGTCGAACGGGAGCTCCTCGACCTTGCACCCGGGCAGCTCGATCCGGCCGGGATCGCCGGTCTGCAGGCCGAACATCACCTGGTACACGGGGAGCCGGCTCGAGCTGCCCGAGCCCTGCACCGCCCGCACGACGTGCTCGAACGGCACGTCGCCGTGCGCGAACGCCGCCAGTGCCGCGTCCCGCACCCGACGCAGGAACTCCTCGAACGACGGGTCCCCGGTCACGTCCGTCCGGATGGCGAGCGTGGTGACGAAGAAGCCGATGGCGTCGCGGAAGCTCCGGTGCTGCCGGTTGGCCATCGGGATGCCGACCACGACGTCGCGCTGGCCGCTGTGCCGTGCCAGCAACGTCTTCAGCACCGCGAGCAGGGCCATGAACAGGGTGGCGCCGTAGCGGCCGGCGAGCTGCTTCAGGCCCGCGGCCACGTCGGCGGGCACGGTGAACCGGATGGTGCCGCCGGCGAAGGAGCGTTCCGCGGGCCGGGGCCGGTCCGCCGGCAGGTCGATCTCGACCGGGGCGCCGCGCAGGTACTCCCGCCAGAACTCCAGCTCGGCCGGGTCGGTCCGGGCGAACCGGTCCTGCTGCCAGCGCGCGAAGTCCCGGTATTGGACGCCGGGCTCCGGCAGCGGCGACGGCTCGCCGGCGGCGAACGCGGAGTACAGCTCGGCGAGCTCGCCGAACAGCAGGCCCATCGACAGCGCGTCGCCCGCGATGTGGTGCATCGTGATCACGAGGTCGTGCTCGTCCTCGTCGTGCCGCACCAGGGTCAGCCGGACGAGGACGTCCCGGGTCAGGTCGAAGCGCCGCAGGGCGGACTCGGTGGCCACCTCGCGCACGTCCCGGGCGCCGACCACCCGCACGGGCACCGCGAAGTCCTCGATCACCCGCTGCACCGGAACGCCTTCGTGTTCGGTGAAGCAGGTCCGGAGGACCTCGTTGCGCCGCACCAGTTCGGTGAAAGCGCGTTCCAGCGCGGCCGGTTCGAGGGCACCGGTCACGTGGAGCACGGCCGTGACGTTGTACGCCACGCCGCCGCCCGGGAGCTGGTCGAGCAGCCACAGCTGCTGCTGCCCGAACGACAGCGGCGCGTCCTGGCCCGCCGGCGCCGCGAGCTCGTCGAGCAGCTCGGACTTGTGCTCCCGGAGCAGGGCGCGGATCTCGTCGGTCAGGGTTCCCGGCTGGGACCGCACCACGAGCCGGTCGCCGGTGACCTTCAGCGAAATGCCCTTCTCGGTGAGCCACCGCACGAGTTCGCCGGTCGTCACAGCTCCTCCTCCACCCAGTCGTCTTCGGCGGGTCGCCGGTCGATCAGCGCCGCCAGGCCGCCGACCGTCGGCGTTTCGAAGACCTCCCGCACGCCGACCCGGACGCCGAACTCCTCCTCCACCCTGGCCAGCAGCCGGATGGCGATCAGCGAGTCACCGCCCAGCACGAAGAAGCTCTCGTCGGTGCCGACCTCGGACAGGCCCAGCGCTTCGGCCCAGAGCCCGGCGAGCTTGTGCTCGGTCGCCGACGCGGGCTTGGTGCCCGAGCCGGCCGCCGGGGCGTCGGGCACCGGCAGCCGGCCGCGGTCGACCTTGCCGTTGGCGCTCAACGGAAGGCTGTCCAGGTGCACGACCGTCGCGGGCACCATGTAGGGCGGGAGCTGCTCGCGGAGGTGCCGGCGGAGGTCTTCGGCGTCCACTTCGGACACGACGTACGCCACCAGCCGCCGGTCGCCCTTGACCACCGGCGCGGTCACGACCGCGTCCTCGACGCTCGGGCGGCGCAGCAGGACCGACTCGATCTCGCCGAGCTCGATCCGGTTGCCGTTCACCTTCACCTGCAGGTCGTCGCGGCCGAGGAACTGCAGGATGCCGCCCGGCCGGTACCGCCCCCAGTCGCCGGTGCGGTAGAGCCGCTCACCGGTCACCGGGTGGGTGATGAACTTCTTCGCCGTCAGCTCGGGGTCGTCGAGGTACCCCACCGCCAGGCCGGCGCCGCCGATGAACAGCTCCCCGGGCACCCAGGCCGGCCGGGGCTGCAGGGCCTCGTCGAGCACGGCGAACGTCTGGTTGGCCAGGGGTTTGCCGTAGGGCACGCTCGGCCACCCGGGCAGCGGCTCGCCGACGCGGTGGAAGTTCGACCAGATGGCCGCCTCGGTGGCGCCGCCCATGCCGATCACCTCCGCGTCCGGCGCGCACGCGCGGATCTCGCCGGGCAGCGTGAGCGGGATCCAGTCCCCGCTGAGCAGCACGACCCGCAGCGACGCGAGGGAAGCGGGGTCGCCCAGCTCGGCCCACTGGACCGCCAGCCGCATCAGCGCGGGCACCGAGTTCCACACCGTCACCTGGTACTTGGCCACGAGCTGCAGCCAGTGCGCGGGATCCAGCTCGGCTTCGTGGTCGGGCACCACGAGCGTCCCGCCGGCGCCGAGGACGCCGAAGATGTCGTACACCGAGAGGTCGAAGCTCAAGCTGGACAAGGCGAGCGCCGTGTCGTCGCCGGTGATCCCGTACCGCCGGTTGACGTCGAGGAGGGTGTTGACGGCACTGCGGTGGTCGATCACCACCCCCTTCGGCTTGCCGGTCGAGCCGGACGTGTAGATCACGTACGCCAGGTCTTCCCCGGACCGCGTCGTCGACGGCGGCGCGGCCGCCGGCACCCGGTCGGCGAGCACGACCGCCGGGGCGTCCTCGAGCTCTTCGACCAGGTCCAGGTTGGCGGACCTGGTCACCACCGCCCGGACACCGGCCTCGCGCAGCAGCAGCGCGCGCCGGGCGGCGGGCAGCCGGACGTTCACCGGCAGGTAGGCCGCGCCCGCCCGCAGCACGCCCAGCACCGCCGCCACCTGCTCCCAGCTCTTGTCGAGCATGACCGCGACGAGCTCGCCCTCGGCCACGCCGCCGGACCGCAGTGCCGCGGCGACGGCCCCGGCGCGTTCGGCGAGTTCGCCGTAGGACAGCGTCCGCCCCGCCGCGTACACCGCGATCCGGTCCGGCTCCCGCTCGGCCACCTCGAAGAACGGTTCGTGCAGCAGCGGCACCCGCTCCCAGTCGTGCGCGGTCGCGTTGGCGGCCCGCTGGTCCCGGACATCGGCCGGCGAGCGGAAGTCGGTGCGGCGGTCCGCCCAGGTGCCCTCGTCCGCGGCGAGCCGACCCAGGAACGCCTGGTAGGCGGCGAACATGTCGTCGAGCACGCCCTCCGGGAAGAGCGCCGGCACGACGTTCCAGACGAGGTCCACGCCGCCGTCGCGTTCGACCACGACGTGGTCCAGCCACACCTGCGGGGTCTGACTGGTGCTCTCGGCCAGTTCACCGAACCGTTCGAAGCCCCAG
The DNA here is from genome assembly GCF_040648295.1 of Amycolatopsis sp. NPDC049159. Classification (NCBI taxonomy): domain Bacteria; kingdom Bacillati; phylum Actinomycetota; class Actinomycetes; order Pseudonocardiales; family Pseudonocardiaceae; genus Amycolatopsis; species Amycolatopsis sp. NPDC049159. Next base: position 43,761 of record NZ_JBEZDL010000026.1, read on the forward strand.
CCGCCGTTGCCGTCGTCCAGCACGCTGGTGAAGACCACGGGCATGGTCGCGCCCGTGCGGCCCTCGCCGCCGGCCCGCACCCAGTCCCGCTGCACCCGGATGCCGCTGTAGTGGCGGTGGTCCAGGTCCGCCCACAGCCGCGACTGCAGGGCCCGCGCCTTGTCCGGGAAGGTCCCCGGCGCGCGGAAGTCGACTTCGAGCAGGGTCAGCGACGTGAAGTCGCCGACGACGTCCGGGACCCGCTCGTGCAGCGGCAGCCGGTTGAACAACGTGAGGTTCACGCAGAAGTGCCGGCTCCGGCTCCAGGCCGCCAGCACCTCGGCGTACGCGGCCAGCAGCACGTTCGACGGGCTCAGCCCCTCGGCGGCGGCCCGGCGGCGCAACGCCGTCCAGGTGGCGGGGTCGAGCCGCGCGGCCAGCCGCGCGAACACCGGCGTGCCGGTCTCCTCGCGCACCGGCAGGTCCGGCCCGGCGGGCAGCTCCGGGATCCGCGCCTGCCAGTAATCGCGGGAGCGGCGGTAGCGCTCGGTTCCCTCGATGCGCTGTTCCGCCAGTACGTAGTCGCGGAAGTCGAGGCCGACCGGCGCCCACTCCGCGGCCGGGTCGTCGTACGCCCGCGCCCACTCCCGCAGGACCTGACGCAGGCTGGCGCCGTCGGCCACCAGGCCGTCGAAGCTCAGGTGCAGGCGCGAACGCCCGGGCAGCCGGGTCAGCCGGATGTCGAACAGCGGCCACCGGTCGGCGGGCAGGACCTGGTGCGACATTTCGGCGCGGACCGCGGCCAGCTGCTCCGGGGCGCAGACGGCGATTTCGTAGCGGGGTACTTCGGGCAGGACGCGCTGGCTGGTGCCGTCGAAGACCGCGCGCAGCATCGGGTGGCGCCGGACGACGGTGTTCCAGGCGTCGGTGAGCCGGTCCGCGTCGAGTTCTTCCCCTTCGAGCTCGAAGTAGCCGTGCGCCGACACGCCCCCGAGCGTGAAGTCCGTGCGCCGGCCGAGGAGGTACGCCTGCTGGACGTCGGTCAGCGGGAACGGCTCGTCGGCCGCCGCCGGATCGGGGACGACCTGGGGGTAACCGGCTTCCTCCGCCGGCCGGCCGATCAGCGCGGCCATCGCGGCCACGGTCGGGTGGTGCAGGATCTGCGAGAGCGACAGCTCGGCGCCGAGGCGCTCCCGCACCCGGAACGCCAGCCGCGCGGCGAGCAGGGAATGCCCGCCCAGCGCGAAGAAGTCGTCGTGCACCCCGACCTCGGACAGCTCCAGCTCCGTGCACAGGATGGCCGCCAGCTCCCGCTCCGCCGCGGTCCGGGGCGCGGCTCGCTCCGCGACCGATGCCGTGCTCAGGGCCTGCCGGTCGATCTTCCCGTTGGGGGTCAACGGGAACTCGGTGACGAAGTGGATCGCCGACGGCCGCAGGTGACCGGGCAGGCCCTCGTCCACTCCGGACGGCGGATCGGCCGGGTCCCGCGGCAGGACGTGGGCGATGATCCGCCGTCCGGACACGGTCGCCACCGCGTGCCGCACGTCCGGGTGCGCGGACAGCAGGGCCTCGACCTCGCCCAGCTCGATCCGGAACCCGCGGATCTTGACCTGCCGGTCACGCCGGCCCAGGAACTCCAGGCTCCCGTCCGGCCGCCACCGGGCGAGGTCCCCCGTCCGGTAGGCCCGGCCGGAACCGAACGGGTCGTCGACGAACTTCTCCGCGGTCAGCTCCGGCCGGCCGAGGTACCCGCCGGCCACGCCGGCACCGCCCACGACCAGTTCGCCGACAGCGCCGTACGGCACGAGCCGGAGCGCGTCGTCGGTCACGTAGACCCGCGTGTTGCGCAACGGCCGGCCGATCGCGGGCCGGCGGCCGTCGGGGCGGCAGCGGTGGGCGGTCGCGCACACCGTGGTCTCCGTCGGGCCGTAACCGTTGTAGAAGGCGACGTGCTCGCTCCACGTGCGGGCCAGCTCGGCCGGGCACTCCTCGCCCGCGGCGACGACGTGGGTCAGCGTCGGCACGTCGCCGGGGGCGATCGTGGCCAGCACCGACGGCGGCGCGGTCAGGTGCGTGACCCCGCCGCCGGCGACGACGGCGGCGAGCTCCGCCCCGGCGAGCGTCAGCTCGGGCGGCGGGAAGTGCAGGGTCGCGCCCGAGCCGAGCGCCATCACGAGCTCCCAGACCGACGCGTCGAAGCCGATCGGGGCGAACTGCAGGACGACGCTGCCCGGGCCGGCGCGCAGCTCTTCGCGTTGCCACTCGGCCAGGTTGACCAGCCCGCGGTGGCCGACGCGGACGCCCTTGGGGGTGCCGGTCGAGCCGGACGTGTAGATCAGGTAAGCGGTCTCCGGGACCGTCGGCGGCGGCAGCGGCGTGATCTTGATCCCCGGCGACAGCCCGAGGACCGGCGCCGGCGCGGAGCGTTCCCAGGCGAACACCGCGTCCTTCGCGACCGGGCCGGGCTCAGGCACACCTGAGCTCCCGTGCAGCACGGTCTGGCCGACTTCCAGCACTGTCACGCCGGAAAGCCGTTCGGCGAGACCGGGTTCGCTGAGGACGACCGCGGCCTCGGTGTCGGCCAGCATGAACGCGATCCGGTCGGCGGGCAGGCCGGGGTCCATGGGCAGGTAGGTCGCGCCCGCCTTCAAGGTGGCGAGCACGGCGACGGCGAGCCGCGGGCCCTTGCGCAGGTGCACGCCGACCCGGTCGCCGGCCCGCACACCGTTGGCCAGCAGCAACTGCGCGGTCTCGCCGGCGAGGTGGTCCAGCTCGGCGTAGGAGAGCTCCACGCCGTCCGCCGTCACCGCCGCCGCCCGCGGGGACTCGGCCACCCGGGCCGCGATCAGCTCGTGCGCCGACTCTGCGGAAAGCTTCGCGGACCGGCCGGCGCCGAGCTCGACGAGCTCGGCGTGGGCGGCGGTGTCGAGGACGTCCAAAGTGGACAGAGGACGGCCGGGGCCGGCCAGCGCCGACTCCAGCAGGCACGCGAAGCTGCGGCCCAGCCGCGCGATCGTCGCCGCGTCGAACAGCTCGGTGCGGTACTTGAAGACCGCCCGCAGCGACGAGCTCGTCTCGACCACTTCCAGCGACAGGTCGAACTGCCCTTCCTGCTGTGGCAGGGGATACGCGGACAGCTCGAGCCCCCGGTACTCGCGCACGACGCCGGGGTCGCCTTCGGCGTGCATGTCGAGCAGCGCGCCCGAGCTGGCCGCCGACTGCATGCTGAACGCGATCTGGGCCAGCGGGGCCCGGCTGGGGTCCCGGGGCACGTCGAGCAGGCCGACGAGCTTCGGGAACGGGTAGTCGCGGTGGGTCATCGCCCCGATCACGCGGTGGTGTGTCGCCCGCAGCAGGTCCCGGAACGTGCTGTCCGGTTCGCACCGCGCCCGGACCGGGACCGGGTTGACGAAGTAGCCGGTGACGCCCTTCAGCGCCCCGACCAGGTCCGGCATCGTCGGGCAGGCGAGCAGGAAGTCGGGTTGCCCGGTGCACCGGTGCAGCAGCGCCTGGAAAGCGGTCAGCAGGACCGTGAAGGGGCTGACCGCCTCCTCCCGCGCGAGGGCGCGCAGCTTCGCCCCGACGTCCAGTGGGACGACGTGGGTGGCGCCGGCGAAACTCTGGCGCAGCGGCCGCGGCCGGTCGGCCGGGAGTTCGAAGATCGTGGGCGCGCCGGCGCATTCCCCGGTCCAGTACCGTTCGAGCCCGGCCACGCGATCCGAGGACAGTGTCCGCCGCTCGTCGTCGACGAAGTCGGCGTAGGTCGCCTTCAGCTCCGGCAGGTCATGGCCGGTGTAGCGGTCCAGCAGGTCGCGCAGCAGCACGCCCTGGGAGACGAAGTCCGTGGCGATGTGGTGCGTGACCAGCAGCAGGACGGACTCCTCCTGGCACACGACCGCCCGGAACGGGCCGCGCCGGCCGAGGTCGAACGGTTCGGCCGCCGCCGCGAGGTCGGACCGGACTTCGAGACGCACCAGGCTCGCCGGGCGCACCACCCGCCCCGGCCGGCCTTCGTGCTCGACGAAGACGGACCGGAGCAGGTCGTGGCGCTCCGCCAGGCCGGTGACGGCGTCGGCCAGCCGCGGGATTTCGAGGCCGGACCGGAACCGGACGGCCAGCACGACGTTGTAGGACGCGCTGTCCGGCGCGTAGCGGTGCAGGAACCACAGCGCCTCCTGCCCGGCGGACAACGGCAGCATCGACGAAGGCGTCGAATCGGGCATTACTCCCCCACCCAGGAATCGGGACCGGTCAGCGGTCGAGTTGCGCGGAAAGGGCGTCGATCGTCGGGTACTCCCAGAGCAGCGCCGACGGCACGGTCAGGCCGTGCTCGTCGTGCAGGGCCCCGACGAGCTCGGTGACCGCGACGGAATCGAGCCCGTACCGCGGGAACGGCGTGTCCCCGGCGACTTCGGAAGCGGCGATGCCGAGCTTCGCGGCCACCCAGCGGACCAGCCAGTCGCGCAGCCCGTTCTCGGCCGGGTGGTCCGGGGCGGCGGCCGCGGCAGTTTCGGCGTAGTCCTCGCGCAGGTACGGGTCCAGCTCGTCGTCCAGCCCGGCCGGTGTCTGCTCCACGACACCGATCGCGGCCTCGTACCCCTCGACCGCGGCGGAGACCGCGTCCGCGCCGGCGCACGCCGGAACGTCCAGCGCCTTCGCGACGGCGTCGTCGAACTTCCGCCGCGCCCACGGTTCCGAGTGGTCGTCCGCCGCGTGCCGCCGGACCGCCGTCAGCAGGATCGCCCTCGCCGCGACCTCGCCGAGCAGGTCGTGGGCGCGGCGCACGCGGTCGGCCGCGGGGAGGACGGCGAAGGTCCGCTCGCAGTGGCCGAGCACCCGGGCCACCAGGTCGGCGTCGACGAGGCCGGCACCGCCGCCCGCCGCCACGAGCGAACCGAGGTGCATCCGCAGGCTCTCGGTCGGCCCCTCGAAGATCCGGAGCACCCGGGCGTCCCGCAGCAGCCGCGGCAGCACGTTCGTCTCGACGTAGCCGCGGCCGCCGGTGGCCTGCACGGCGCCGTCCACGACCTCCCACAGCAGCTCCGGGGTGAGCACCTTCACCGCGAGGAACGCCGTGTCCGGGGGCCGGCACCCCCCGTCCAGCTCTTCGGCGATGTCGTGGACCAGGGCTTGCACGGCGGTCACCGCCGCGATCGAGTCCGTCATCCTGGCGAGCGTGACCGGGTTGTCCAGCAGCCTCCCGGTGCCGACTTCGCGGCGCCGGGCGTAGCGGTGCTGCAGCTGCAGGGCACGGCGCATCGCCCCGAGGCAGAGCGCGCCGATCATCAGGCGAGTGCGCATCATGGTCTCGTTCGCGACGGTTTCCCCGTCACCGAGGCGTTCGGTGGCGGGGACTTCGTCGAAGCGCAGCGCGTTCTGCACCATCGCGCGCAGGCCCATGGTCGGCGCTTCCTTGCCGATGCGCAGCCCGGGCGCGTCCACCGGCACCACGAAGGCCGCCAGGCCCCGCGGCCGGTCTTCGGCATCGCGCGACTGGGCGAAAGTGACGAGCACGTCCGCCCAGGAAGCGTTGCCGCTCCACGACTTGTCCCCGGTGATCGTCCAGTGCCCCGGCGCGCCTTCGCGAGCCGTGGCCCGGATGGCCTGCATCGCCGAGCCCGCGCCCGGCTCCGTCACGGCGAACGCCGCGAGCGAGCGGCCCGACGCGAGATCGGGCAGCAGCGCGGCCTTCAGCTCCGCGCTGCCGTACCGCGCGATCGGGTACACGCCCAGCGCGTTGTTGTCGCAGACGAAGGTGGCCAGCGTCAGGTCGATCGCGGCGAGCTGCTCGAGCACCCGCAGCGTCGCGCCGGTGTCCAGGCCGAGCCCGCCGTACGCCGACGGGATCTGCATGCCGAGCAAACCCTTGCGCCCCAGTGCGAGGACGATGTGCGGTGCGATGGTGCGGCGCTCGTCCATCAGCCGCGAGTCGACCCGCCGGGCCCCGAACTCGCGCAGCCACGCCAGCAGGCCCTCGACCCGGGCCGGTTCCCGGGAGCCGGTGGCGAGCTTCAACCGGCCCTGCTCGTACCCGAGGCGGCACGCGGTGCGCTGGATCTTGCCGCTGGTGGTCCTGGGCAGGGAATTGCGCCGGACCGGCACCACCCGGTGCACCGCCAGCTCGTGCTCCCGCCAGACCGCCGACTCGATCCCGGCGGCCAGCTCGTCCGCACCCGCCGACGCGAGCAAAGCTTCGTCGACCTCGACGACCACCACGAGCTTCTCCGCGCCGGCGTGGTCGACGCCGATCGCGCACGCCGACGACACCCGGAGGCCGGGGTGGCTCTCCTCGGCGGTGTACTCGATGTCCTGCGGGTAGTGGTTCTCGCCGTTGAAGATCAGCAGGTCCTTGTGCCTGCCGGTGACGTACAGCTCGCCGTCGTGCAGGAAACCGAGGTCTCCGGTGCGCAGGTAGCGCTGCGGGCCCTCGCCGCGGATGGTGGCGTGGAACGTCGCCGCGGTCTGCTCGGGCCGGTTCCAGTACCCCTTGGTGACCGAGGAACCCCGGATCCAGATCTCCCCGACCCGGCCTTCGGGCCGGGCCTCGCCGCTGTCGGGGGCGACGATCCGCACGACCGTGTCGCCCTGGGTGCGTCCGCTGGTGACGGCCGGCAACCCGCCCTCGGCCTCGCCGACCGGCACGGCCCGGCCTTCCTGCAGGGCTTTCGCCGACAGCCACAGGGTGCCGGCCATCCGCCCGGGCGTGCTGCCGGCGACCTTGAGGGTGGCTTCGGCCAGTCCGTAGCCGGTGCCCAGCGCGTTCGGGTCCAGACCGGTCTCGGCGAAGGTGCGCGCGAACCTCGCGAGGGTCGCCGACCGGACCGGCTCGGCGCCACTGAGCGCCAGCTTCCAGCCGGACAGGTCGAGCGTGCGGCGTTCCTCGGCGGAAATGTGGCTGACGCAGCGTTCGTAGGCGAAGTTCGGGGCGATGGCGTGCGTCGCCCGGAACCGGGAAATGGCTCGCAGCCACCGCACGGGTTTGCGGACGAACGCCTCCGGCGAAAGCAGGTACGCCGGCATCCCGGTGAACACCGGGAAAACCAAGCCGAACAGCAGGCCCATGTCGTGGAACATCGGCAGCCAGGAAACGACCGCGCCGTCTTCGACACGGGTCCACAATTCGTCCATCTCGGCGGCCTGGTGCCAAAGATTGGCGTGCGTGACCATCACGCCTTTGGGGTCCCCCGTCGAGCCCGAGGTGTATTGCAGCAGTGCGACGTCGTCCGGGTCGATCTCGCGGTAGTGCCAGTCGGCCGCCGGTTCCGTCCATTCGTCGGTGACCAGCCAATCGAGGTCTTCGGTCGCCGCTTCACCCAGTCCTTCGGCGACGCGTTCACGAGTCGACATGTCGGTGAGGACGGTGGTGGTCATGGCGTCCCGCGCGATGTGGGTGGTGCGGCGCAGCGCGCCGGTACGCACCGGGACCGGCGTCGGCACGGCGATGACACCGGCGTAGACGCAAGCCAGGAAGGCGATCTGGAACTCCTCGCCGCCGTCGTAGGCGAGAAGCACCGTCCGCCCGCGCAGACCACGCTCCACCAGGGCTGCCGCACGTGCCCGGGCCGCCGCGTCGAGACCGGCGTAGTCGATGGCGGGCAACGGTTCTTCACCGTTGACGAGGAACGTGAAAGCCGGCGCCCGCGGCGCCGAGCGCACCCGGGCCAGCAGAAGCGATTGGATGTCACGTTTCCGGACATCGACGCGCGAAAACCCCGACACGAAAATCCCCCTCATTCGCGTTTCATGATCAACAGCAAACGTAGCAAGGCCTTTGCCGGCCCCACAGGACCCAACCGGGTGATCATTTATCGGAAGCGCATGCCCCCTTTCCTTCCGCCACGGGGATTTCGACACTCGCGCGGAACCCCCACCCGAGCAGGTGGTTCCGCAGAAATGCCCGGACTTCGGGTGACTCCAAGGTGCCCTGCTCGGGCGTGAAGCGACGGACTCGCGCCCGATCCGGGTCGGCCAGGAGGTTTTCCAGTGCGGGCAAGCGCTTTCCGGCTATCACGGTCACCTCACCGGCCGGCGCCGCGGGCTCGGCCGCGGCCGCCGCGGCGAGGAAGCGCAGCCAGGCCCGGTAGCGGCCGAACAGTTCGTCGACCATCTCGAAAGCCTGGTCGTCGGCGCCGTGCACGGCGGCCAGTTCGTCGCGCACCGCCGCGAACGCGATCTCGACGTCGTCGGCGGGCGGGGCGCCGAGTGACGCGCAGACGGCCGTGACGTCCCGGCGGACGGCTTCGGGTGTGACGGCGTCGGCGTCGATCAGCACGAGATCGGCGCCGGACAGCTCGGCGATGTGGGCGCCGAGCGCGGCGCACGAACAGTACGCGAGCACGGTGCCGGGTTTCCCGGCCGCCAGTTCCGCGGCTTGCCGCCGCACCGTCAGCGGTCCGGCGACGTGGCGGCCGATCGGATCGAGCCGGTTCAGCGGGAACTCGGTCGCGAGGAAGCCGAAGTCCGCGGTTTCCCGCACCGCGCGGAACTCCAGGGCGAGCACGGTCATCGGCCCACCCGCCGCCACAATTCGCCCGGCGAGCCACATACGTCCGGCAGACCGTAGGCAGCCCGGTAGAGCCGCGTCACGACCGGTTCGCTGGTGCCCGCCGCACCGAAGATCTGGACGAGTTCGTGCGCACAACCGACCGCCGCGGTCACGCAGACGGCGGTCGCCACGTACACCTGGTCCGCCGGCGGCTTTCCGCGATCGCGCGACCACGCCGTCCGCCAGAGGCCCACCCGGGCGCAGGCCAGCTCGACCGCCGCGTTCGCCAGGCGGTGGGCCACTCCCTGGTGCTCGATCAGCGGTCGTCCCGCGACCGTCCGGTCTCCCGCCCGGCGCTGTGCCAGCTCCAGGCACTTCCGGCCCACGCCGACGGCGTACGCCGCACCGCGGAGGAGGTCCTCCCGTGGGAGGTCGAACCCGGCGACGAGCGCGCCCAGTTCCTCGAACGCCAGGCACCACTCGAAAGCACCCGCCGGGCGCGCGCCGGCCGCCTCGACGGTTTCGCTCGCCGGTCGCCCGCCCGGCGACTCGCGCAGTGCGGTCACCAGGTCGCGCTGCGCCGGATCCAGGTCGAGGTTCACCGCAAGGCACCCCCGATCGGGTACTCGTTCGCGATCAGGTCCAGCTGGAGTTCCTGCGCTCCACCGGAGATCGTGAACTCCGGCGCCTCCGCGACCGCGGCGGCGACCCCGCCGGACCCGGCGCCCAGCTCCAGTCCCGCCCACCGGGCCACCGACTGCGCGGCCCGGCCGCAGACCAGCTTGGCGTACGCGACGGCGAATTCGTCCATCGCGAACCGCGTGGCGCTGTTGACCGCGTGGTAGGCGACGGCTCGGGCGTTGCCCACCTCGAACCGCAGCCGGGCGAGGTCGGCCGCCATCGCCCGCCGGCGGATCTCCGGCAGGCCGCGCACCTCGCGCTCGGCCGCGGCGAGCCACCGGGTGGCGCAGCTCAGGTAGTCGAAGCCGGCGCGTTCGAAGCCGATCGCGCGTGGCAGCAGCCGCCAGCCCAGGTGCGGCCGCCCGAGCAGGGCGTCCGGGCCGACACCGACGTCGTCGAAGGTCACCGTGTGGTACGGCTCCCCCGCAGCACGGGGCACCGGGGTGATCGTCACGCCGGGCGCCGCGGGATCCACGAGGAACAAGCTGATCCCGTCGTAGGGGCTCGCACCCTCACGGGTGCGTGCGGACACCAGTGCCAGCCGCGACCACGGGGTGAACAGGCTCCACGTCTTGCCACCGCGGATCCGCCAGCCGTCACCGTCGGGAGTGGCTGCCGTCGTGATGGCGGCGAGATCGGTGCCCGCGTCCGGTTCCGACAGGAGCAGGCTCGCGTACAGCCGTCCCGAAGCGATCTTCGGCAGCCACCGCGCACGTTGTCCGCCGGTGCCGCTTTCGAGGATCGAGCACCCCACGGCCTGCACCGTGACCAGGTGCGCGACGTCGGGCAGCGCCAGCGCCCCGATCCGCTCGCACACCGCCGCGTGGTCGGCGAGCCGCAACCCCCGGCCGCCGTACTCCTCCGGGAAGTGCACGGCGAGCAGCCGCTCGTCACCCAGCCTCGCCATGACTTCCCGCGGCTCGCCGCCGGCCGCCGCCACCCGGTCGACGGCGGCGGCCAGTCCCGCCTGCCGCTCGTCCAGCTCATCGCGCACGAGGGTCCTCCTCGGGCCGGATCGCCGCGGCGAAATCGGCCAGCACCGGGTTCTCCAGCAGGAGCGAAACCCGCAGCCGTTGCCCGGTCGCGCGCGCGAGCCGGCCGACCAGGTGCATGGCGAGCAGGCTGTCGCCGCCCGCGGAGAAGAAGTCGTCCTCGAGCGAAAGGTCCTCGGACTCCAGCAGCTCGGACGCCGTCCGCAAGGTCAGCGCCGTCAAGTCGTGTCCGGGCATCACGGTCCTCCCCACAGTCCTCGGTGCACTCATCGCGGCAACGCGCTGCCGGTGCCGATCGCCGAACCCGCCAGGACGCGGCGGTCGACTTTGCCGGCGGTGGTCAAGGGCAACGCCTCGAGCCGGCGCCAGACGGCCGGCACCATGTGGCGGGGCAGCCGGTCGCCGACGAAGCCGGCCAGCTCCGCCGAGCTCGCCGACCGGCCGGGGACGAAAGCCACCACGGCGACCAGCCGGGTGCCGGTCGGGCTCGCGTGCGGCACCACCACCGCCGCGGCGACGCCGGGGTGTTCGAGCACCCGGGCCTCGACCTCGCCGAGCTCGACCCGGAAGCCACGCACCTTGACCATGTGGTCGCTCCGGCCGTGGAACACGATTTCGCCGTTCGCGTCGAGGGCGCCGAGGTCACCCGTGCGGTACATGCGCTCGCCGGGCACGGCCGGATCGGCGACGAACCGCTCGGCGGTCTGCGCGGGCCGGCCGAGGTAACCCCGGGCCAGGCCCGGGCCTCCGACGTAGATTTCCCCGACCGTGCCCACCGGTGCTGGTGTGAGGTCGCCGGTGAGCACGGTCGCGCGCATGCCCGGCACCGCCGTCCCGATCGGCACCCGCGGTTCCCGGTCGCGGCCGGTGCAGTGGTGGACCGTGCACCACACCGTCGCTTCGGTCGGGCCGAATTCGTTGAACAGCGGGACATCGGGCAGCTCGTCGAGGTGCCGCCGGAGCAGCCGGTACGGCAACGACTCCCCGCCGAGCACGACGCAGCACAGGCCCCGCAGGTCGCTCGCGTGGAACTCGAGCAGCATCGCGTACTGCGAAGGCAATCCGTCGAAGTGGGTGACCCGTTCCCGCGCCACGAGCTCGGCGAGCAGGCCGGGGTCCGCCTGTTCCGCCGGCGACGGCAGCACGACCCGGCCGCCCGCGAAGAGCGTGAAGTAAAGGCCCGCCACCGCGGCGTCGATCGTCAGCGGCGCGGTGACGAGGTAGACCATCCGCTCGTGCGGGTAGACGGTGAACCGCGCGCCGGTCGACCGCACCGCCGCGGCGTGCGTCACCACCACCCCCTTGGGCCGGCCCGTGGAGCCCGACGTGTGGATCACGTAGGCCACCTGCCCGGGGTTCGCCGGCGCGGGCGGCTCGTCGCGCTCCGGGCCGTCGACCGGCACGAACGGCGCCGGGATCGCCGCGGCCGGTTCCCGGGCTCCCGTCACCGCGGTCAGGGCCGCGTCCGCCGCGATCTCCCGCAGCCGCTCGGCGGGCAGGCTCGCCGCCAGCGGCACGTACCCGCCGCCGGCGATCAGCACGCCGAGGAACGCCACCAGCGCGTCCACCGGCCGGTCGACGACCACGCCGACGAGGCGCTCCGGACCCACGCCGGCCGCCCGCAGCCGCGTCCCGAGCCCGCGCGCCCGCCCCGCCAGCTCGCGGTAGGAAAGCGTCACCGGCCCCGCGGTGACCGCGACGGCGTCCGGCGTCTCGGCCGCGCGGGCGAGGACGACCTCGTGCAGCGTCGTCACCGGTCGGCCAGCCCCTCGAGCAGCCAGCGCTGGAACTGCCAGATCGGCTTTTCCAGCGGGGCGAACGAGCCGGACGCCGCGAAGGTGCTTCGCAGTCCGGCTTGCACTCCCCGGCAAGCCGCGGAATCTTCGCTCTGGAGCACGTCGATCGCCTGCATGCTGGCGGCCGCGAAGTCCTCGATCCCCGGCTGCGCGGCCTGGTCGGGCCGGACCAGGACGTGCCAGGTGATCCGGTGCTTCCCGGCCGTCTCCGGGGTGAGCTCGAGCCAGAACGCCGAGCCGCCCTGCGCTCCGGCGCACAGGAACGGGAACACCGTGAAGATCTGGTTCACCCCGGCCCGCTCACCGTCCACACCGGACATCGGTGACCCCTGCAGTGCGAGGTACTCCGGAGCGCACCGGCTGATGCTCGAGTTCCACGGCTCTCCGCCGTTGTCCAGGCACCGGCTGTCGCGGGACGGGAGGAACGGCTCGAGGCTTTCGCGGTGCAGCCCGAGGTGGTGGTAGCACTCGCAGAAGTTCTCCACCGTGATCTTCCAGTTCCAGTCCGCCTCGTAGGTGCGGCTCGCCACCACCGTGAGGTCGGTGAAGTCCCATCCCGCCAGCGATGCCGAAAGCGCGGGGATCCGGGCGGCCAGCGACGGCGCCGAGCCGTCGAGGTTGACCATGATCCAGCCCTGCCAGACTTCGTGCCGGATCTCGGGCAGCCGCACGGCGTCCCGGTCGAACGAGCCGTTCTCCAGCATCATCGGCGCGCCGCCGAGCGAACCGTCGAGCCGGTAGCTCCAGAGGTGGTACGGGCACTTCAAGGTCTGGCAGCTGCCACGGCCTTCGGCGATGGGCATGGCCCGGTGCCGGCACACGTTCGACAGCACGCGCAACACCCCCGCCTTGTCCCGCACCGCCACCAGCGGCTCGCCGAGCAGCTCGGCCGCCAGGTAGTCACCGGGCCGCGCCACCTGCGCCACCCGGGCGAGCGGCAGCCACTGGGCGCGCATGACCCGCTGCTCCTCGAGCTGGTACAGCTGCTCGTCGAGGTAGAACGCGGGCGGCAACGTGGTCGCGGCGTCGAACTCCGCGGCCGTGCCGCCTGCCTCGTAGACGCGGTCGCGAATCGTCACCGCGGTCATCACGCCACCTCCTCGCTGATGTCTACATAGGACGAAACTACGCCGGAGGTCACCGCTCCGGACCGCATTCGACGATCGCGTCCAGGTTGACCAGGATCCACTCCTCGAGGCTGCGCCGGCTCCGCGCCGCCGCCCGCTTCCACTGGCTCATCCGTTCGCCGCTCAGCTCGATGCGCAGGCTGACGCTCGGCGTCACCCTTTTCCGTTCGCCGGGGTCGTAACTGTCCTTGACCTGTTTCCGGAGGTCGTTCCTCGACCACTCGAACTTTTCCGCCAGCCGCAGCCAGTGGTCCTGGTCGGCCGCCGGCAGGGCGGCCACCTCCACGTGGTGCTGGAAACTCAGCGAACGGCGACGCCGGTCGGGATCGAACTTCCGCGCGATCCAGGCGTAGTTCCGGAGCGTCTGGTAGTCGAGCCGGGTTTGCGCGATCGCGTACCGGTACCGATCCGGGTATTTGCTTTGACCGTACACCAGCCAGTCGCCGATCCACCACGCCGAAGCGTCGAAGATTTCCGTCAGCCGGTGCCCGATCCCGATCCATTCGTCCAGGGGCAGTTGTTCCGGTAAGCGCAGCCGGTCGGCGCCGACGACGATGCCCGGGTGGGTCGTGGGATTCGTCCAGCCGGCCAAGCCGGTGTTGTCGGTGCTGTTGTGGGAAATGACGAAATCACCTACCACGGCAAAGGTCACTTTCGAGCGTGACTCCGATATCGGGAACGACCCGCGCTCACGCGGGCAAGGAGACGCGCCACGAACGGAGAGCGCATTTCGCGGACCGCGCGTGCGCGTGACGGAAAACCCCGGTGCCGGCACCCGTGAACCAGGAGCCGAAGCGGAAGACCGAGTCAGGGAACGGCGGTGATCAGCACACCGGCGCGGCGGAAAAGTGGCACGAGACCGCGCGGTCACTCGTCTGCCACTTCCGGCGCCGCCGGCTGGACAGCTGCGGACGTCCGGACCGGACCGGGCCACCGGCCGGACGCGGCCCCACGAGCGGCCGGGTCACGTTCGCCTTGGCCGGCAAGCTGAAACCGGTCCGGCGGTCGCGACGCCCTTCGGCGGCGACTCGCTCGACGACCGGTCCACGACGATCAGGCTCTCGCCCCTCCACTTTGCTCTCCCCCTCCGGAAAACGATTTCTGCGCGCGCCGCAAGAACCCGGGACAGCAGATCTCGATCGATCCTCGGCTGGACCACCGGCGCGCGTTTCCCGCACCCGGTCCAGTCCGGCCTGTCAGCCAGCGGGAGGAGTGGCAGCACTCCATCGCCGTCCGGCGACAGGGGCCCTCCCCGTCTGACGCCGCGATCAGCTCGGCCTGCCCGAGCTTAGCCACGTTGATCACGCCGCGGCAACCCGACCGGACGACAGTTCGCCTGATTCGCCCAGCATGATCAGCTCAGGGGTGGGCCCGGCCGACCGGAATCGCCCCGTCGTTGGTCCGATCGAGTCAAGCTGCCGGAAAACGGCGGATTTTCGCTACACAACGAAAGCAATCCGGACGTTTTCGGGAACGGCCCGGAAAACGCTGTCAAGATGCCGGACGCACTTGCGGCTGTACCGCCGCGGCCGGCAGGTTCCGGTTCGTCCTGATCGGACTGACGACGATGATGAGCGTCGCGGCGAGCAGCACGGCCATCAGCGCCCACACCGCGCCCCGCGGCCCGGCCAGCGCCCCCAGCGCACCGGCGAGCAGCGCGCCCGCCGCACTGGAACCGTTGGCCAGCAGGCTGCTGAACGCGACGACGCGCCCCTGCACGGGCCGTGGCGGGTAGGTTTGGCGGAAGCTCGCGGCGAGCACGTTCGCGGCCACCACGGCCGCGCCGATGGCGATCCCGCCCACGGCGGGCAGGATCAGGCCCGGGCCGCCCGTGGCCATCGGGATGAGGAAACCGAGCGGAGCCATGGTCAGCAGTGAGATCAGCATGCTCCGCGCCGTGCCCCAGCGGCGCGCGAGCCAGGTCGCGACGGCCGCGCCCAGCACCCCGCCGACGCCCGAGGCCGCCACCAGGAACCCCACCGCCGCCGGGGAAACACCCACCACCTGCACGAAGAACACGACCTGGATCGCCTGGTAGCCCGTCAGTGCGACGTTGGCGACCGCGCTGAACAGGGCCAGCGGGCGCAGGTACCGGTCACGGACGACCCATCGGAGCCCGGTGGCGATCTCCTGCCGCAACGTCGTGCCCCGCGGGGCGACCGGCCGAGGCGGCTCTTGCGTGCGGATCGCCCGCAAGCACACCGCGGACACCAGGAAGGTGGCCGCGTCGACGAGCAAAGCGGACACCGGTCCGACGCCTTGCGCGATCAGGCCGGCCAGACCACGTCCGGCGATCTGCGCGACGGATTCGCTGCCCTGCAGCTTCGCGTTCCCCTCCGGCAGGTCGGCGGCGGGCACGAGCACCGGCAGGTACACCCGGTAGGCCGTGGTGAACAGCACGCTGCACGTCCCGGTGAGCAGGGCCACCGCCACCAGGTGGCCGACGGTCAGCCGGCCGAGCCAGGCCGCGGCCGGGACGCTGAGGAACGCCGCCGCGGAGACGAGGTCGCAGAGGAGCATCACCGGCCGGTGTGGCAGGCGGTCGACCCACGCCCCGGCGGGCAGGCCGAACACCAGCCACGGCACCCAGACGGCGGCGGCGATCAGGCCCACGGTGAACGGGCCCGCGTGCAACGCGAGCACGGCGACCAGGGGCAGTGCCACCGTCGTCACGTTGCTGCCCAGCTTGCTGGTCGTCTCGCCCGCCCACAGCAGGCGGAAGTCGCGGTGGCGCCACAGCCCACCCCGTTCGCGGCGCGTGCGTCCCGGCAAAGCTTCCCTCCCGACAGCGGCCCGCCGTGCTCTCGCCGGACCGCAACGGCCGCTCCGGCAGTATGCCGGGGCCGATCAGCGGCGGCGGCCCGGTTCGCCGTCAGCGGAACCGTCCCGCCGGGACAGGAGTTCGCCGAGCCGGTCGCCGACACCCGCCGCGAACGCGTCCGCGTCGAACGATCCCCGCCGGCCGCACCGCCCTCTGAGCCGCCCTCGCAGCTCGCCCTCCGGCGTGCCGAGCTGCACGACCAAGGCCGGCTCGGCGTGCCCGCCGAACTCCAGCTCCCACCGGGATTCCAGCGCGGCGAACCGGGCGATCGGACCGGGTGACCACCAGCCGAACGAGATGTCGAAGGCACGGCCGACGAAACCCGGTTCGACCGCGCGGAGATCCCGCCAGATCGCTTCGGGATCGGCTGACCGCCTGCTCAGCACCTCGATCATCCGCTGCCGGACGTCCAGCAGGGACTCGACCGGGGAGCCGGGCCGCCGCAGCGTGAACCGGACCGGCACGTCGCCGGCGAACACCCCCAGCGCGTCGGGCCGGATGCCGCCGGAACCCCGGTCCGACACGGGCACCCCCAGCACGACGTCCGCCGTGCCGGCGCTCAGCGCCACCTGCCTGACGACGCACGAAAGCACGATGGCCTGCGGGGTGGCCCGGGTCCGGGCGGCCAGCTCCCGCAGGCGGCCGGCGGTCACCGCCGGGTAGCGCACTTCGCGCGCCCAGCCACGGAAGTCGTCTTCCCCGGCTTCGCTCGTCATGCCGGGCAGCACCGTGGCGCCGGGGAAGCCGCGGAACATTTCCCGCCAGGACACCGACGGTCGCGACGGCCGCGCGGCGAGGACCGTGCGATCGGCCACCGGCCCGGCCCGCGTCCCTTCCGTGTAGAGCCGGGCGAGCAGGTCGACCAGGAGGTGCACCGACAGGCCGTCGACGGTGATGTTGTGGAAGACCAGGAGCAGCACGTGCCGCTCCGCGGAAACGCGCAACAGCGTGTACCGCCACGGGGATCCGGCGCCGATGTCGAGGGGAGCACCGCCGAAGTCCAGCGCGGCGGCCCGGATCACCGCGGGGACGGGAGCTCCGGCGGGTACGTGCCGCACTTCCAGCGGGCGGCAACGCGCTTCGGCGGTGAAAGCCAGCACGTCTCCACCGGAGAACTCGAAGCCGGTCCGCAGCACCCGCTGGCTCCGCTCGAGCGTGTGCAACGCCCGCTCCAGCGTCGCGATGTCGAGTTCGCCGTCGAGCCGGACCGAGGCCACGATGTGGTAGATGGCCGAGTCCGGCGCCAGTTGCTGCTGGAGCCACACCTGCCGCTGTAGGCCGCTCGCCCGCCCGGTGTCCTGTGCCGGCACGTCCGGCCGGCCCTACGAGCTCGTCCGTGCGGACTCCGCGCGGCGCTCGACCGCTTCGGCGAGGGACGCGAAATCCGGGCTGTCCCAAGCCAGGTCCAGCGGCACCGGCACCCCGAGGGACTGCTCGACACCGTCGCAGAACCGCACGATCGTCATCGAATCGCCGCCGCGCTCGAAGAAGTTCTCGCTCCCGCGGACCGATTCGCATTCGAGCGCCTCGGCGGCGATCTCGAACACCCGGCGGCGGAATCCGGCCTCGGCGTCGCTCACGGGCAGTCCCCTTTCAGCTGTCGGCCACCAGGTGCTGGATGCTGGTCGCCGGGACGTGGTGGCGCGGGTAGGTGCTCGGCGCGGTCGTGGTCCGGAGCCCGGCACTCCGGACCACGCGCTGGTAGCCGGGCCAGTCGAGGGGCGACTGCCCGGACAGGCTGTGGTAGAGCTCGAAGGCCAGCGCGTGCACGCTTCCCCGGCGGCTCAGGATTTCCGCGGGCGGCAGAACGTGCCCCTCGACGACGACCATGCCGTGGCGGGCGGAAGCGGCGCGCCAGCCGGCGTAGTGCTCCCGCCAGCTTTCCTCGAGTGCTTCGGGCGCCACCAGCCGTCCCGCGTCATCGGTGCACACCGGCGCCGACACGGCCGCCGGAGCGGGCCGAATTCCGGGAACGCTTTCGGCGAGGATGCGCCGGTTGTGGTCGACGAACGCCCGGACGTGCAGCACCTCTTCGGGGTCGTAGCCGGTCGCGGCCGCGACGTCCGAGCAGATCCGCCGCGGTGCCCCGACATCCCCTTCGACGAAGATGGCGGGCCACCCGGCCGACTCGGTCCGTGCGACGTCGAGCGCACGGCGGTCGACGTCGACACCGACCAGGCCGAGCGGGAAGCGCTCCAGGTTCTTTCCCCGCGTGGTCGTCCGGACGATCGTCTCGTACGTCCGCCGCAGCCACGAGCCGTCCCCGCAGCCGACGTCCACGATGGCGCGGGGCTGCGCGGCCGGCGGCGCCTCGTCGAACAACCGGCGGACGAGCTGGTCGGCCGTCGCGAAGTAGGACTTGTGCGCCGCACCGCTGGCGAGCACGTTGAGGCGCCGGTCCACCAGGTCGTTGACCCGGGCCGGGGTGATCGGGGCGGTGGCCCGCAGCCAGTCCGGGAAGGCCAGCAGCGACCGCGCGTAGGAGCCGATGAGCCCGTAGACGGGCCGGAAGAAGGTCCCGGCTTCACCGAGCCGGGTCGGTCCGTCCCTGCCGTCTTCGAAACCCAGGAACCGGAGCACACTCGAATACGCCGGTCCGGGCGGGTCTTCCCCGGTCCGCGCCGCGAGCCTGGGCAGCACCACCGCCGCCACGAGACCTTCCAGGTGGAAGCCGGCGATCGTCCGCTCCGCTTCGGTCAGCGCCCCGCTCCGGTGCACCCGGGTGCGAGCCGCCTCGAGACCGGCCAGGGTTTCCGCGGCCGCGGAAACCACGCTGTCGTCGTCGGCCCAGTCGGCGTCCCGGAGCCGGTCCGCGACCTGACGGTGGCTCGCGACGTAGAGTTCGGTCAGCGGCGCCCCGCCCGCCATCGCCGCGGCCAGCGAAACCGGCGTGCCCGGGCCCGGCCACCCGGGCCCCACCCGCAGCCACCCCGCGGACTCGCCGGCCCGGACGAACGCCAGCACGGCCGGGTACGACGCCGTGCCGGCTGCCATGTCACCCAGGGACACGGCCCGGCCCGCCAGCACCGGCTCGAGCGCACCGGCGGCGTCGAGCCCGCTGAAGGCGGTGGCGATCGCGAAGCCGTCCTGGTGCAGGAACAACCGGCGCATGGCCTCGGTCGCAGGCGTCGCCGACGCGGCGCTTCGCGGTGCCCGGGTCACCATCAGGGAGCCTCTTCCACCGCGACGCCGGACGAGTGGTTCGTCCGGGTGGAAACGAGTTCGACGAACTCGCCGAGCACGGGCGCCCGGAGGATGTCGGCGAGCCCGACCCGGCCGCCGATCTCGTTGCGAACACGCACGATCACCGTCATCGCCTGCAGGGAATGCCCGCCCAGCTTGAAGAAGTGGTCCCCGGTTCCGACCGACGGCACGTCGAGGACGTCCTGCCAGATGCGCGCGACGGTGGCTTCGAGCTCGTGTCTTGGGTCCTGCGGCACGGTTCCCCCCGATGGCTCGGCTGGCTGCGTGGTCTCACCGGAGAAGCGATCGGCAGCGCTCGCGCCGGGAACTGCTCCGTGGACGCGGGCAGCGACGTCTTCCGGGTTTTCTTTCCTGCGCGGCGATCGCGCCGCGGGCGACGCTACCACCGGGAGACCGGCTCCCGGGCGGATCGCGGCCGTTGCCCGGACTCGCCGGCCCACGGTAGAGATTTCCCATGGGCACCACCAGATCCGATTCCCGGGTTCCCGCCTCGGCACTGCAAACCCAGTTGTGGCTCGGCGAAGCCGTCGGCGGCGAAGCGGCGGCGTACACCATGCCGGAGGTGCTCCGGATCGACGGCGACCTCGGCACGGCCGAGCTGCGCTCGACGCTGCGGGTGCTCGTCGAGCGGCACGAAGCCCTGCGCACGACGTTCGAGCTCGACGAAGCCGGTCTGTGGCAGCGGATCCACCCGGAGTGCGTGGCCGAGCCGCAGTGGGTCGGCTTGTCCCCCGGCGGCGACCACGAGGGGGAGTTCCGCGATCGGGTCGCCGAGGCGGTCGCGGTCCCGTTCGCCCTCGACCGCCCGCCGCTGTGGCGCTGCCTGGTGGGCGGGACCGGCCGGGTGACCTACCTGGCTCTCCTGTGCCACCACCTGATCGCCGACGGCTGGTCGTCGAGGGTGCTCTTCGACGAGTGGGACCGCTTGCTGCGCGGCGGATCCCTGGACCCCGCGGGCCCGGGCTACCGCGTGTTCGCGGCCGCCGAACGCCGGTGGTCGGCCGGCGCGCGGGGTCACCGCGAATTCTGGAAGCGAACCTTGGCGGACGCACCCGCGCGGAGCGCGTTGCCCGCTGTCCGCGGCCGTGCGCCCGAGGCCCAGCGGCCGGCGAACCGGCTGGTGCTCCCCGTGTCACCGGCTCTCGTCGGCGAACTGGCCGCGGTCGCCCGCGACCTCGGCGTCACCCCCTTCGCCGCCCACCTGGGCGCGTTCGCCGTGACCCTGGCGCGCCACCTCGGCACGTCCGACGTCGTGCTCGGCGTTCCGGCGGCGAACCGGGGCGAACCGGGCTCGGAGCGGTCGGTCGGCCTGTTCACGAACCCGCTGCCCGTGCGCGTCCGGATCGCACCCGGCGCCACTCTGGCGTCGGTGCTCACGGAAGCGGTGGAAGCGCTGTTCGGTGCGATCGAGCACGAACGCCTGCCGTTCAGCGAGGTGGTCCGGCTCGCCGGTGTCCCCCGAAGCGGCGCCGAAACCCCGCTGTTCCAGGTGATCGTCGATCCGCGCGGTGCGGACCACCCCAGGCCGCGGTTCGGCGGCCACCCGGCCGCGAAGCTCGCCGTCCCGCACCCCGTCGCCAAGTACGCCTTGAGGGTCAACGTCCCGGACGGTCCCGATGATCCGGACCTGATCATCGACTACGACGAGTCCGAGTACGACGAGCGGTACATCCGGATGATCGGTGAAGACCACATCGCCCTGCTGACGGCCGTGACCACGGCACCGGACACCGCCGCGCTCCCGGCCGCGGGCGCCCCGGAGCGCCGCCCGGCGACGATCCACGAACGGTTCCGGCTCCGGGCCGCGGCCGGTCCGCACCGCCTCGCGGTGGTCGAGGCCGATCGGTGGTGCACCTACGGCGAGCTCGACCTCCGGTCCGACCGGATCGCCGCGGCCCTGGGCCGTCGTGGCGTTCGCCGGGGTGACGTCGTGGGTCTTTCCCTGCCGCGCGGGATCGGCTTCGCCGAGGCGGCCCTCGGCGTGCTCAAAGCCGGTGCCTGCTACCTGCCGCTCGACGGCGAATGGCCGCTCGCCCGCACCTCGGCTCTCCTCCGTGACTCCGGCGCCGCGACCGTCGTCGTCGACGCCCCGGGCGACGACGGCCGGTTCGGCGCGCTCGCCTTGGACATCGGGACGGCCCGGACCGCCGAGCCGGTCGAGCCGCTCCCGGCGGCCGGCGGCGAAGACCTCGCCTACGTCATCTACACCTCCGGATCGACGGGCCGGCCGAAGGGCGTGCTGATCGAGCACGCGTCGGTGTGCCGGCTGACCGACCCCGACCAGCCCTTCGCGGTGGCACCGGGCGATCGGGTCGCCCACCACGCGTCGACCGCGTTCGACGCCGCCGTGCTCGAACTGTGGTGTCCCTTGCTGTCCGGCGCTTCCGTGGTCGTCCCGTCCGGCCGGTCCCCCGGTCCGGACCAGTACGCGGACCTGTTCGAACGGGCCACCGTCGCGTTGGTCGTCAGCGGCACCTTCGCCGAGCTGACGCGGCACCCGCGCAGCCGCGAGGCGCTGCGCCGGCTGCGTCAGCTCATGATCGGCGGGGACGTGCTGGACCCCGCTGCCGTGGACCGCCTCGGCGATCCCGCCGGACAGGTCCGGTGGCACCTCTACGGCCCGACCGAGACGACGGTGGTCGCCGCGTGCGGGCCGCTCGCCGCCCGGAGCCCACGGGGCTCGGTGCCCATCGGCCACGCGACGGCCGGCGGCTCGCTGGCCGTGCTCGACGCGGACGGGACACCCGCGAAACCCGGCCACGTCGGCGAAATCTTCGTCGGCGGCAGCGGCGTGGCTCGCGGGTACCTCGGCGATCCCGCGCGGACCGCGGAGCGCTTCGTGGCCGACCCCGCGCGTCCCGGGCGGCGGAGGTACGCGACCGGCGACTTCGGCCGCCTCCTCCCCGACGGCACCGTCGACTTCGTGGAACGCCGTGATCAGCAGGTCAAAATCCGGGGTGTCCGGATCGAGACGGGGGAGCTCGAGGCCGCGTTGCGGGCGCACGCCGGTGTCTCGTCCGCCCGGGTGCTCGTCGAGGACGCCGGGCCCGGCGACCGGCGGCTCGTCGCGGTGGTGCGCCCGGCGCGGGACGACCACGCGGAGCTGGAAGAGGAGCTGCGCCGATGGATCCGCGACACGCTGCCGGCGGCCCTGCGGCCGCACCGGCTGGTCTTGGCGGACGCCATGCCGCTGACCCCCAACGGGAAGGTGGACGTGGCCGCGCTGACCGGCGGGCGGGTGGCGCCCGGTCCGCGGGACGAGCGGCTGCCCGCGCACGTCCGGCGGATGGCCGGCCTCTGGGAGCGCGTGCTCCACCGGCCCGCCGGAACCGGCGACGACTTCTTCCGGCTCGGCGGGGACTCCCTGACCGCGTTGCGGCTGCTGGTCCTCGTCGGCACCGAATTCGGGGTGAGCGCGCAGCCGGAAAGCCTTTTCCGCAACTCGGAGCTCGAGGCCTTCACCGCCCACGTGGCCGCCTTGTCCCCCGCCGTCTCGCCGGCGAGACAGGCTGCTCGCACGCCGTCTCCACGGCCGGCGGAGCTTCCGCTGTCCCCGGGGCAGCGGCGGCTGTGGTTCCTCCAGCGCCTTTCCGGTGCCGGCGCCGATTACAACCTCCCGTTCGCCTTGCGTTTCCGGGGCGCACTCGATCCGGACGCGCTGCGTGCCGCCGTCGGTGACGTGGTCGCCCGGCACGAGAGCCTCCGGACCAGGTTCCCCGACCACGGCGGTGCGCCGGTCCAGGAAATCGTCGCCCCGGCCGCGGCGACGTGGCCGTTCACCGTCGTGGCGGCCGGCGAGCACGAGCTCGCCGGTCTGGTGACGGACGCGGCGCGGTCACCGTTCGACCTGGCCGCGGACCTCCCGCTGCGCGTCTGGCTGTTCCGGCTCGGCGACCTTGACCACGTGCTGTTGCTGCTGCTGCACCACATCGCCGGCGACGGGTGGTCCATCGCCCCGCTGGTGCGGGATCTGGCCGCCGCCTATGCCGCGCGTGGTCGCGGCCGGGCGCCCGGGTTCACCCCGTTGCCCGTCCAGTACGCCGACTACGCCCTCCGGCAGCAGGAGGTCCTCCGCCCGCAAGGCCCGGGCGAGGCGCAGCTGGCCTTCTGGGAGAAGCGGTTGCAGGAGCTGCCGACGCAGATCCCGCTCCCGGTCGATCACGCCGGCGGGCCCGGCCGCGAAGACCGCGACCACGGGGGCACGGTCCGGTTCCGGCTGGACGAACGCGAGTACCGGCACTTGCGCGAGCTGGCGGAAGCGTGGGGGACCACGCTCTTCACGCTCCTCCACGCCGCGCTTGCGGCCTTGCTCACCCGGCTCGGCGCCGGCACCGACATCCCCGTCGGCACCCCGGTCGCCGCGCGGACCGACCCCGCCTTCGACGACGTCGTCGGCTTTTTCGTGAACACCGTGGTGCTGCGGGCGAGCACCGCGGACGACCCGCGGTTCACCGACCTGGTCGCCCGCGTGCACTCGGCGAACCTCGACGCCTACGCCCACCAGGACGTGCCGTTCGAACGCGTCGTGGAACACCTCAACCCACCGCGCTCGCCCGGGGTCCACCCGCTCTTCCGGGTGCTGCTGGTCTCCCGGGACGTCCCGCCGCCCCGGCTCGGGTTCCCCGGCCTGACGGTGACCGAAGAGCCCGTCGAGACCCGGGCCGTCAAGTTCGACCTCACGTTCACCGCCGGGGTGGACGGACACGAGCTGAGCGGCTCGGTCCAGTACCGCAGCGCCCTTTTCGAGCGGGCGACGATCGAGCGGATCGTCGCTCAGTACCGGGGCGTGCTCACGGGGTTCGCCGCGAACCCGGGGCTTCGCGTGTCCGAAGTTCCCCTGCCCCGCAACGAAGATCCGGCTCCGAGCGCGCTCGGGGCCGCGGCACCGGACCAGTGCCTGCACACCCTGTTCGCCGAGCAGGCCGGGCGCACCCCGGACCGGACCGCCGTGTCCCTCGGCGCCCGGAGCTGGACCTACCGGGAGCTCGAACGGTGGGCCACGTCGATCGCCGGGGCCGTGCACTCCCGTTGTGGTGCACCGGAATTCCGGGTGGCGATCCTGCTGCCGCGCTCACCCGCGCAGATCGCCGCGACGCTCGGCGTTCTCCTCGCCGGCGGGACCTGCGTCCCCCTGGACCCCGGTTTCCCGGCCGAGCGGCTGTCCACCATGGTCCGCACCAGCGAAGCCACCCTTCTCCTGACCGAGCCCGGGATCGCCTTGCCTGCCGTGGAACCGGGCATCGAGATCATCCACATCGGACAGTGCGCGGCCGATCCCCGCCGCCCGCCGCTGGTACCGTGCCTGCCGTCGAACCTGGCGGCGATCTACTTCACGTCCGGGTCCACCGGCCGGCCGAAGGCGATCGCGGCCACGCACCGCGGCGCGCTGAACTACCTGGCTTTCCTGCACCGGGAATTCGAGCTGGGCGAGGACGACGTCGTGCTCGGGACGGCCTCGCCCGCTTTCGACGCGTCGGTGAAGGACCTGTTCGGACCGCTGCTCACCGGCGCTCACCTCGTGCTCCTGCCCGACGAGGACGGCAAGGACCCCGACGCGATCCTGACCCTCGCCGCCGCCGCGCAGGGGACGGCGCTGCTGTCCGTCGTGCCGTCGTTGCTGACCGCGCTCGCCCGCGCGGCCCACCACACCTGCCCGGACGGCCTGCCCCGCCTCCGGCGGATCTCGGTGAGCGGCGAACTCCTCACCGGGGAACTCGCCGAAGCGGCCCGGGCACTGGGCCCGCAGGTGGAGTTCGTCCACCAGTACGGCCCGACCGAAGGCACCGTCACGGCCACGTTCCACCGGGTGGCCGACCCGCCCCCGGCCGGACCGGTCCCGATCGGACGGCCGATCCCGGACATGCGGTGCCACGTCCTCGACCACCGCCTGAACCCGGTGCCCACGGGTGTCGTCGGTGAGCTCTACCTGGCGGGCCCGGGGCTGGCCCGGGGCTACTTCGGCGACGCCGCCGCGACCGCGGCGGCGTTCCTGCCCGATCCCTGGGGGCCGCCCGGCGAGCGGATGTACCGGACCGGCGACCTCGCACGCCGGCGCAACGACGGCTCGCTGGAGTTCCACGGCCGCACCGACGACCAGGTGAAGGTGCGCGGGGTCCGGGTCGAACTCGGGGAAGTGGCCGTGACGCTGGGACGTCACCCCGCCGTCGCGGTCGCGGCCGCCGACGTCCGGGACACCGGTACCGGCCCCGAGCTGGTCGGCTACCTGGTGCTCGAAGACGCCGCCTGCCCGATCTCCGACGTGCGCTCCTTCGCCGCCGGCTTGCTGCCCGCCCAGCTGGTGCCCAGCCGCTACGTCGTCTTGGACCGGCTGCCCCTGACCCGGAACGGGAAGATCGACCGGAAGCGCCTGCCCGATCCCGCGTCGAACGGTCTTCCCGGCCCGCGCGCGATCCCCCGCACCGGCGAAGAACTCCACCTGGCGCGCGTGTGGCAACAGGTGCTCGGCGTTCAGGTGGACGCGCGGGACGATTTCTTCGACCTCGGCGGTCACTCCCTCAAGGCCGCGGAACTGATCGACCTGGTGAACCGGGAGTTCGACGTCCGGCTCCCCTTGAGCTCGATCTTCCACGCCCCGACGGTGGAGCGGATGGCCGCGTTGATGCCGGCCGCCCACCGCGGTTCCCCCACGCTGGCCGTGCCGCTCACCACGGGGCCGGGCACCGCCCCACCGCTGTTCCTCGTCCATCCCCAGTCCGGCGAGGTGGCCTGCTACCTCCCGCTGGCCCGGGAGCTCGGCCGGCCGGGTCCCGTCTTCGGACTGGAAGCGGTCGGCTCCGGCACGGACGGCGAGCCGTTGCGGACGATCGGGGAAATGGCCGGCCGCTACCTCACCGACATCCGGAAGATCCAGCCGGCCGGGCCCTACTTCATCGCCGGCTGGTCGTTCGGCGGGAACGTCGCCTTCGAGATCGCGCTCCGCCTGGAGCGGGAAGGCGAGGAGATCGGGTTCGTCGCCGCGATCGACTCCCAGGCGTACGGCGGAGGGCACAGTGCATCCGAGTCGCCCCCGGTCTCGGAACCGGACGAGGTCACGTTCGCGCGCTACCTCGGCTTGGACGCCGAAGCCCTCCTGCCGCTCGGCGAAAGCCGCCGCCTGCCGATCCTGGCCGAAGCGGCCACCTCGCTGGGCCTGCTGCCCCAGCGCGACTCGGCCGGCGCGCTGCGCCGGATGATCTCCGTGTTCACGGCCAACGCGCGGGCCGCGGCCGAGTACCGGCCGGCGGACCGGCTGCGGTCCGGCGTCCACCTGTTCCTCGCCGACGATCCGGGCGCGGCACCCCGCCGTCCGGTGGACGTGGCCGCCTGGCGGCAGCGCACCCACGGCGAGCTGGTCCTCGGCCGCGTGCCGGGTGATCACATGACGATGGTCCGGCCACCCCACGTCCGGGCGCTGGCGGCGGAAATCCGGACCCGGCTCTCCCCTTCCCGGCCTCGGAGGTGACACAGGTGTCTTCCGTCACGCAGGGCGGCTTTCCGCCGCCGGAGCGGTCCGCCGCGGCGCCCGGTGTGCTGTCCGGGCAGCGGCTCCGGGACCTCGTCCTCGACCGGACGAAGGATCCCGAGCTGGCCGAGGCGGTCACGGTCGTCTCGCAGGTGCTGCCCTTCAAGGTCAGCTCGTACGTGCTCGACGAGCTGATCGATTGGACCGACCCGGCCGGGGACCCGATCTACCGGATGACCCTGCCGCACCGGGACATGCTCGGCCCCGGGGACTTCGCCGCGGTGGCCGACGTGCTCCGCGCCGGGGACTGCGCACAGCTGAGGAAGGTCGTCGACGACGTCCGGGACCGCCTCAACCCCCACCCCGGCGACCAGCTGACCCGCAACTTGCCGGGCCTCGACGGCCCGGGCGGCACCGGGATCCAGCACAAGTACCGGGACACCGTGCTGGTCTTCCCCCGCCAGGGCCAGACGTGCCACAGCTACTGCGGTTACTGCTTCCGCTGGGCGCAGTTCGTCGGACGGCCGGATCTGCGGTTCGCCCTCGGCGACCCCGGCGAGATGACCGCGTACCTGGACCGGCACCCCGAAGTCACCGACGTGCTCATCACCGGTGGCGACCCGCTGGTCATGCGGACCGAACTGCTGGCCCGCTACCTCGAGCCGCTGCTGGCGCCGGACTACGCACACGTGCGCACCATCCGCATCGGCACCAAGGCCCTGTCGTTCTGGCCGTACCGGTTCCTCGACGCGCCGGACGGCGACCACCTGCTCCGCCTCTTCGAGCGGGTGGTGCGGTCCGGTCGCCACCTGGCGCTGATGCTGCACTTGTCCCACCCGCGCGAACTCGCCACGAAGCCGGCCCGGCAGGCCGTCGAACGGCTGCTGGCGACCGGCGCGGTCCTGCGCTCACAGGCGCCGCTGATCCGGCACGTGAACGACGACGCCGCCACCTGGGCGACGCTGTGGCAGGACGAGGTGAGCCTCTCGATCGTGCCCTACTACCTGTTCGTGGAGCGGGACACCGGGGCGCGGGAGTACTACCAGGTGCCGCTGGCCCGCGCCGTCGACATCCACCACGCGGCCGTCCGGCGGGTGAGCGGCCTGGGCCGCACCGCCCGCGGGCCGGTCATGTCCACCTCGCTCGGGAAGGTCCTCGTCTCGGGCGTGGCCGACCTCGGCGCCGAGCGGGTCTTCGTCCTCCAGCTGCTTCGCGCCCGCGACGAGAACTTGGTCGGCCGCCCGTTCTTCGCGCGGTTCGACCCGGCCGCGACCTGGTGGGACCAGCTGGTTCCCCGTTCGGAGAGCGACGGGGAGTTCTTCCGCGGCCTGCCACCGATCTGAAGGAGTGCCGATGAGCAATCCGTTCGACGACCCCGAAGGCCGGTTCCTGGTCCTGGTCAACGACGAGGGCCAGCACTCGCTGTGGCCGTCGGCCAAGGCGGTCCCGGCCGGGTGGACGACCGCGTACCCGGCCGCGTCGCGGAACGACTGCCTCGCCTACGTGGCGGAGCACTGGACCGATCTGCGCCCGAAGAGCCTCGTCCGGGCCATGGAAGGCCCACTTTCGTAGCTTCTCAGCCGCGGTAGTCGCGCTGCAGGGTGCCGGTCATCTCGGTGACCACGGCCTGGACGTCGTCGAGGGCCGCCGGGCGGATCAGCGCCGCCTCCGTGCCGCCGTCGGCGATGGCGATGCCCAGTACGACGTTGCCGGAGCGGACGGCGGCCCACTGCTCGGAGAAGCCGGCCTCGTCGCCGACGCCGGTCGCGAGCCGGACGCCCGAGTGGTCGCCCAGCGCGTCGGTCATCAGCTGGGTGGCCTGGGACGCGGCGTTGGCCGTGTCGGAGTCGGTGAACCGCACGACAGCGATCGTGACGACCCGGTAGTCCTGCATGTTGGGCTTCCCGCCGCCGAGGTCGCGGGCGAACAGGCGCTTGCAGCCGGTGAGTTCGTTGCCCTCGGTCGAGCGGTCCTGCGGCACGACCTTGGCGTCGGCCGTCTTGACCGAGTCCGGCGGGACTTCGACGGTGCCCGGGGCCAGCCGGTCGCGGGTGTCCGCGCCGGGCAGCTTGCAGGCGTCGATCGACTCGGGGTAGTGCGCCGCGGCGGACGCCGACTGGCACCCGGCGCACAGAACGGCGGAAGCGAGCACCGGAAGGAGCCACCCTCCGCGGGCAACGCTGAAGCGCATGAGTTCCGGACTTTCCTTATTTCCTGAAATCGACTTTCCGGTTCGCCACCGGTCCGGTGATCTTTTCCGGTCCGCCTCGCGGTGCTGCCGCTGACGGTCACCGCACACTGCCTCACCAGGCAGGCAGCGTCAAGACCACTCACCCGCGTGGTCCGCCGTGGTCCGGTCGGCGGAAAACGACATTGCGCGGCTTCACGGAAAAATTTCGCGCGATTTCACGAATCGTGCGCCGGGCTCCGTCAATTCACGCAGACGACCCCGTCCGACGTGATCGGGTCGGCGGCGGCGGCCGGGGCACCCCCGCCGCCGGCCGCGCCGGGGCCCGCGTACACCGTGCCGAGCACGACCTCGATGTGCCCGGCGGGCACCGACGCGGACTCCTGCGTCGTCAGCCCGCCCAGCAGCTTCGCCACCTCGGCGCCCCGGTCCGCGAGGTCGGCGCCGAACCGGACCACCGACGTCCGGCGCGAGGCCGTGTTGCCGGTCGCGCCGGGGGTGAACCCCTTGTCGCGCAGCACACCGGACACGCGCGCCGCGAGCCCTTCCCGCGGGCCCGCGTTGGTGACGTCCACGGTGGGCCCCGGCCCCTGGCCCGGTGACGGCGGTGGCGCGACCGGGCCGATCAGGTTCGCCGCGAACGCCTTGACCGCGGCCGGGTCGACCTGCACGGCCGTCAGCCGGCGGTCGGCCGGGTCGTAGCGGTAGTCCGGGTTGACGACGGGGATCGTCTCGAACTGGATGCCGCCGCCGCTGACCCCGCGCATCTGGGACACGAAGTCGAGCAGGTTCCACGACGAGTCGAGCACCACCGAACGCTTCACCGCGTCGATGAGGCCCGAGAGCTTCCCCGGGTCGCCCAGCGTGCCCGCGGAAAGCACCTGCCTCGCCAGCCCGGCGAGGAAGACCTGCTGGCGCCGGACGCGGTCGAAGTCCCCGCCGCGCAGGTTGTCGCGCTGCCGGACGAAGGCGAGCGCGTCCGCGCCCGAGATCCGCTGCCGCCCGGCCGGGAAGTCCGCGCCCGAGTTCCGGTCCTGGGTGGCCGCGTTGAGGCAGACGTCGACGCCGCCGATCGCCTTGCTGATCTCGGAGAAGCTGAGCAGGTTGACTTCGGCGAAGTGGTCGATCTTGACGCCGGTGAGGTCCTCGACGGCCTGCCGCGTCGCGCGGCGCGCGGCCGTGAGGGCGCCCTGGTCGATCTTCGCCTTGTCGGTCTCGCCCGCCGTACGCAGCCGCCGCGCCTCGGCGGCCTTCGCGCGCCCGAAGGCGGCGTTGATCTTGCCCTTGCCGCCGGGCATCGACACGAAGCTGTCGCGCGGGATGGAAAACGCTTTCACCTGCTTCGTCCCGTTCGGGATCCGAAGCACGATCAGGGTGTCGGTGAGGTCGTCGCCGTTGGGACCGACCCGCAGTTCCCGCAGCACGTCCGGCGAGAGCGGCTTGCCCTGCGGGTCGGTGCGGGCGTCCCGGCCGACGAGCAGGACGTCGAGCGAGCCGTCGGCGGGCTGCTCCCCGGGGGCGGTCCCGCCGTCGGCGTCGATCACGCTGTCGCGCGTGACCTCGTCGAGGGCCTGGAGGTTCACGTAGCCGTACGCGGTGCCGCAGAAGACGACCAGCGCCAGCCCGGAGACGACGATCTTGCCCAGTGGGTGCACGCCCCTACCGACGTGTCCCGCGCGCCGGCTGCTGCACGCGTGAGGCAGGTCACATGCGCAGGTGGGAGGCGCCGTTGAGGTCGAGGATCGCGCCGGACGCCCAGGTCGCCTCGGCGGAGGCCAGGTAGACGACGGCCGCGGCGACCTCTTCGGGCGTGCCGACCCGGCCGAACGGGCTCTGCGCGCGCAGGGCGTCGTCGATCCGGTCCGCCACCCGCTCGGTGGCGGTGAAGCCGGGCGCGACCGAGGTCACGGAGATGCCGTGCGGCGCCAGGGAGACCGCGAGCGACTGGCCCAGCGAGTGCAGCGCAGCCTTGCTCGCGCCGTACGCCGGGTGGTCGGGCTCGCCCTTGAACGCCCCGCGCGACCCGATGTTGACGATCCGGCCGGGCGCGCCGCGCCCGATGAGGTGCCGGGCGACGCAGTAGCTCAGGTTGGCGGCGCCCACGAGGTTGACGTCGAGGGTGCGCCGCCAGATCCGCTGCCAGTCCACGTAGGACACTTCGCCGACCGGGTGCGCGGTTTCCGCCGACGTCGCGACGGCGGCGTTGTTGACCAGCACGTCGACGCCGCCGAGCCCGGACTCGGCGGCGTCGGCGATCCGCCGCGCCGCCTCCGGGTCGGCGAGATCGCCGCTGACCAGCAGGTGCCCCGAGCCGGACAGGCGCGAAAGCGTTTCTTCGGCATCCGCGGCGCGGTGTCCGTAGTGGACGGCCACCCGGTCACCCCGCGCCGCGAACGCCGTGGCCACCGCGCGCCCGATGCCGCGGGAAGCGCCGGTGACGAGAACTCCGTTGCTCATCCGAAGAGCTGTACCAGCTTCAGGAACAGCTGGTACACGCCGTACCCGAACGGCAGCACGACCCACGCCCAGGTCAGCACGATCAGCGGCACCCGGTTGGGCTTCGACGTCGAAGGCTCGCTCATCACGCCTCACTCCTCGCGGCCGCGGCGACCGGCTCGTGGTACTTCTCCTTGACCGGCCGGACCAGCTCGTTCGCCACGAAGCCGACCACCAGCAGGCCGATCATGATGTAGAAGGACAGCTCGTACAGCGCCGGGCCGGACTTGCCCGCCGCCTTCTGGCTGTCGGCGATCCGGTTGACGATCAGCGGGCCGAGCACGCCGGCCACCGACCACGCGGTGAGCAGCCTGCCGTGGATCGCGCCGACCTGGTAGGTGCCGAAGAGGTCCTTCAGGTACGCCGGGACCGTCGCGAACCCGCCGCCGTAGAAGGACAGGATCACCATCGCGCACAGGATGAACACGAGCTTCGACGAGTTCTCCGTGAGCGCGATCACCAGGTACAGCACCGCGCCGGCGCCGAGGTAGGTGCGGTAGATGTTCTTGCGCCCGACCAGGTCCGAAGTGGACGACCAGACGAACCGGCCGAGCATGTTGAACAGTGACAGCAGCGCGACGAACCCGGTCGCCGAAGCCAGGGCGGCTGGTGTCGAGGTGTTCTCGGAAAAGAAGAAGTCCCTGAGCATCGGCGACGCCTTCTCCAGGATCCCGATGCCCGCGGTGACGTTGAAGCACAGGATGACCCACAGGCACCAGAACTGCGGCGTCTTGATCGCGTTGGCGGCCGAGACGTTCGCGGTGCTGATCATCGCCTTGCCGTGATCGGTCTTCGGCTCCCAGCCGTCCGGCTTCCAGTCGTTGGCCGGGACGCGCACGAGGAGCCACCCCATCGACATGAACACCGCGTAGACGACGCCGTGGATCAGGAAAGCCGTCGCGATGGTGCCGGTGGTCGGCGAAGTGCCGAGCATCGACGACGACCATGGTGTCGCGATCAGCGCACCGCCGCCGAAGCCCATGATCGCGATGCCGGTGGCCATGCCCGGCCGGTCCGGGAACCACTTGATCAGCGTGGACACCGGCGAGATGTAGCCGATGCCGAGCCCGACGCCGCCGATCCCGCCGTAGCCGAGGACGACCAGCCAGAACTGCCCGGTCGCCACGCCGAGGGCGGAGACGAGGAACCCGGTGGCGAAGCAGCACATCGAGACGAACATGGCCCAGCGCGGGCCGTTCTTCTCCACGAGCGTGCCGCCGAAGGCCGCGGACAGCCCGAGCATGACGATGCCGAGCTGGAACGGCAGCGAGCTCTGCGTACCGTTCAGGTGCATCGTCTTCTCGAGCGGGGACTTGAACACGCTCCACGCGTAGGCCTGCCCGATCGACAGGTGCACCGAGAGGGCCGCCGGCGGCACCAGCCAGCGCGTCCACGTCGGCGGTGCCACGATCCGGGATCGGTCCAGGAAGCCGAGAGCCATCGGTTCCCTCCGTACTCTGGGGATGATGGAGGGAATGTATTACTAAATACCCGGTGTTGCACCATACGGGTGTCGAACTTTCGGGCGGCGAAAGGTGTGCAGATGGGCAGGGTGACCGTGCGCAGGCCGGTGCGGCGGATTTCCGCGACCGGGGACCGGCGCCGCCCCGACGCGCTCGCCGCCGAAGAGCCCCTGGAGCTGCGGGTCGGCGGCAAGGCGCTGGCCGTCACCATGCGCACCCCGGGCAACGACGTCGAGCTGGCCCACGGCTTCCTGCTGTCGGAAGGCGTGATCGGTGGCCGTGAAGACATCGCGGTGGCGCGCTACTGCGACGGCGTCGACGACCAGGGCCGCAACACCTACAACGTCCTCGACATCGCGCTGGCCGCCGGGGTGGCCCCGCCGGACACCGGCGTCGAGCGCAACTTCTACACCACCTCTTCGTGTGGTGTCTGCGGCAAGGCCGCGCTCGACGCGGTCAAGCTCAAGACCCGCTTCTCCCCCGCCGAAGCGGCCTTCGCCGTGAAGACCGGGACGCTGGCCGCCCTGCCGGACGCGCTGCGCGCCCGGCAGAAGGTGTTCGCCAGCACCGGCGGCCTGCACGCGGCGGCGCTGTTCACCCCGGACGGCGACCTCGCGGTCGTCCGCGAAGACGTCGGCCGGCACAACGCGGTCGACAAGGTGCTCGGCTGGGCCGTCCTCGAAGACCGCATCCCCGCGCCGGGCCACGGCCTCCTGGTGTCCGGGCGCGCGTCGTTCGAGCTGGTGCAGAAGGCCGCGATGGCGGGCATCGGACTGCTGGCCGCGGTGTCCGCGCCGTCGTCACTGGCGGTCGAGCTGGCCGAGGAGAACGGCATGACGCTCATCGGCTTCCTGCGCGGCGACTCGATGAACCTCTACACCGGCGACCACCGCGTTCTGGTCTGACGCCGCCTGGTCTAGGAGGCGACCCAGTTGCCGTGGAAGCCGTGGGGCACGCGGTCGGGCAGGTGGATCGCCGCCACCGTCTCCAGGGTTCCCGCGTCGAGCACCGTCAGGTCGCTGCGCTGGGACGCCGGGTCGTAGACGAAACCCATCAGCACGCCGTCGTCCTCGGCCGCGTCTTCGTGGCAGGGCACGAACACGAACTCACCGGGCTGACGGCCGTCGCCGAACGCCCGCTCCTGGCGGGAACCGGTGCGGAAGTCGTGCTTGAACAGGGAGTTGCCCGGGTTCGCTTCGCCGTCGGTCGAGACCGCGTAGCCGTAGCGGTGAGGGCGGCCGACGAGCCGCTCGTCGACGCGCGGGAACTCCTGGCCGCGGTCGTCGAGCCGTTCCTCCAGGACCTTGCCCGCGTTGAGGTCCACGGTCCAGCGGTCGAGCGTCGGGCCGCCTTCGCCGGGGCCGTGCAGCTCTTGGTCGAACATCTTCGGGTGGCGCACGACGTCCAGCACGACGCTGTCGCCGTCGTCGTGGGCGTTGAGCGGGTGGAAGACGTAGCACGGCTCGACGTCGAACCAGCGGACGTCGCGGCTCTGGCCGTCCCGCGGCATGACGCCGATCCGCGCCGGGTACTTCTCGTTCCAGCGGTAGGGCAGGCCGCCGTTCGCGCCGATCTTGCTCGCCATCATCGCCGACACCGGGTCCGGCACGCGGACCTTGCCGACCACCGCCGAAAGCACCAGCTTCGCCGGGGTGCGCAGCGCGCTCGGCACGTTGGCGGCCACCGCCATCCGGGCGTTGAACGTCACCGGCAGGTCGTAGAACACGACGTACTTCTCGGTCAGCGAGAAGTCGTGCATCATCGGTGACCCGGTGACCTCGACGTCGACCACGCGGCGCGTGCGGCCGGCCGCGTCGATCACCGAGTACTGGACCTTGTTGCCCATGCCGAAGAAGTACGAGACGGCGTGCAGCTCGCCGGTGCGCGGGTCGCGCTTGGGGTGGGCGGTGTAGCCGCCGGGGAGCGTGCCGTCGAAGTCGCAGCGGCCGACGGTGTCGAGCTCGTCGGTCAGCTCGTAGATCGGCGCGCCCGCCTCGACCAGCGCGAGCGTCTTGCCGGCGTGGCCGATCACGTTCGTGTTGGCGCCGAGCGCGTCCAGGCCGCAGTACCGGCTCGCGTCTTCGCCGTTCAGCGTCGCCGTCACCGACTCGTTGCGCACCCAGCGGTTGCGGTACCACTCGGCCTTGCCGTCGCGCAGGCGCACGCCGTGGACCATCCCGTCGCCCATGAACCAGTGGTAGGCCGCCGGATCCACTTCGGACAGCGGGTTGGGGCCGTTGCGCAGGTAGCGGCCGTCGAGGAAGTCGGGGATCCGCCCGGTGACGGCGAGCTCGGTGATCGTGTGCTCCCGGCTGACCGGGGCGAAGTTTCCTTCGAGGAACTTGTTGCCCATTGCGTGACCCCTCCGCGCCTTCCATAACTCGGTTATGAGTACAGGTATAACAGGGTTATGGAATACTGGCAAGCATGAGTCCCAAACCGCGTGCGTCCGACGTCAAGGCCAAGCTCGTCGAGGCGGCCATCCGGCTGCTCGACGACGGCGGCCCGGAGACCCTGCAGGCCCGCAAGCTGGCGGCGGAGGTCGGCGTCTCGACGATGGCGGTGTACACGCACTTCGGCGGCATGGCCGCGCTGGTCGACGAGGTCGCGCGCGCCGGCTTCCTGCGGCTTTCGGAGTGGCTGGCCGGGGTCGGCGAGACCGACGACCCGGTGGCGGACATCTTCAGCCTCGCCCGCACCTACCGGCAGGCGGTCGCCGAGCAGCCCCAGCTGTTCGCGGTCACGTTCGGCCAGTCCGCCCCGGGCGGCAAGCGGGCGACGCTGTCCGACCTCACCACCGAAGAAGGCCGGGAAGCCGCTCCGGAGGGCCTGGAGGCCTTCGAGCACATCGTCCGGGCCACCGAACGGGCCATCGAGGCCGGGCGCTTCCGGCCCGCGGACAAGTACCAGGCGGCCGCCCAGCTGTGGAGCGCGCTGCACGGCTTCGTCACCCTGGAGGCGTCCGGGCACTTCGGGCCCGGCGAACAGGGCATAGACCACATTTTGATACCCCTCGGCATCACCCTCGCGGTGGGTCTCGGGGACACTGTGGACCGGGCCGGGCGCTCGGCCGATGCCGCGAAGGCGGCTTGGCGCGCGAGGACCGGAAACGCCGGGCAGGGTGGGAACGACTAACCCGGCGAGCGGGACGCGAGGGGAACGCGGAGCGGGTGCGCGGCGTCCTATGAGCAGCAGGCGGGGGACGGAGACAGGTGAACGAGGAAAACGGGGACGCGGAGCGCGCGGGCGGTGGGGACCAGCCGCAGCCCGCGAAGGCGGTCGCGGAGGCGGCGGTCCAGGGCGCGCGGCGCTGGCTGAGCCGCCGCTCGGTGCTGATCGCGGGTGCGTCGGGGCTGGCCGTGACCGGGCTGGCCGTGGGCACGGCGACCGGCAAGCTGCCGTTCAGCCAGGCCCTGCAGCGCACGCTGGGCGTGACGTCGTCGAACCCGACGACCCAGCTGGGCAGCACCCGCGTGGAGCGCGTCTACTCCGCCGCGCGCGGCCGGATGGTCGACCTGGTGTTCATCCTGCCGTCGAAGACCCCGCCGAAGGGGCTGCCGATGTCGCTCGTGCTGCACGGCCTGCACGGCAACGCCCGCAGCGCGGCCCCGACCGGCACGCTCAAGCAGCTCGCCAGCGACGTCGCCCGCAAGGCGGTCCCGTCGTTCGGCTTCGTGGCCGTCGACGGCGGCGACAACTACTGGCACCAGGTCCACCCGGGCGACGACCCGATGGCGATGCTGCTGGAGGAGGTCCCGCAGTGGCTGCGGGCCCGCGGCTTCGCCGGCCCGGCCGGCCTGCCGTTCGCGTGCACGGGCGTCTCGATGGGCGGTTTCGGCGCCCTGGTCTACACCCGGCGCCGCGTCGAACGGCGCCAGCCGCCGGCCGCGGTGGCGACGCTGGCCCCGGCGCTGATCACGTCGTGGCCGGAGATGGCCAAGCGCCACATCTTCCCCGACGTGCAGGACTGGACGGCGCTGGACCCGCTGCGCCACATCGACGAGACCAAGGGCGTCGCCAACGGCATCTGGTGCGGCACGGAGGACTCGTTCATCACCGGCGTCCGCCGCTACATCGACGCGGCCCGCCCGGCGGTCGCCCACACCGCGCACGGCAAGCACGGCGACCCGTTCAACCGGACGGTGGTCCCGAGCCTGATCAGCTTCCTCGGCAAGCACGTCCCCCGCGCGGACTGACGCAGGCCGCCCCGGCAGGGTCCGGTGTCAGCCGCAGCGGAAGTGGACCCGGGTCGTCGTGCGGCCCGGGACCCAGTACGTGCGGACCAGGTCGGCCAGCCGGTTCACCAGCAGCAGCCCGCGGCCGCCCAGGGTCGACGCCGGGGGCGGGATGCGGCCGGCCAGCGGGTCGGTGATCGTGCCCGCGTCGGTCACCTCGCCGACCACCTCGTCCCCCGCCGCCCAGAGCCGCAGGACACCGGTGCCGCCGCCGTAGAGGACGCTGTTCGTCGTCAGCTCCGCGATCGCCAGCGTGAAGTCGTCGCGGCGCGGGCGGCGCAGGCCGTGACGGGCCGCCCAGAGCTCCGCGTAGCCCCGCAGTGCGGCCAGCTGGGCGATGTCGAACGTGCGCTCCGCCGCGCCGGGTGGCGGCTCCAGCGGGCGGCTCAGCTCCGCCCGGACGGCGTCGGGGTCGAAGCGCGGGCTCACGAACGGGCCGGCCAGGCCCCACAGCTCGGAGTGGGTGCGCTCGGCGTCGGCCAGCATCGACGGGGTCAGCGCCTCGACGTCGTACGGGCACAGCACCGCCGTCTCACGGCCGGCGAAAGCGTGGTTCATCAGGGCCTCGTGCTCCACGCACGCCGGGTATTCGGCGTCCGTGCGGCCGGCCCAGACCGGCTCGCCGACGATCCGCACCGGGCCCTCGTGCTCGGCGGCGAGGGCGCGCAGCATGGAAGGCAGGATGGCGCCGGGGTTGCGGCCCGCGCGGCTCAAGTCGATCAGCCGGACTTCGCCCGCCCGGCGATCCAAAGCCTTCTCGACCAGCAGGAGGTTGCGCGAGGGAACCGCGACGACCACGGGCTCGCCGCGGTCGAGACCTTCGAGCAGGAACGGAATGACACCATCGAGGTACTCAGCGTCACCACGGTAGAGAAGTGCCGGATGCCGGAACGGTCTGAGGGCATCTACCACGGGGGCTGCATACCCACGCGGTCACGGCGTCAAACGATCCGGTCGGCGGGTTTTCACTCCACCCAGCGGCCGACGACCGAAATCAGCCAGAAGCCGACCATGGTCGCGAGCGCGAACAGGACCACCCAGTTGACCAGCTGACGTCGTTCGGTCGCGCCGCGGGCCTGCCACAGCCCGTAACCGCCCACGAGGAACAACGGCACCGGGAGCAGCGGCAACGGCGAGAGCCGGGACACCACGGCCACGACGCAGGTGCCGGTGCACACGGCCAGCACGCCCATCAGCACGCGGTTGAGCCACGGGTACCGCTCGAACACGGACGCGATCACGCGCTCGCTCAGCTCGCGGAACCCGAGGACCGGCCCGGCGGCCACCGGTTCGGTGGCCGGGGCCGGTGGCGGCGGCGCTTGCACGCCACCGCCCGGGGCAGTGCCCCCGGTACCCGGGAAAGAATCAGCAGTCATTCAGCTTTTCCTGTCGGTCTCCGGGCCCGTGCGGGCCCGGAGACGGCCGGCGTCAGGCCGACTTTTCGCCGCGCTCGCTGCGCGCGCGCCGAGTCGGCTGCCGGGCGACGATCGTCGGGTTCACGTTTTCCCGGACGGTCTGCTCGGTGATGACGACCTTCGCCACGTCGTCGCGGCTCGGGATGTCGTACATGACCGGCTGCAGCACCTCTTCCATGATGGCGCGCAGCCCGCGGGCACCCGTGCCACGGAGGACCGCCTGGTCGGCGATGGCGTCGAGCGCCGTGTTGGTGAACTCGAGCTCGACGTTGTCCATCTCGAAGAGCTTCTTGTACTGCTTCACCAGGGCGTTGCGCGGCTGGGTCAGGATGTTGACCAGCGAGTCCTTGTCCAGGTGGTTCACCGTCGCCACGACCGGGAGCCGGCCGATGAACTCCGGGATCAGCCCGAACTTGATCAGATCCTCGGGCATGGTGTCGGAGAAGACGTCGCTCTCCTCGATCTCGGACTTGGTGCGGATCTCCGCGCCGAACCCGAGGCCGCGCTTGCCGACCCGCTCGTTGATGATCTTTTCCAGCCCGGCGAACGCGCCGGCCACGATGAACAGCACGTTCGTCGTGTCGATCTGGATGAACTCCTGGTGCGGGTGCTTGCGGCCGCCCTGCGGCGGGACCGAAGCGGTGGTGCCCTCGAGGATCTTCAGCAGCGCCTGCTGGACACCCTCGCCGGACACGTCACGGGTGATCGACGGGTTCTCGCTCTTACGGGCGATCTTGTCGACCTCGTCGATGTAGATGATCCCGGTCTCGGCCCGCTTGACGTCGTAGTCCGCCGCCTGGATGAGCTTGAGCAGGATGTTTTCGACGTCTTCGCCGACGTACCCCGCCTCGGTCAGCGCCGTGGCGTCCGCGATCGCGAACGGGACGTTCAGCAGCTTCGCCAACGTCTGCGCGAGGTAGGTCTTGCCGCACCCGGTGGGGCCGAGCATCAGGATGTTCGACTTCGCGAGCTCGACCGACTCCTCCTTGGAGTCCTTCGGGCCGGCCTTGTCGTCCGCCTGGATCCGCTTGTAGTGGTTGTAGACCGCTACCGCGAGAGTCCGCTTGGCGTCTTCCTGACCGATGATGTACTGCTCGAGGAACTCGTGGATGTCGGCGGGCTTGGGCAGCTCGTCGAGCTTGACGTCGCCGGCCTCGGCCAGCTCCTCCTCGATGATCTCATTGCAGAGGTCGATGCACTCATCGCAGATGTAGACCCCGGGGCCGGCAATGAGCTTCTTCACCTGCTTTTGGCTCTTCCCGCAGAAAGAACACTTCAGCAGGTCTCCGCCGTCACCGATCCGTGCCATGGCCTGTGACCTCGTCCCCTCCGGCGCGGGTTTCCGCGCCTGACTGTGTTGCGACGGTGCGGCCCCGGCCACCCGTGACCGAGCGGAGCCGCACGCATTGCCACTGACGGTACCCGTCCGATGCCGTGGGCGGGAACACCCACGAGCTCCGGGAGCACATCAGAGGACGACCCTAAACCAGGATGCCGGTGTGTGTCGTCTTCTCGACACACACCGGCCTGGCGGATCTACAGCGCCGACGCCTTCCGGTACGGCAGCACCTCGTCGATGATGCCGTACGCCTTGGCCTCCTCGGCCGTGAGGATCTTGTCGCGCTCGATGTCGGCCCGGATCTGGTCCGGGTCCTTGTTCGTGTGCTTGGCCAGGATGACCTCCA
Source organism: Amycolatopsis sp. NPDC049159 (assembly GCF_040648295.1). NCBI lineage: Bacteria > Bacillati > Actinomycetota > Actinomycetes > Pseudonocardiales > Pseudonocardiaceae > Amycolatopsis > Amycolatopsis sp. NPDC049159. The sequence goes on from NZ_JBEZDL010000026.1 coordinate 83,790, forward strand.
TCTGGCGGCGCATCCGCTGGATCTCGTTCGCCTGGATCTCGAGGTCGGAGACCTGGCCGTACGTGCCCTCGGTGGCGGGCTGGTGGATCAGCACGCGCGCGTTCGGCAGGGCGAAGCGCTTGCCCGGGTTGCCGGCGGCGAGCAGCACCGCGGCGGCCGAAGCGGCCTGGCCGAGGCAGACCGTCTGGATGTCCGGCCGGATGTACTGCGCGGTGTCGTAGATCGCCATCAGCGAGGTGAACGAGCCACCCGGCGAGTTGATGTAGATCGTGATGTCGCGGTCCGGGTCCTCGTGCTCGAGGTGCAGCATCTGCGCCATCACGTCGTTGGCCGACGCGTCGTCCACCTGCACGCCGAGGAAGATGATCCGCTCTTCGTACAGCTTGTTGTACGGGTTCGACTCCTTGACGCCGTAGCTGGTGCGCTCCACGTACGACGGCAGGATGTACCGCGACTGGGGCGTGCTCGGGGCCCGGAAGTCACCCGGGAGCCTGAAGTTGCTCATCGAAAGTCTCCTGAATGCGTCGCGCTTAGTTCGAGGCCGGACGGGCGATGTCGCGGGTGAGGACGTGGTCCACGAACCCGTAGTCCTTCGCCTCCTGCGCCGTGAACCAGCGGTCGCGGTCGCCGTCCGCGATGATCTGCTCGACCGTCTGCCCGGTCTGGTCCGCGGTGATCTGGGCCAGCTCGCGCTTCCACTTGTTGAACAGGTCCGCCTGGATCGCGATGTCCGACGCGGTGCCGCCGACACCGGCCGAGGGCTGGTGCATCAGGATCCGCGCGTGCGGCAGCGAGTAGCGCTTGCCGGGCGTGCCCGAGGACAGCAGGAACTGCCCCATCGAGGCCGCCATGCCCATCGCGTACGTCGCGACGTCCGGGCGGATCAGCTGCATGGTGTCGTAGATGGCGAACCCGGCCGTGACCGAGCCACCCGGCGAGTTGATGTAGAAGCGGATGTCGGATTCGGCGTCGTCGGCGTCGAGCAGCAACAGCTGCGCGGTGATCCGGTTGGCGACTTCGTCGTTCACCTCGGAACCGAGGACGACGATGCGCTCCTGGAGCAACCGCTCGAACACCGAGTCGGTGAGGGTGAGCCCTGCGGTGCCGGACCGCGCCTCGGGCGTGTGCTGCGTCACGTCTGCCTGCCTTTTCGCCGGCGGCGGCCCGGTGCTGACGGCCACCGCTGTCGTTTCAGATGCTTGAGATCTTGTATCCGACCCTAACGAACTTGGGCGGTGCAGAATGCCTGACACCGCCCAAGTTCGCTCACAGCTTCACTCCGCCGGAGTCTTCGCCGTTTCGTCGGTGACCTGCGTCTCCTGGGTTGCCTCGTCGGCGGCCGGCTCGTCCGAGCCGAACAGCTCGGTGAGGTCGACCTCGGCGCCGGAGCCGTCGGTCACGGCGGCCTTGCGGACCACCGAGGCGAGGGCCTTGCCGCGCCGGACGTCGGCGTAGATCGCGGTCAGCTGGCCCGACTGCTGGGCGCGCTGGACGTACTCGTCCGGGCTGATCCCGAAGCGCTGGGCCTGGTAGATGATCCGCTCGGTGAGCTCGCCGTCGTTGACCGAGACCTCTTCCTTGTCGGCGATGGTGTCCAGCAGCAGCTGCGTGCGGACGGCCTTCTCCGACTCGGTGCGGGTCTCCGCGTCGAACTCTTCGAGGGTGCGGCCTTCGGCCTCGAGGGCCTGGGCGAACTGCGCCTCGTCGTGGTCGAACGGGTGGATCGCGTCGTGCTTGCGGTTCTCGATCTCGGCGTCGAGGACCTTCTCCGGGATCGGCACCTCGGTGCGCTCCAGGAGCTCGTCGAGCACCTTGTCGCGGGCCTGGACACCCTGCTGCATCTTCTTGACGCGGCCGAGGCGCTCGCGGAGGTCGCCCTTGAGCTCCTCGATGGTGTCGAACTCGCTCGCCATCTGGGCGAACTCGTCGTCGGCCTCGGGCAGCTCGCGCTGCTTGACCGACTGGACCGTCACGGTCACCTCGGCGTCCTTGCCGGCGTGCTCACCGGCGACGAGCTGGGTGGTGAACGTCTTGGTCTCGCCGGCGTTCGCGCCCACGATGGCCTCGTCGATGCCGTCGACGAGCTGGCCGGAGCCGATCTCGTAGGACAGCCCGGTGGTGCTCGCCTCCTCGACGGCCTCGCCGTCGACGGTCGCGGCCAGATCGATCGAAACGAAGTCGCCGGTCTCGGCCGGGCGCTCGACGCCGGTCAGCGTGCCGAAGCGGGCGCGCAGCTCGTCGAGCTGCTCGTCGACCTCGGCGTCGGTCAGCTCGACGTCGTCGACGGTGACCGCGAAGCCTTCGAGGTCGGGGAGCTCGATCTCCGGGCGCACGTCGACCTCGGCGGTGAACTCGAGGACGTCGCGGTCTTCGAGCTTGGTCACGTCGAACTCGGGGTTCCCGAGCGTGCGGACCTCGTTCTCGCGAACGGCCTCGATGTACTTGGCCGGGATGGCCTCGTTGACGACCTCGTCGAGCACCGGGCCGCGCCCGATCCGGCTTTCCAGGACGCGAGCGGGCGCCTTGCCGGGCCGGAAGCCCGGGATGCGCACCTGCTGGGCGATCTTGCGGTAGGCGCGGTCGAAGTTCGGCTTCAGCTCGTCGAACGGCACCTCGACATTGATCTTGACTCGCGTCGGGCTCAGCTGCTCGACGGTGCTCTTCAAGGTCTTCTCCTCGAGCGGTAACGATTGTGTAGGACAATCCTGCGGAAATGGCCCCGGTCACCTGCAGACCGGGAGGTCCGAGTCTAGGCCAGTGGCCCGCGCCGCCGGGGCGGGGGCCACCTGCGGCGTCACGACCCGAGCATCCGGCCGATCACCCAGCGCATCTGGCCGCTCGCGTGCTCGGCCGAGCCGCTGGGCTGCACCAGGTGGGAGAGCAGCAGCCGGACGAAGGCTTCGACCGCGACCGCCCACTCCGACGGGGTCAGCCGCACCTGGGGGTAGGCGCCCGCGAACACCGCGGCGACGGCGTCGACGGCCCGGCCCAGCACCGCCTCGGGCTGGGACGTGAGCAGCGGGAGGAAGTCGTCGCGGCCGCCCTGCGCGCCGCCGAGCGCGATCTCGATCAGCGGGTTGGCGCGGGCGGCTTCGAGGGTGTGCCGGAAGGCCTCGGTGACGCCGTCGACCGGGTCGTCCGGGTGCGCGGCGACGTCGGCGTGCACCCGCTCGACGAAGCGGTCGGTCTCGTCGAGCATCAGCGCCTCGGCGAGCTCGGCCTTCGAGCCGAGTTCGTTGTAGACGGTCTGCCTGCTCACCCCGACCCGCGCGGCCAGTTTCCCCATCGTCACGGCGGCCCAGCCGTCCGCGGCGATGACGTCCGCGGCCGCGGCCAGCAGCCGCTCGCGGGTGCGCGCGGGGGCGACGGGAGTGACGGCCTTCACAGGGCGAGCTTACCCACCGCTAACGTTCCGCTGGCGAGCCCCTTTTTTCGGAGCCTGCCAGAACGTTTACAAACCGGTCAGGGTTGTCTACGGTGACTCCCGCCTCGCCAGGAGCTTCTCGACCGAGGAGACCACTCGATGCCCGTCGCCCTCACCCAGCAGCACGGCCGGGTCGCCGTGGCGCCGACCGGGGAGCGGACGGCCCGCGCCGTCGTGCCCGCGCCCCGCGTCTGCCTGCCCGCCGTCTCGGTGCCGGCGCTGCTGCTGTTCGCCGGCGGCGCGGCGGTGTGGGCCACCGCGACGTGGCTGCTGCTGGCGGGACTCGTGCCGGCGGTGGTGACCGTGCTGCTGAACACCGTGGTCACCTTCGCGATGTACACCGTGGTCCACGAATCGGCCCACCACTCGGCGGGGAAGCTGACCTGGGTCAACGAGGTGCTCGGGCGGCTGGCGGTCCCGTTCGTCGCGGCCTACGCCTCCTTCCCCTCGCTGCGGTTCGTCCACGGGCTGCACCACCGCCACACCAACGCTTCGGCGCACGCCGACCCGGACGCGTGGACCTCGCGGGGCCCGCGCTGGCAGCTGCCGCTGCGCTGGCTGACCCTCGACGTCTCCTACGCGCGCTGCTACTTCGCCCGGCTGCGGTCGCGGCCACCGCACGAGCTGGCCGAGACGCTGGTGGTGCTGGCCACGGCGCTGACGGCCGCGGCGGCGCTGGTCACGAGCGGCCACGGCGTCGAACTGGTGCTGGTGTACCTGCTGCCGCAGCGGCTCGGGCTGGGCCTGCTCGCGTGGTCGTTCGGCTGGCTGCCGCACCACGGCCTGCCCGCCGCGGGACCGGAGGGCCGCTTCGGCACCACCCGGGTGCGCGTCGGGCTCGACCGGCTGCTTACCCCGGTGCTGCTGGCCCAGAACCTGCACCTGGTGCACCACCTGCACCCCGCCGTCCCGTTCCACCGGTACCGGCGGGTCTGGCTGGAGAACCGCGAGGCCTACTTGACCAGGGACGTCCCGCTGAGCACCGCGTGGGGCCGCGAACTGACCGCGGCGGAGTACCTGGCGGCGGCCGGGCTCGAAACCGAACCCGAGGTCGTGGTGCCCGCACCGGCCTCGCCCCCGCTCGGCCCGAGCCGCTTCCACCGGCTGCGGGTGCGCGAAGTCCGGCAGCTGACCGCGGACGCGGTCGCGCTCACGTTCTACGTCCCGCCGCAGCTCAAGGACGAGTTCCGGTTCACACCCGGCCAGCACGTGGCGGTCCGCGCGGTGCTCGACGGGCTGCCGGTGCGGCGGACGTACTCGATCTGCGCGCCCGCGGCGTCCGGCGAGCTGCGGATCGCGGTGAAGCGGCGTCCGGGCGGCGCGTTCTCGAGCCACGCGACCGCGGCGCTGGCCGAGGGCGACTTCCTCGACGTCCTGCCGCCGTCGGGCGGGTTCACGCACACCCCGGACCCTGCGCGGACCGCGCACTACGTGGCGCTGGCCGCGGGCAGCGGCATCACGCCGGTGCTGTCCATCCTGGTCAGCACGCTGTCGGCGGAGCCGCACAGCAAGGCGACGCTGCTGTACGTCAACACCTCCGGCGCGACCACGATGTTCGCGCGGGAGCTGAGCGCACTGGCCGACGGCTTCGGCGGCCGCCTGCACGTCGTGCACTACCGCACCGACGAGCGCGACCCGGACCTGCACGCGCACCGGCCCCGCCAGTTCGACGTCGTCGGCGAAGCACTGGCCATCTCCCACGAGCGCTACCAGCGCGGCCGCCTCGACGGCACGCGGCTGCGCGCGCTCCTGCAGAACCGCCTGCACCCGGCGAAGGTCGACGAGTGGTTCCTGTGCGGCCCGCGGGGCCTCACGGACCTGGCCCGCCGCACGCTGGCGGACGCGGACGTCCCGGAAGAGAACGTCCACTTCGAACTGTTCCGCGGCGCGGCCCCGCTGCGCGACCCGGCGGGCGCCCCGGCCGCGGTGACGGTGACCCTGGGCGGCCGGACGACGTCGATCCCGGCCGCCGCCGGGGAAACGGTCCTGGACGCGGCCCTGCGCGCGGGCTTCGAGGTCCCGTATTCGTGCACCGGCGGCGCGTGCGGGACGTGCCAGGCGACGCTGCTGCACGGCCAGGTGGAGATGGACGTCCGCTACGCCCTGACGGAGGACGACGCGGCGGCGAACCGGATCCTGACGTGCCGGTCGAGGGCGACGACCCCGGAGGTCGCGGTCGACTACGACCGCCGCTGACCCCCGGCGCCGCCACGCCGTCAGCCGGTCCGGGTGGGCGGGGTTCCCTGACCACCGCCGGGCTGGGCGCCCGTCTGGCCCTCCGTCACCGACGTCGCCGTCGCCGTGGTGCCCGACTCCGTGGCCACCACCGTGATCGTGTCGCCGGTCGCCAGGCCCGTCGCCTGCGCCGACGTGATCGTGTACGTCTTCGAGAAGCCGTCGTCGCTCTTCGCCGTCAGCGACGTCGCGCTCAGCTCCGTCACCTCGCCCGTCTGCATGAGCTTCGTGACGTAGCCGCCGTTCCCGTCCGAGGACACGTACTCGCCGTGCAGGGCCGAACCCAGGCCGCCGCTGCCGCCCGTCAGGCCGCCCGGGCCGCCGTTCATGCCACCCGGCCCCGCGGCCGTGCCGGTGGCCGCCGAGGACGACGAAGCGGCCCAGACCGCCGCTCCCCCGCCGGCCACGATCACGGCCGCGACGGCGCCAGCCGCGATCTTCTTTCCCGGGGACCAGCCCGCCCGCGGCGGCGTGCCCGGTGCGGGCGCGGCGCCCCACGTCCGGTCCGGTGTGGACGGTGCCTGCGGTGTGGTCATCGTGGTGCTCCTTAACGAGATCCTTCGGTGCGGTCCACGGTGCGGCCCCACGCTGTGCGCGGACTGTGCCCGCCGTCAGCCGTTCCTGTGACCGGCGGAATCGCCGCAGCCGCCACCGCACAGCCGCCTCACAGGCAGCACACAAGCCGCACACACGGCCCGGCCGGACGCTGAACCCATGGCCGCGCGAACCGTCTCGTCACGCCCCCGCCGGGGGCGGCTTTCGCTGCGCGCGAAGCTGACCGGGTCGATGGTCGTGCTGCTCACCGTGGTGTGCCTGATCGTCGGCGTGGTCAGCGAACTCGCGCTCGACGTCTTCCTCACCCGCCAGGTCGACCAGCAGCTGTCCGCCGCCGCGACCCGCTCCCTCGTCTTCGCGAGCAACGCCCGCCCGCAGGACGCCGGGCCGCCCGAGGACCAGGGCCAGCACCCCCTCGGGCAGAACGTGGGCACGGTGAGCGGCACCTTCGACGCGCAGCGGCGGCTCGTCCACGACGACAGCATCTCCGAGCACGGCGACCGCCTGCGGCTTTCGGCGGCCCAGCAGGCCGTCATGCTCTCGGTGCCCGCCGACGGCAGGCCGCACACGGTGTCGTTCGACGACCTCGGCGAGTACCGGCTGATGGCGCTGCCGGTCACCGGGACCGGCGAAGTCGTGGTCACCGGCCTGCCGATGGCACCGGTCACCGCCACGCTCGTCACCGTCGGGCTGATCCTGTTCGGCGTCGCCGCCGCGGGCGTCCTCGGCGCGGCTTTCCTCGGCGCGTTCGCGGTCCGCCGCACGCTGCGCCCGCTCGACCGCGTCGCGGCCACCGCGGGGCGCGTGACCGAGCTGCCGCTCGACCGCGGTCAGGTCGCGCTGTCCATCCGCGTCCCGGAGGCCGACACCGACCCGCGCACCGAGGTCGGGCAGGTCGGCTCGGCGCTCAACCTGATGCTCGGCCACGTCGCCCAGGCCCTCGAAGCCCGCCAGGACAGCGAGATCCGCGTCCGCCAGTTCGTCGCCGACGCCAGCCACGAGCTGCGGACACCGCTGGCCGCCATCCGCGGGTACGCCGAGCTGGCCGCCCGCGGCAGCGCGCTGGTGCCGCCCGATGTCGCGCACTCGATGGGCCGGATCCAGTCCGAGGCCGTCCGGATGTCGGCGCTCGTCGAGGACCTCCTCCTGCTCGCGCGGCTCGACGCGGGCCGCCCGCTCGACGTCCGCGACGTCGACCTCACCCGGCTGGTCGCCGACGCGGTCGGCGACGCCCAGGTCGCCGGCCGCGGCCACCGCTGGCTCCTGGAGCTGCCCCCGGACCCGGTCCTCGTGCACGGCGACGTCCAGCGCCTGCACCAGGTCCTGGCGAACCTGCTGGCCAACGCCCGCACGCACACGCCGCCCGGCACCACGGTGGTGACGGCCCTGGCCCGCTCGGTCGACGGCAGCGCGGTGCTCACGGTGACCGACAACGGCCCCGGCATCGACCCGGACCTGCTCCCCGAAGTCTTCGAACGGTTCGCACGCGGCGATTCGTCGCGCTCCCGCAACGCCGGCAGCACCGGCCTCGGCATGGCGATCGCGTCCGCGGTCGTGCTCGCCCACCACGGCAGCATCGAGGTGCACAGCCGTCCCGGACGGACGGAGTTCGCGGTGCGCCTCCCCGTGGCCGTGCCCGCACAGCGAGTGCACAGCATCGGCACAACCCGGCCCCAGCTCGGCACCGGAAGCTGACCCTCATGACCGCTGTGACATCCGGGGCTTCGCCCCGGGCCGGGGGCTCCGCCACCCGGAACCCCCGAAAAGCCGGTGTAGCATCACGCGAAACCGTAGTAACCCCTCCTGTACCCGCCCGCTCGACCTGGCACCGGCCCGCACTGGCCGTCCTCCTGCTCGGCACGGCGGTGCTGTACCTCTGGGGCCTCGGCGCGTCCGGCTGGGCGAACGCCTTCTACTCGGCGGCCGCCCAGGCGGGTTCGGAGAGCTGGAAGGCGCTGTTCTTCGGCTCCAGCGACGCGGCGAACGCGATCACGGTCGACAAGACCCCGGGGGCGCTGTGGGTCATGGGGCTCTCGGCGCGGGTCTTCGGCGTCAACGCGTGGAGCATCCTGGTGCCGCAGGCGCTGATGGGCGTGGGCTCGGTGTGGCTGCTGCACGCGGCGGTCCGCCGCACGTCCGGCCCGGCCGCGGGCCTGCTCGCCGGGCTCGTGCTGGCGCTGACCCCGGCCGCCGCGCTGATGTTCCGCTTCGACAACCCCGACGCGCTGCTGGTGCTGCTCCTGGTCGCCGCCGCGTACTGCGTGGTCCGCGCCGCCGAGAAGGCGAGCCCGCGCTGGCTCGCGCTGGCCGGCGTCGCGGTGGGGTTCGGCTTCCTGGCGAAGATGCTGCAGGCGTTCCTGGTGCTCCCGGCGTTCGCGCTCGCTTACCTGATCGCGGCGCCGGTGTCGCTGGGCAAACGGCTGCTGCACCTGCTGGGCGCGTTGCTTTCCACGGTCGTGGCGGCCGGCTGGTACCTCGTGGTGGTCGCGCTCTGGCCGCCCGCCGACCGCCCGTTCATCGGCGGCTCCCAGACGAACTCCCTGTGGGAACTGGTCTTCGGCTACAACGGCTTCGGCCGCATCACGGGCGACGAGGTCGGCAGCGTAGGCGGCGGCGCCGGCCGCGGCTGGGGTTCGACCGGCCTGACCAGGCTGTTCGGCAGCGAAATGGCGGGCGGCATCGCGTGGCTGCTGCCGGCGGCCGTGCTGGCGCTGGGCGCGGGCCTGTGGTTCACCCGCCACGCCCCGCGCACGGACCGCTCCCGCACGGCCCTGGTCCTCTGGGGCGGCTGGCTCCTGGTGACGGCGCTGGTGTTCAGCTACATGGGCGGCATCATCCACCCGTACTACACGGTCGCACTGGCCCCGCCGATCGCGGCACTGGTCGGCACGGCGGCGGTCCAGCTGTGGCGCCTGCGTTCCCGCCCATCGGCATCGGGCCTGCTCAGCGGCGGCGTGGCCCTGACAGCGCTCACGGCGTACCTGTTCCTGTCGAGCTCGACGTGGCAGCCATGGCTGGCCCCGACGATCCTGGTGGGCGGCCTGCTGGCGGCGGTGGCCCTGTTCTTCGCAGCCCACCTGACCCGCTGGGCGGCGTCCGCGGTCGCCGTCCTGGCCCTGGTCGCGACTTTGACCGGAACGGGCGCGTACACGCTGGCCACGGCGTCGGTGACACACAGCGGCGCAATCCCGTCGGCAGGCCCTTCGTCCGGCTTCGGCGGCCGAGGCCCCGGCGGCGCACCGGGCGGCTTCCGCGGCGGCGGCCCGGGCTCACTGCTGAGCACGACGATGCCGGGCGCTTCCCTGACGGCGTTGCTGCAGAAGGACGCCTCCCAGTACACGTGGACGGCGGCAACGGTGTTGTCGAACGCGGCGGCGGGTTACCAGCTGGCGAGCGGAGCGCCGGTGATGGCGGTGGGCGGCTTCAACGGGACCGACCCTTATCCGACGCTGGCGCAGTTCCAGCAGTACGTGGCTGCCGGCCGGATCCACTACTTCCTGGGTGAGGGCATGACGATGCCGGGCAGCACGGGTTCGGACGCGGCCCAGCAGATCGCGGAGTGGGTGGCCGACCACTATGAGGCGTCCACTGTGGATGACGTGACCGTCTACGACCTGACCTCGATCGGCTGAACAATCCGGTAACCGATGTCCCGCAGACTGGATATCTCCGACACTTCGTGCCAAAATCCGGCCTTCTCCGCGACAAGTGGGGAACGCCAGATTCTCGACCGGGCCGGAATCCGTTCTGCGGGCGCACGGCCGGCGCCCGAACGACAGGAGTCCTCAACGGTGAGTCGATACTTGGTGCGACCGGTCCAGCCTGGTGATATCGAGATCCTCAGCGAAAAGTTCGGCGACCGGCACTTCCTCGACGACCGGCTGCTCCGGCAGAAGAACGGTCTCGGTGTGCTGTTCACAGCGTGGTCCGGCGACGACCCCGTGGGGCTGCTCTACCTCTGGCTCGAACCGGCCGAGGAGCCGGAAATCACCGCCGCGTTGCCGGAGGTGGCACTGCTCACCCATTTGGAAGTTTTGCCGGAACTGCGCAACCGAGGTATCGGCAGCGAGTTGATGAAGCACGCCGAGCGCTACCTCGAGGACCACGGCCACGAACAGGTCGCGCTGGCGGTCCACGAGGACAACACTCGCGCCGCCGCGCTGTACGCCAGACTCGGCTACCAGGACTGGGGCGGCGGCAAGATCGTTTGCCACACCTACGAGGTCCGGCCGGACGGCAGCGTCGTCCGGGAGCCGGAGAAGTGCTACGTGCTCGTGAAGTACCTCAAATCCGCGTGACCGCACGAGGCCGTGGCAGCCGGCGTTTCGGCGTGGTGCCGATCCGGCCGTCGACCCCGGGCTGGGCGAGGTGGGCAACACCCAGCGCAGCCAAGGCGTGATCGACGCCGAATCCCGAACGGTGGTCCCGGCGGAGGTCGCCGACGTGCCGGCGCCAGCGCACGGTGTCCGCCTGCCAGGCACGGAGGTACCGCACGCACAGATCCGGCGTGATGTGGTGGTTGCGTCCGATCGCGGCTTTGAGCGAGGCGATCATTCGAGCTTTCTGCGCGGGTTCGATCGTCGCTGCTTGGACCCGTTCGATGGTCGTCATGATGATCTCCCGCCGAGCGGGCAGGAATCCGCGCCAATAAGCTTCACCGGCGTCAGGCAGTCCCAGACCGTTGTCCAAGAGCGCGTAAACGCCTTCGGCGAGTGTGTCGCCCAGTTCCTCACCACGAGCTCGTGAGGCGTCGCGGTACGGATCGTAGGGGTGCTGGATCGCCGAACCCACAACCGCCGGCGGCCGCAGCGTCAGACCGTCCAAGAGGAAGAACCAGTCTTCGTTGTAGATGTTGGGGAAGAACGACTCGAACGCGGCCTCGCCGACGACGAGCGCACCTCCCCCGATGAACGTGTCTTGGTCGACGCCGACGTCGCGAAGTGCGTGGCAGACAACCGAGTTGTCCGGCATGCCGGCGTTCGCCAGCCCGACGACCGGATGCCTGGCGAGCAGTCCCGCCGCGGCGTTGAGGTCGCCGGGGTCGGGCAGGACGATGTCGTCATCGAGGAAGAGGACACGACGCCACCCGGCGACGATCGCGATGAGCAGGCCGAGGTTCCGTTTGAGGCTGGTGTCGACCGGCCGGTGGAACCGGCCGGCGCCGAGCAGCTTGTCCGTGCTGAACGTCGGGACGAGTGGTTCGGGGAGCAGATCCACATCGATGGCCCGCACCTGGACGCCGGACCGCTTCGCCTCCAGAGCCGCGCTCGAAGCACTGGCCCGCTTGCTGCACAACAACAGTAACGGCACCTCGAGCTTGCGAGCCGCCTCGATCGCTTGGGCGAGGTACGCCGCCGGCCGTCCGTTGGGCACGATGATCGCGTCCAGTGCAGCGGAGGGCGCCTTGACCGATTCGACGCGGGTCAGCAGATCTTGGTGTGATGGGTGCTGCCACGCGTTCATCCGGCTTCGGGCCATTCGTGCAGGCGGTTCTCGTCGATGCTCCAGTCAGGCGTCAGTCCATTGCCGTCCACGACGAGCACACGGCTGATGACGCTGAACAGCTCGTCGTCGCCGAACCGTTCTCGGACGTACGCCTCGTTGCGGTCCCGGAACCGTTCGTCGGTGAGCGCCCTGACCGCACCCAGCGTGCCTCGACCGTACATGCCATTGCACACGGTCACAGTGCGCTTCCGGTTGAACGGACTCACCCCGCGGTAGAAGTGCGCGACGTCTTCCAGCAGGTGGCCGTTCTCATCCAGCTGAGGTTCGATCAGCTTCTCCCGGCCGTTCTCCTCGACCAGGAACCCGCCGTGTTCGGCATCTGCCTGTCGACCGACCTGGGCCACCGGCAACTCGACCCGCTCGATGACGTCGCGGGTGACGGAATTCCAGTCGACACCCCCCAGCAAGATCAGGTGCGTGGTGTAGTGGTCGGTGGACAACTCGTCGGCGGTGTGGAACGTGACTTTGTTGCCGGGATTTCGCGCACGGATGTGGCCGAACAGTTCGATCAAGGCGTCCGGGTCGGCGTACGTGTACAGGGAGACGAAGTCAGCGCTGTCCGGATCCGTGTAGGGAAGGGACTTCCGGAACTTCTCCGGGAACGGCGCACAAACTATGGTCACGTCCTGGTCCTCGGGGAAGGTCCAGAGGTCGGCGACGGTCTCCGTGCCGTCACGCAGCCACAGCAGTTCGGCGAGCAGTTCCTTCCGCCGGACGCGCTCCTCGTCCGTCAGTTCTTCGAGAGACAGGACCCGAACGCGCCCGCCGTCCAGGGAGCGCCGTGTCGCGAAGAGCGTCGCGTACGCCTCGAGCCGCCGGGCGGGCGGGCGTACGGGTTTGTCGGCGTTTTCCCACGACGAGATGAGGGAGATGCTGAGCGGCTTGCCGACGCCGAGAGCGTCGGCCAGCTGCGCCTGGGTGATACCGGCTTCTGGCCAGTGCGTCTCCCGCAGCGCCCTCAATCGACGGGCGAGAGCAGGCCGGGGCGCGATCGGGGACACAACCTCGCCACCCTTCAGTAAATTTCAGCCCTGCAAACGGGTGCGCTGATAGTACTCCCCTGCGACGCGGAGCGCTGCGCCGCCTCGCCGAGTTGGCCTACAGTCACGTCACGACCTGTCGAAATGGCTGACATCAAACGAGTAACAGCAATCCACCTCCGTTGATACAGGTCATCTCAGGCTCTACAGTGAAGTTGACTGAACTTCAGTTCATATCTGAAGGCAGGAGCCGGCCATGGACAGCTCGGGCGACATACCCCGGTACCGGACCATCGTGGCAGTCGACATCGAAGGCTCGACGGCGCGGACGAATCCGGCTCGGGCCCAGCTCCGGAGCGTCCTGTCCGAGCTGCTGGACGAAGCCTTCCTCGCCGGTGGGATCACCAAGAAGTACCGCGACGGCTTCGTCGACCGGGGTGACGGCGTCCTGTGCCTGGTTCGCCCGGTCGACCAGGCGCCCAAGCCGGTCCTGCTCGCGACCGTCGTCCCCGCGCTGGCCGAACTCCTGGAGAAGCACGCCCGGAACCGGCCGGACCTCGCCTTCCGGCTGCGCGTCGCCGTGCACGCCGGCGAGGTGCACTACGACAGCCGCGGACCCTACGGCGAAGACATCGACATCGCCTGCCGCTTCGTCGACGCACCCGAGCTGAAACGACGGCTGCGTATCAGCGCCGGTCCGCTGGCGCTCGTCGTATCACCGGAAATGCACCGCTCGGTGGTCCGGCACGGCTACCCCGGCATCGACCAGGACGCTTTCGCCCCGGTGGTCCACGTCAGAGTCGGCACGCAACGCCTTCGGGGGTGGCTCCACGCACCCGAAGGCGTCGAGCCGGAGGAGGACATGACCGCGTAGGACCGCGAAGGAGGTGGGGACAGTGGAACCGACAGGATTCTGGACCGGACTGGCCCCGGCCGATCGGCGGGTGCTGGCGGAAGCCGCCACGCGGCGCTCGTACCGGCACGGCGAAACCCTGTGCCGGGAAGGTGACCGCTCGAGCGTCGTGCTGGTGCTGCTGTCCGGGCAGGTGCGGATCGTCCACGGCTCCGCCGACGGGCGCGAGGTCGTCGTCGGGGTGCGTGGCGCCGGCGACGTCATCGGCGAACTCGCCGCGATCGACGACCTGCCGCGGTCCGCGACGGTCCAAGCGCTCGAAGACCTCGACGTCCTGGAGGTTCCCGGCGACCGGTTCGCCACCCTGTGCCGGACGCGGTCGCGGATCTCCTGGGCACTGCTGCTCGTGCTGTCCACGCGCCTGCGATCGGTCGGCAGGCAGTGGCTGGACGTCGGGGGCGGGGTGGCCGCGCGACGGGTGGCCGCGCAGCTGATCCAGCTGGCCGTCCAGCACGGCGTGCCACGCGGGCCGGACATCGAAATCGCCGTCCCGGCCACCCAGGCGGAGCTGGCCATGACCGCCGCGATCTCCCGCGAATCCTGGGCGCGTGCGACGCGCGACCTGCGACGGCAAGGGGTGATCAGCACCGGCCGGAGACAAGTGACGATCCACCGCTTGGCCGAACTTCGACGAATCGCGAGCTGAATCCCGCCTTCTGAGTCACCTGACACACAAGGCGCGGCGTTCCGGAGGTTTTCTGGATCCACCGAGGAGGAGGGCAACTCATGGACCCCTACACCACCGCCGCACCGCGCGGCAGCCGCTGGCGTCGTGGCGTCTACGCCGCCGGGCTCGTCATCCCCTTCACCGCGTCCCAGCTGTGGGCGCTGCTGGTGCTGCTCCGGCTCGCGCCGCTCGAGGGCCTCGTGGGGCAGGCCGTCGTGCTCGTCCTGCTGGGATCCGTCGCCGCGGTCTGGGCCGGGTGGCGGTGGACCTGGCGGCTCGGTAAGGACAAGGACCTCCACCCCGCCCCCAAGACCCGGATCCCGACATGACCTCCGCGCCGGCGATCGTGGCGGCCATCGTGGCCGCCACCGGAGCCGGACGCCTGCTGCGTCACCTCGGCGGCTTCTTCCGCCGCCACCCGACCGAAAGGAGCACGGACATGACCACCAGGCAGCCGTCCTTCCCGCTGCGGATCTACCACTGGCGGTGGGAGATCCTGAGCCTGACGCTGCTCCCCTACGCCGTCGTGACGTTCGCGCTGTGGGCGGGCCCGCTGTGGGCCTCGGTCATCCTCGCCGCCGCGCTCGGCTGGGCGGTGCTGCGCCGTCACCAGGTCCGCGCCCGGATCCGCGCGGTCGCGCTGCAACACCGCTTGCGGGCGGCGTTCCCGCAGCTGCGCCTCCCCGGCGGCCGGCCGACGATCCTGTGGAGCCGCCCGCGCGGCGGTGACGTCGTCGTGTCGCTGTACGGGCACGAAGCCTTCGACCACCTGCACCGCCACCGCTCGGTACTGGCGGCGGCGTGCGCGGTGCCGGAGGTGTACGTCGACCGCCACCCGCGCTACGCGAGCCTGGTGACGCTGACGATCAGCTTCACGGCACCGAAGCACGAGCCCGGCCGGGCGTCCCTGCCGAGCAACGTGGTGCCGCTGCGGGTGCACAGCTGAGGTGCGGGTTCACCCCCGGGGAGCTCCCAGCATGGCAGTGATCAAATGCGTGAGGTTGTCGCCGTGCCAGGAGCTGTCCGAGAAGCGTTCTTGCGCTATCCCGCGCCACGGACGAGCGGCGGGGCCGACCGTGATCCTCCGGTCGGCCGTGAAGACGCCGATCTCCTGGGCCACGATCCCCTCCGCGCGCAGCGCCTTCGTGGCCAAGTCGACGTCCTCGGCCCGGGCCACGGCGACGAGACTCCAGTCACCCCACGTCTGGGCGAGGTCGAAAGGCAGGAACCCGCTCTGCCGCGCCACTTCGGCCACCGGCTCGTCCAGTTCGTACTCCCCGGTGACCGCGGCACCCAGGCCATTGGCCTCGCAAAGGGCTCGCACGGTGGCGAACAGACCGTCCGAGACGTCCATCGCCGCCTGTGCGAGCCCGGCCGCGGCCAGCACTTGCCCCGCCTTGAGCTGGGCAGTGGGCCGGCAAGCACGGCGCCGGACTTCGTCCCGGGCCGGTTCCGGGAGCGTCGCACGACCGTCGTGCAGCAAAGCTGCGGCCCAGAGGTAGCCGGGGGAACCCACCAGCAGCAGGCGGTCCCCGGCGCACGCCCCTGATCGGCGGAGCCTGCTGCCCGGCGCGCACCGCCCGATCGCCGTCGCCGTCAGCTGCATGGGTTCACCGTCACGGGTGTCACCCCCGGCGATCCTGGTGCCGTGCTCCGCACAGCAGTCGTCGACACCGTCGAGGAGCCGTTCGAAGTCACGCACCGTGGTTTTCTTCGACAGGGTGTAGGCGGCGACGAGACCGAGCGGCTCGGCACCCGTCGCGGCCAGGTCGGACAGGTTGATCGTCGCCAGCAGCCAGCCCGCGTGGTAGAGGTCGGGCTCGCCCATGAGTTCGACGACCACGGGGGTCGGGCAGCTGTCGGTGGTGGCCACGAGTTCGCTCGGCGAGCAAAGTGCGGCGAGCAGGGCGCTGTCGTCCCCGAAGCCCTCCACACCGTCGTAGCGCGGCCGCAGGACGTACTCCTGTATCCCGCGTTCGCCCAGGTCGCCCAGACGTGGCTCAGTGGTGCCGGACATGATCCGCCAATCGCGACGCGACGACAGCTTGGTCGTTCGAATAGTTGTGTGGCATCGCCCCGTAGGGTTGCTCACTCCCCGTCGAAGCGAACAGCATCAGGTTGCAGATCCGCGCACCGGGGTACAGCAGAACCGGATGCCGCAGGTGGTTCACGATCTCCAAGGTCAGCACCGCACCACCGTCCTGACCGAAGCCCGGACTCACTTGGCCGCAGAGCACGACCCCCACCCCGAGCCGCGCGTAGTCGCTGGTTCCGTCCACCAAGCCGGCGAGGTTCCTGGACAACCCGATCCGTTCCCGCGTCGGGGCGAGCACCAGTTCACCCGGCTCGACCACGAGCCTCCCGCCGTCGTCGAGCCTCTTGGGCACCAGATCCGGGTGAGTAGCACGATCGGCCACGTCGACCGGCCCCTTGCTGCGCAGGCTGAACGCCTCGGCGCCCAGGCGGAGGCTGATCGAAGCGGGCCGGACCAGTCCAGGGTCGAAGGGGTCGACGAACAGTTCACCGCTCGCGAGCGAGCGACGGATGGCGCGATCGGTCAGCACTCCCCGCTGCTTGGCACGCGAACGCCACCTCAACAGCGGGACGAGCATTCGCGGACCTCGGTGACGACCGCACTCACCAGCTGCCGGAAATCTTCCGCGGACAGCGGGCGGTTGGGCTGGTCCCCGGTCTCCCCCGGCGGACGGAACACGGTGGTGGTCGACGTGCGGTGCGGACCTTGGACGACGACCGTCGCGGTCAAGCGCTCGCCCAGCGGCTCGGCGGTGTGGACGATGTCGGTGCCGCAGGCGTAGACCCCGCCCCGTGACAGCCCCGGCGCCGTCGCGTCGACCAGCCGGGTGGCACCGTCGGCGACGAGCAGCGCGGGGTCGGCCGGGTTCGTGCCGTAGAGGTGGCGGGTGAACGGCTCTCCCCCTTCCGTGACTTCGAGGTACTCCGCCATGAGGATGCCTTGTCCCGCGATCAGCGTGGACGCGAACTCCCAGCGATGGCTGTGCGGGTTCGTCTCACCTCGTCTCGGCGCCTCCGACGCCGGCCACACGTGCATGCGGATCTTGAACTCCGGATCGATCGAGGTGTGCAAGACCAGTTTGGCGAAGCCGTTCGGGTGCCAATACGAGCGCGCCACGATTCCCCGGACTGAGTCGGCATCGCACGCCGTCTCCGCCAGCCAGCGCACGAAGCCTGCCGGGGCTTCACCCACCGTTCCGGCCGCCGTGGCCAGGCTGCGGAGGCCGACCTCACCTCGTCCCACCGAAGCAGCAAGATCGGCGATGAACCCGGAGCCACCGGCACCGTGCGAGAACGCACTCATGGGCGACGCTCCGTCTCCAGTTTTCGCCCCCCGCGCACTCCGGCGGCGACCGATACCGGGGCGGAGGCAACCGACCGGCCTGCGATCAGCGTGATCAGCCCATGAGAGCGCGGCATGGAACATCACCACCCGAACGGAGTGTCGCAGCAGTCGTCATACCACTTCCCCATGCTCACTCTCTCAGCGCGACGAGTCGCAGATGTCCGCCCATGGTAACCGGCTTGGTTCGGTCACCCCCGCATTCCTCAGCCCGAACACAGCCACGATTATTTCGTCAAGCAGCCATCAGAGTGGACATCGGCCATCCTCGAAACGGACGGTCAGCAACGACGGGGAGAGGCCGAAATGACGACACGCCACCAGAAGACCCGAGCCGGATCAGAAACTCCTCCCGACCGCAGGACCGCACGTCTGCTCCGCGGGCTGCGCCGGGATCCCGAGCAACTCATCATCCTCGTCGCGGCCGCGACAGTAGCGGTGCTCGGCGCGACCGACACGGTGAACGACGTCAAGACGCTCCTCGCCGCCACCCTGGCAACTCTGGCCATACTGGGCTTCTCACTGTTCAAGCAAGCCATGCGTCAAGAGGACAACGACCGGCGAGTCGTCGAATTGGCCCGATCAGTGGATCTGGTCGAAAAGGGAGTCGGCGAAGTCGGACACGCGCTGACGTTCAGGCCGTCCGTCGGCGAACTGACGACCCTCGCCTCCAGGCAGAAGGCTTTCGAAGCCGCTATGACGACCGCGGACATGTGGCAGTTCCGCGGAGGCACCGGAACGTTCACCCGCGCCTGGACCTTGCCGCAGCTCGCCGCGCGGGCCCGCGAAAGCAGCACGGGCACCCACTGGCGGATACAACTGCAGATCCTGGATCCGCAGAACACGACGCGTTGCCGGGAGTACGCGGAATACCGCGCCAAGCTGTCCCGCCGGCCGGAGAACAAGGGATCGGCCATGTGGACGACCGAGTTCGTGCAGACGAGCTGCCTCGCCACCATATTCGCCGCCGAGTGGCACCAGCAACACGAGTTCCTGACCGTCGAAATACGGTTGAGGTCGGAATTTTCGACATTGCGGCACGACATCTCGCCCGACTCGGTCATCATCACTAACGAGGACAGCCAGTTCCCCGCTCTGCACATCCGCCGGCAGGGCGGCGCCTCTGCCCTTTACCACGCATACCGCGCGGACTTCGACCTCAGCTTCTCGTCTCTCAAGCCGGAGTTGAAGGTGAAGAGCGACGTGCGGGTTCCCGCGGACAAGGGCCAAGTCACCGAGGACGACGTCTTCCGGGTACTCCGTGACGTGGGCATCGCGGAACAGTCCCTCGATCGACTTCCGCTCGCGTCGATCCGCGAACTCGCGTTGAACCCGACCAACCCCTACCACTGACTCCGTCCACGCACAGCAACCGCACCCGACCGCGCACCACACCGCGCGGCGCGGCCCCTCAGCCGAACCTCTTCAGCGGCGAGCGTCCAGAAGAGCACAATGACGTTCCCGCCGGAAAAGGCGAAGAAGCCGCGCCCACAATGCGACATTCTCTATTCTGAAGCCGCGGGTGGATGAAAAGGTGGTGCGGTGAACGCCAGCGCGGCCGCCCGCAGGGCGGTGACGGCGTCGAGGGTCATCCAGATGGGGAAGTCGCCGCTGCCCCAGGCCCAGAGTCCGATATCGGGTTCGTAGCGTTCCCAGAGCGAATCGAGCGCGCGGTTCAGCCGGACGGCCGGGACCCGGGGCGCCTCGGCCAGCGCTTGCACGACCCACGCGGACGTGAAGTGCTTGATGTTGACCCGGACGGTTTCCCGGCCGGGTTGCGGCAACGCCAGGTCTTCCATGACGCCGTCGTCCGGGTGCGTCCGGTCGACGAGCCACTGCGTCGCCACTTCGACCGCGTCCCGGACGTCGGCGCGGTCTGCCCCCGTACGCAGCAGGTCACGCAACGCCACGACGGCGCGCGCGGTGTGCGCTGTGGACGGTTCCGGGGCCACCAGCCCGGGTTCTTTCTTCTCGCCCCACAGGAGGACGCCGTCGAAGTCCAGCCGGGCGGTGAGGAGGTCGTCCGTCAGCCGGCGGGTCAGCGGAGCGCCGGGGCCGATCCGGGCCGACGTGCGCAACGCGGTGGCGAGCAGGAAGGGCCGGGTGCGGCTGTAGTCGTCGAGCGAGTTCTCGAGGTGCTGCAAACCCTCTTCGGCGGACAGGACGGTACTGGCCCGGCACAGCGCGTCCACCACCGCCGCGGTGACCTCGGGGCGGCGTCCGGCGGACCGACCTTGCCACCCGAAGTCGGACCGCTTGGCGTAGAGGCGCTCGACGACCGGACGTAGGTCGATGTAGGCGGAGCCCAACACGGCCAACGCGCTGATCCCGTACGCGGTGGCGAGCGTGGTCTGCTCGTTGTCCTGCTGGAGGTTGTGCCGCCAGCCGACCGCACGGCCGTTCTCGTCGCGGATCAAGTGCCCGACGAGGCTCTGTCCCGCCCGCCGGAAGACCTCGAGCAGCGAGCCGCGCGTCGACAGGAGCGCGCCGCCCGCAGGAGCGGGCGACCGAGCCGCTTCGACCATCTGGACCAGGGCGTTCGCCGCCCGGAAGTGGTCGTCGAGCAGCCTGGCGTTCTCCACCGACGGGAGGTAGCGCCCGGTTTCCCACTGCGTCAGGTTCGCCCGGCTCACGCCGATGATCCGGGCGACGTCGGCCTGGGTCAGGCCGGCTGCCTTGCGCAACCGGCGCAGCTCCGTGCCCACCGCTTCGATGGTCAGCGCTACCACTCAGTATCCATCGGCGGCGGCACATGGCGGCATGACGCCCAGCGTATCTGACGTTCTCACGGTCGGGACGTTGGTCAGCGGCGCCGGGTTCGAGGACACGCTCAGCTTCGGCGCACAGCAACCGCACAGAGAGATCACACGGTCGCCAAAGCGGCGGCCGCGACCGTAGGGGCATGACAGCCACCGCCCCCGCACCGCGGCCCGGGACCGTGCCGGTCGATCTGGCCGGTCCGCAGCCCGTTCTCGACGTCGTCATCCCGGTCTACAACGAAGAGGCCGACCTCGAACCGTGCATCCGACGGCTGCACGCGCACCTGGCCGAACACGTCTCCTACCCGTACCGGATCACCGTCGCCGACAACGCGAGCACCGACGCGACGCTGCAGGTGGCCGAACGACTGGCCCGCGAGTTCCCCGAGGTGGCCGTCCACCACCTCGACGAGAAGGGCCGCGGCCGCGCGCTCAACGCCGTCTGGCGGGCTTCCGACGCCGCTGTCCTCGCCTACATGGACGTCGACCTCTCCACCGATCTCGCCGCGCTCGGGCCGCTCGTCGCGCCCCTGCTCTCCGGGCACTCGGACCTCGCCATCGGCAGCAGGCTCGCCCGGGGGGCGCGAGTGGTGCGCGGGCCGAAGCGCGAGTTCATTTCCCGCTGCTACAACCTGATCCTCCGCTCGACGCTGGCCGCGAAGTTCAGCGACGCGCAGTGCGGGTTCAAGGCGATCCGCGCCGACGTCGCCCGCGAGCTGCTGCCGCACGTCGTCGACACCGGCTGGTTCTTCGACACCGAGCTGCTCGTCCTGGCGCAGCGCGCCGGGCTGCGGATCCACGAGGTGCCGGTCGACTGGGTCGACGACCCGGACTCGTCGGTCAACATCGTCAAGACCGCCACCGAGGACCTCAAGGGCATCGCCCGCGTCACGAAGGCCACCTTCACCGGCGAGATCCCGATCAGCAAGCTGCGCGAGCAACTCGGCCGCCAGCCGATCGGCGTGGACGCGCCCGGCGTGCCGCCACGACTGGTGACGCAGCTCGTGCGGTTCGCCGCGATCGGCGTCAGCAGCACGCTCGCCTACCTCGTGCTGTTCCTGGTGCTGCGGACCGTCGTCGGCGCGCAGGCCGCGAACTTCGCCTCGCTGCTGGTGACGGCGATCGGCAACACCGCGCTGAACCGGCGCCTCACGTTCGGCATCCGCGGCCGCACCGGTGCCGGGCGCCACCAGTTCGAAGGGCTGATCGTGTTCGGCCTCGGCCTGGCGCTGACGAGCGGGGCGCTGGCCCTGCTCAACGGCTCCACCACACCCGGCCTCGTCCTGGAGATCACCGTGCTCGTGCTGGCGAACCTCGCCGCCACGGTGCTCCGCTTCCTGCTCCTGCGCGGCTGGGTCTTCAACCCGCGCCGCCAGGCCGCCACCCAGAAGGAGTTCTGATGACCGCCGTCCTGTCCGACCCCGTGACGCGGGAACCGCGCCACCGCAAGGACTCCGTGGCGCAGGCGCCACCGCGCTGGGTCCGCCCGGCGGTGTTCGGGCTGCTGGCCGCGACCGCGGTGCTGTACTTCTGGAACCTGACCGCGTCCGGCTACGGCAACTCCTTCTACGCGGCGGCCGTGCAGTCCGGGACGCAGAGCTGGAAGGCGTGGCTGTTCGGGTCGCTCGACTCGGGCAACGTGCTGACCGTCGACAAGCCGCCGGCCGCGTTGTGGGTCGGCACGGCGTTCGCGCGGATCTTCGGGTTCTCGAGCTTCACCGTGCTGGCGCCGCAGGCCCTGATGGGCGTCGCGTCCGTCGGGATCCTGTACCTCGCGGTGAAGCGGACCGCGGGCCCGGTCGCCGGGCTGCTGGCGGGCGCGATGCTCGCGGTGACGCCGGTGGCGGCGCTGATGTTCCGGTTCAACAACCCGGACGCGCTGCTCGTCCTGCTCATGGTCGCGGGAGCCTACTTCGTCGTGCGCGCCACGGAAAAGGCGAGCCCGGTGTGGCTCGCGCTGGCCGGTGCCGCGATCGGGTTCGGCTTCCTGACGAAGATGATGCAGGCGTTCCTGGTGCTGCCGGCGTTCGGGCTGGCGTACCTGCTCGCGGCGCCGACGTCGCTCGGCAAGCGGCTGCTGCACCTGGGCGGCGCGGTCGTCGCGCTGGTCGTCTCGGCGGGCTGGTTCATCGCGCTGGTCGAGCTGTGGCCGGCGTCGTCGCGGCCGTACATCGGCGGGTCCGAAGGGGACAGCCTGCTCGAACTCGCGTTGGGCTACAACGGATTGGGCCGCATCTTCGGCGGCGAGGGCAACGGTGGCACGGGCGGCGGCGGGATGGGCGGCAACACCGGGTTCGGCGGGTCGACGGGCCTCTTCCGGATGTTCGGCGCCAGCTTCGGCACGGAGATCTCGTGGCTGCTGCCCGCGGCGCTGATCGGGCTGGTCGCCGGGCTGTGGTTCACGCGGCGAGCGCCGCGCACCGACCGGACGCGGCTGGCGCTGGTCCTGTGGGGCGGCTGGCTGGTCGTGACGGCGCTGGTGTTCAGCTTCATGAGCGGCACGGTCCACCCGTACTACTCGGTGGCGCTCGCGCCGGCGATCGCCGGGCTGGTCGCGATCTCGGGCCGCGCGCTGTGGCAGGGCCGGGCCAACCCGGGCCCGCGGGCGACGCTCGCCGGCATGGTCGTCGCGACGGCGGTGTGGTCGTTCATCCTGCTCGACCGGACGCCGGACTGGTTCCCGGCGCTGAAGTGGGCCGTCGCGGTGCTGGGTGTGGTGGTCGGCACGGTGCTGGTGATGGGCGCGCCCGCGTCGCGCCGGCTGGTCACCGTCGTGGCGGCGGCGCTGGTCCTGACCATCGGGGTGTCGTCGGCGGCGTACGGAGTCGAGACGGCGTCGGTGGCCCACACCGGTTCGATCCCGACGTCCGGCCCGACGTCGAGCAGCTTCGGCGGCGGCGGCGAGGACTCTTCGTCGAGCACGATCGGTTCCCTGCTTTCCCAGACGACGACCAAGTGGGCGGCGGCGACGACCGGTTCGCAGAGCGCGGCGTCGCTGGAACTGGCCAGCGGCAAGGCGGTGATCGGCATCGGCGGCTGGAGCGGCTCGGACCCGGCCCCGACGCTGGCCGAGTTCAAGGCGTACGTGGCGGCGGGCGAGGTCAAGTACTACATCGAGGGTGGTCGGGGCGGCGGACCCGGCGGGGGCTCGTCGGAGATCACGGACTGGGTGACGGCGACCTTCACCGCCACCACGGTCGACGGCCAGACGGTGTACGACCTGCAGAGCTGACAGAGCTGACAGGTGCGAGGCCCGGGTTCCCTTTCAGGGGGTCCGGGCCTCAGTCCGCCTCCGCACTCAAGAGATCGCTCGCACGTCCTGCACCTCGGTCTTGCAGTAGACACCCTGGACAACGCTGGTCTTGACGACGGCTTCGAACTTTCCGGAGCGCGGCCACCGACGGAGCAGCTTCGACTCGTCGAGCATTTCCGCCGCGGCAGCGGTGCCGTAACCCCAGCATCCCGCGAGAATGACGATCTCCGCGGATCCGGGCGCCAGCGGATTCGCCGATCGCACGATCAGACCGTAGTCCTCGACCGGGTCGCCGGTATCCGGGTCGGGGGCCGGAGAGAACTCTTCGCCTGCGCGGTTGTCCCGGAGTGGGGTCGCTTGATCCGGACGAGCCTCACCAAACCCGTAAGAAATCCGGTCGCCCAGGGCTTTCAGCATGGTCTTGGTGACCGTGTTCCCGTCCGGACCACCGATCAGGACGAGGTCGGACATCAGATCGTGCGGCGGCAACTCCTTCGCCTCGATGATCCGCCCGGTGAACCCGAGCCGCCGGAGCTGTGACTCGACCTCGACCAGCGCCAGGATGTCGCCCTTGCCGACCATTCCCGTCTTCTCCCATCGGCGGAGGGCTTCCGCATCCGGCGCCCCCAACACGATGAACGGCTGGCGACTGCCCATCGCCCGCCAGAACCGGCGCGCGCGGAACAGCTTCACTCTTCTGACTACTCGCGTGACCGCCCACACCAGTGCTCCACCGATCGCGGCGGCGATCAAGTTGCTCGAAATATCGGGGAAGGCGGTGGTCAACCAGCCGGCTACGCTCGATTCAGTCAGTACCATTCGGGGCCATCCTCACCTTGGTGAGCTCGGTCTCCCCCGGGGTCGCGATGCGCTGACCACTTGTTACCCGTGAGTCATCGCGTCAGGCGCCTCGCGGCGGATTCCCTCCGAATGGAGCACCCCCAGGCGGCTCAACGCTTGGGCCGCAGGTGGTGGCTGATGTCGCCGACCAGGTCCACCGTCGCGCGGCGCTCGGTGAAGTGCCAGCCGGTCTCCGCCTTCGTGAACCGGTCCGCGTAACGCCCGGCCGCGATCGTCTGCAGCGGTAACCCCGGAACCGCCTGCAGCACCGTGAAGTACGCGCTCGACGCGGCCGTCGAGCCGGTCACTTCCCAAGCCACGTTCGTGGTCACGTGCTTGGTCCGCGGAGTCCCATCGTCGTACACGATCACCGTCTCGCGCAGCATTCGCTCCACCGCCGCCGCGCCTCGCAACGTGCCGCCGCTGCCCGTGAACTCCCCTGAGGAGAACAGCTCGCCCACCGCGGTGAAATCGCCTGCGTCGACCAGGGCCGCGTACGAAAAGATCAAGTTCGCAAGCGCCCGGTGGTCGTCCACGGAAACGATCTTACAGAGAAAATATGGAAACCTTCCGTAGCTTGGCCGGTGAACGGCGGCAGGGGACCGCCGGGCAGGGGGTGCACCACATGGACCGACGAAGGCTGCTCAAGATCGGCGTTGCCACCGTTGCCGGGGCCACGCTGCTGCAAGGAACCGCGGCCGCGGACACCGGGCTTCCGCCGGTGCCGGGCATGCTCGGGGACCGGCGGGCCAACGAACTCTGGTACCAGCTCGACGAAATCGCGCTGTACCACCCGGCACAGGACGTCCAGGACGCCTACGCCGTGCTCTTCCCCTTCATCCAGCAGAACGCGCCCGAGGGCCTGTACGAAAAGTGGCGGGCACTGAGCCTGGAACCGGGCTACCCCGGCAACTACGCCGAGTTCGTCAAGCCCGTCGAACAGCCGCTGCGGACGCTCTCGAAACTCCAGCTCGGCAACTTCGACCGCTTCTACCGCGGCGACGGCGAGGGCCTCACCCGCGCCTTCGCCGCCTTCGGGCAGGGGGTGCTCTTCGACCCGCGGCGGGCGCCCGTCGAGTCGGAGGTGCACACCATGGACGGCGATCCGCCGAACGGGTACCACTTCTGGCACGCCGTGCAGCGCGCGCAGATGGTCCTCGACATCGACCGGCGGCGGTGGGCCGCGCTCGATCCGCTGCTCGGGTTCGCCTGGGCGCTGCAGTCGATCGCGAAACCCGACCACCGGCACGTCAATCCCGGGCTGCCCCGTGACCAGGTCCGCGCACTGGCGCGCTACTGGCTGTCGCGCTCGCCGCGGCAGCTCGACCTGGACTTCCGGTCGGCGCCCTACCCCGCCTGAACGTCGAGCACCCGCTGGTAGGCCGCCCGCAGCGCCGGGCCCGGCTCGATGCCGAGGCGCTCGGCCAGCAGCCGGCGGCCGCGGTGGTAGACCTCGATCGCGTCCGCCTGGCGGCCGCTCGCGCAGAGCCCGGCCATGAGCAGGGCCCTGGCGCGTTCGCGCAGCGGGTGCTCGACGACGAGCGCGGTGGCGTCGGGGACCGCCCGCAGGTGGTCGCCCGACGCCACTTCCGCGGCGATCCGGCCCTCCAGGACCGCCAGGCGCAGCTCTTCGAAACGCGCCGACTCCCCCGCGCGCAACGGTTCGGCGACGCCACATGCTTGCGGGGGTTCCGAGTGGCGGAGCCCCCGGCCCGGGGCGAAGCCCCGGATGGCGCGGCGAGCACCGGGCCACGCCAGAGCTCCAGCGCGGCGCGAAACGCCTTCGCCGCGCGGACCGCCCGCAGGTCGCCGTGGCCGGCGTCGGCCAGCCGTGCGAACTCCTCGGCGTCGATCGTGCCGCCCGGGGTCAGCAGGTAGCCGCCGCCCGTGCGGACGAGCCGGGCGGGCCGGCCGAGCGCGTTCCGCAGCCGGGAGACGTACGTGCACACCTGCGCGTCCACCGTCGAGGGCCGCTCGGCCTCCCACAGCAGCGAAATCAGCCGTTCGTCGGGCACCACCCGGCCGCGCGCCAGCAGCAACGCCGCCAGCAGCGTCCGCGGCTCGCGCCCGCCGAGCACCGCCGGGTGGCCGTCGGCGCGCGACACCGCCAGCGGCCCGAGTATCCGGAACTCCATGCCCCCACCCCGTTCCCACGGTAAGCGGACCTACACCGCGAGCACAGGAAAGTCTCAGACGGCCCACAGGTTCGGCGCGGATCATGGTGGTCAGAGGGGATGAGGAGGCCGCGATGATCACCACACGTCCGGGGTTCCCGCGCTGGCACACCGCGAGCGCGCAGGGCCCCCGCTCGCTCAACGCCGACGCCGTCGGGGCGTACGCCGCCGCCGGCGGGCCCGGCGTCGTCTTCGCGCTCGCCGACGGGGTCGGTGACGATCCCGCCGCCGCACGCGCGGCCCGCGCCGCCGCCGCGGCCGCCGCGCGGACTCCCGTCCACAAAGGACCGGTCGAGGCCGTGCTCGCCGCGCAGCGCGCCGTGCGCGAGCAGACCGGCGGGGACGCCGTGCTCGTCGTCGCGATGCCCGCCGCGCACGGCGGCTACCGCATCGCCTGGGTCGGCGACACCCGCGCGTACGCCTGGGACGGCACCACGCTCTCGCGGCTGACCACCGACCACACGCTCGCCGAGTACTTCCGCGCCCGCCACCAGCCGGTGACCCCGCGGATGGAGCACGTGGTCACGACCAGCGTCCGCACCGCCGAACCGCACGAAATCGGCACGGCCGAGACCACGAGCGCGGGCCTGCTGCTGACCAGCGACGGCATCCACAAGCCGCTCGCCGGCGCCGGCATCCGCGCCGTGCTGGCCCGGCCGGGCACGGGCGCCACCGAACTCGTCGAGGCGGCGCTGGCCCACGGCGGCTCGGACAACGCGACCGCCATCTACGTCGAACCCCTGGAGGCCGACAGCACGACGGTGCGATTTCCCGTCGCCGCGTGACGCTACTCAGCCCGCTTCAACTGCCGGTACTCGCGCAGCACCAGGACGATGATCACGACGTCGAGCGCGGCGAAGAACGGGAGCGCGATCGAGTGGGTGTGCACGGCCCGGAAGATCTCGTAGACCACGAAGGCGGCGAGGATGACCGCGGCCACCGGGTACGCGCGGACGATCTTCCGGGCCAGCGCCCACACGAGGCCGAGCTTGATGAGCCCGTGGGCGAGCAGGTAGGCGACGGCGAACGTCTTGGTGTCGCCGTTGAGGAAGTTCTCCGTCGCCGACTCGAGGTGCCGCGCGAGCGTGCCCGACGGGTCGCCGAGCAGGTCCCGCGTGATCACGGCGTGGGTGAACCCGCTCACGGCCGACGCCGGGATGAAGGCGAGGACCAGGGCCCCGACGACCTGCAGAGCGCCGTCGAGGCCCTTGATCGCGATGGCGACCCGGAAGAACTTCTCGGTCGCCGTGGTCTTCGCTTCCGTCATGCTCCCAGCTCAGCACAAACCGCAGGTCACCGCACCTGGGACGAGCCTCACAAGGCGGGCGGAACGGACGCCGTGCCCCAGGTGGTCGGGGTGTCGCTCAGCGAGAACCGGATCTTGCCCGCGCGGAGCAGGTCAGCGTGGGAGATCCAGGCGCGGTCGTAACCGCGCGACCCGATCCGGACGTCCTTTGTGTACTGCAGCTTAGCCGCGCTCGCGCCGGGCGCCTCGATCTCGATCTTGCGGCCGCCGGCCGGGCGGATCTCGACCTTCTCGAACATCGGTGTGCTGAGCAGGTACGTCCCGGAGCCGGGCTGGGCTTCGAAGACACCGGTCATGCCGAAGACGAGCCACGACGAGATGGTGCCGAGGTCGTCGTTGCCGGGCATGCCGTACGGCGTGTCGATGAAGAGCGTCCGCGCCGCGCGCAGCACGGCCGACGTCTTCCACGGCGCGCCCGTCCAGCTGTACATCCAGGGGGCGTGCAGGTCGGGCTCGTTGTTCGGGTTGAAGGCGAAGTTGTTGTGGTAGTCGTACGCGCCGTGGACCCAGGAGTCCTTGGCGGCCTTCGCCGGGTCGGCCAGCAGCAGCGGGATGTCGAAGAAGGTGTCGAGCCGCTTCTCCGCCTGCGCCGGGCCGCCCATCAGACCGAACAGCTTCGCCGGGTCCTGCTGCGCGAGCCACTGGTACTGCCACGGCGTGCCCTCGTGGAAGCCGGTCGACTGCGCCGGGTCGGGGTTGCCGACGCCGGTGCCGTCCGCGGCCTTGGTGCGCGGGAAGCCGGTGAAGCCGTGGGATTCGACGCCGGTGTCCCAGAGTTTGGCGAAGTTGCCGCAGCGGTTCTTGAGCGTCTCGGCCTTGTCCCCGTACCCGAGTCCTTGCGCCATTGTGGACAGTGCGCAGTCGGCGAGGGCGTATTCGAGGGTCGCCGAGCCGGCCTGGCGGGTGTCGCCGTAGGTGTAGCCGGGGAGGTCCTGGTACCCGATCCAGCCGTTCTTCACGTAGGACGGATTGCCGTCGCGACCGCGGAAGACCGACTGGTCCTCCGGCACTTCGTTGGCGTTGCGCCACAAGGCGTCGAAGAGCTGCCGCGCGGTCTTGTCGTCGAGGATGCCGCGGCGGTAGTTGTCGACCACCCACGGCGTGACGGGGTCGCCGCTCATCACGTTCGTCTCGCCGCCGCCCAGCGCCCAGCGCGGGACCCAGCCGCCGTCCTGGTAGACCTTGAGGACGGACTTGGTCATGTCCGCGGCCTTGTCCGGGTGCAGGAGCGCGACGAGCTGGTTCTGCGAGCGGTAGGTGTCCCAGAGCGAGAACATCTGGTAGTACGTGTCGCGGCTGCGGTGCACGGCGTCGTCGAAGCCGCGGTAGGAACCGTCCACATCGGACCCGACGGACGGGTGCAGCAGCGACCGGTACAGCGCGCTGTAGTAGGTGCGCTGGTCGGCGGTCGTCCCGCCGGCGACGCGCATCCGGTTCAGCTCGCCGGCCCAGGTGTCGTGAGCTTGCTTTTCGGCTTTGTCGAACGACTTGGGCTGCTCGGTCTTGCGGTTCAGCCGGGCGCCGTCGATCGAGGTGTACGACAGCCCGACGGAGGCGCCGACCTGGTTCTTTTCGGTGCCGAAGGTGAGCCAGGCGCCGGTCCGCTGGCTCCCCAGCTTCGCGTCGCGCTGGTTCGGCGTCAGCTTGCCGTCGGTCCAGGT
The DNA here is from genome assembly GCF_040648295.1 of Amycolatopsis sp. NPDC049159. Lineage (NCBI taxonomy): Bacteria > Bacillati > Actinomycetota > Actinomycetes > Pseudonocardiales > Pseudonocardiaceae > Amycolatopsis > Amycolatopsis sp. NPDC049159. Next base: position 113,438 of record NZ_JBEZDL010000026.1, read on the forward strand.
GCCGAAGCTCGTGAACTTTCGGTCGAACTTGGCGCTGAAGAAGACCTTGTAGCGCTCTTTCTGGGTCTCCCAGCAGAAGTTGCCGCCCTGCAGCCAGCCTTCGACGGTGTCGTCGCCGACGACGTGGACGTCACCGGCGTAGGTGTAGCCGTTGCTCTCGCCGACCTCGATGAGGACGTTCTGGCTCGCGCCGGAAGGGAAGGTGTAGCGGTGCTGACCTGTGCGCTGGGTGGCGGTCAGCTCGGCTTCGACGCCGTTGCCGAGCTTGACGCCGTAGTACCCGGGGCTGCGGGTTTCGTCCGCGTGGCTGAACTTGGCGCCGTACTGCGCGGGATCGCTGCTGGTCACGGCCCCGGTGGTGGGCATGAAGCGGAAGTTGCCCATGGTCTGGCAGCCGACGCCGGAGAGGTGGGTGTGGCTGAAGCCGAGGGTGGTGTCCTGGGCGTAGTCGTAGGACGCGTACTTCTTGAGCTGGGTGTCCGGGCTGAGCTGCACCATCCCGAAGGGGGTGGTGGCGCCCGGGAAGGTGGTGCCGTCCCCGTTGTTGCCGATCGAGGTGTCGACGAGCGTGGTGGGATCGTCGGCGAACCTGGGCCCGCCTTGGGCGCCGGCGGGGGTCGCGAGGGCCACCGTGGTGGCGCCGGCGAGCAGGGTGGCGAGGACGCGCGTCCCCCGCTTTGGGATGCCACGTCTCATCCGTTTCCTCCTGACAACGTTGTCACATACACCGTGTGATCTTTTCCGTTGTCCGGTGGACAAATCAACCCCCGAAGGTGAACTTCGTCTTGTCCGTCCGTTCGGAGGTCCCCGCGGCGGTTTCGGCCACGACGTCGACGAGTCCGGGGTACCCGGCCGGCCGGTCCGGCACGGCCACGACGGCCTGCGTCGTGCTCGGCGGACCGATCCGGGTCGCGGGCAAGGTCCCGAAGAGGATGGTCGCGTCCATGAGCCCGGTTCCGGTCACCGTCACCGCACCGCTCGCCGAGGTACCGGGGTCGATGCCGCTGACGACCGGTGCCGCCGGGGCGCCGGGACCACCACCCGGCCCGGTGCCCGGCAGGTTCTGCGCGTCGATCGCCGTCTGCGCGGTGCGGGAACCGAAGTAGAACCCGATGACCAGGCTCAGCACGGTCAGTACTGAGGCGACGATCGTCTTGCGCAGGTCCGGCGCGTCGTCGGCGGCCGAAAAGACGGTGACGCCGAGCGCGGCGGCGACCAGCGCGACTATGAGGTAGGCGATCGTCGTACGGGCGGAGTTCACGGTGCTCCGCGGGCGGGCGATCAACCGCAGGACGGCGATCAGGTCTTCGCGGCGGATTTTGCCGCTCTTCAGCCAGTCGGTGAGCTCCTTCCGCCATTTGACGGCCTTGACGAGGTCGTAGCACAGGGGAACGAAAGCCGCGACGAGGATGATGACGACGAGTACCCCCACCAGCCACACCGCGGTCGTACCCGAGACGGAGATCAAGCCGGTGGCAGGCTTCGAAACGGAAGCCGGCGGCGTGGTCTGCGCCGGCACGAGGTGCAGACTCTCCCTGAAATGCGCCATCATCCCACCACCTGTTCTCGGAACGAGACACAAATGGTGCGACCGAAAAGGGGCTGCGCGCGGACGGACGGCCGAATCGGATCGATTTCTTCACCCGACCGGAATTTCGGCCGGGATTTGCCCGCGCCGCACTACGCCGGTCCGGGAAATTCCCGCCGTGCTCCCTATTCGTTCCCCGCTCAGATCTGGTGCGTCACGTGGCCGCCGAGGATGGTGGCCGTCACCGGGAGGTTTCTCAAGTCGGACGGCGACAGCGTCGACGGGTCCGTCGCCGTCACCATCAGGTCCGCGAGGTCGCCCACCGCCACGCCGCGCCGGCCGCCGGACGAGGAAGCCAGGGCCTCGGCGAACGGGATCGACTGTTCCGGGTGCCACGGTGGCCTGTCGTCGTCCGTGCGGGCGACCGCCGAAGCTATTCCGTCCCACGGGTCGAGGGGCGCCACCGGGGCGTCCGAGCCGAACTCCAGGCGGGCGCCCGATTCCAGCAGCGAACGGTAGGGGTACGCGCGTGAAGTCCGGCCGTGCCAATGGCGGTCCGCCACGTCCCGGTCGTCCGGCTGGTGGGCGGGCTGGATCGACGCCACCAGGCCCAAAGCCGCGAACCGGGGGACGTCGGCCGGCGAGAGCAGCTGGGCGTGCTCGATGCGGCCCGGGCAGCCGACCTCCTCGAACGCGTCCAACGCGATCGTGTTCGCGTGGTCGCCGATCGCGTGGACCGCCGGGAGCAAACCGTGGTCGAAAGCGCGCTGCATCAACGGGACCAGCGAATCCGGCGGCAGTTCCAGCGAGCCCGGGGAATCGCTGCCCGGGTACGGTTCGTGGCAGTAGGCCGTGCGCGTGTTGAGGGAACCGTCCACGAAGAGCTTGAACGGGCCGACCGTGAGGAGCCCGCCGGAATCCGGGAGGACGTCGCCCGTGCGGTGGCCGCGCTCGATGGTCTGGTCCAGCAGGTGCTTCGCGATCACGCACGAGATCCGCGTCGACGGCTTGGCCCGGCGGGTCCAGTCCGCCACCGTGTCCGCGAACTCGTAGTCGACGATCTGCGTCACCCCGCGGGCGGCCGCCGCGGCGAGGGCTTCCGCCACCCACTCGTCCTGGGTGTCGATCGCCGCCGTCGGGAGCTGGGCCGTCGCGCTCATGCAGTCGGCTTCCAGCAGGACGCCCGTCGGGTGGTCGCGGCCGATCAGCTTCAGCGCCGCCGGGCTCAGCCACAGCGTGTGCAGGTCCGCGCTGAACAACGCGACCGCGCGGCCGGGCAGCGCGCGCTGCAGCATGTCCTTGTGCGGCAGGTCCGGCCACAGCCCGTCGCGGAAGCCCGCGCCCACCACCAGTTCCGACTGCGCGGCCGGCGTCGCCAGCAGGTGCGCCAGCAGCAGCTCGATCGCCTCCGCCGCCGACCGGGCCGCGCCCAAGGGGATGCGACGGCGGGACGTCGCCCACTGCACGACGTGGACGTGCGCGTCCACCAGACCCGGCAGCAGCGTGCCGCCGTGGCCGTCGACCACCCGCGCGGCGAACCCGGGCGCCCCCGGCTCGGTGATCGCCGTGACGCGGCCGTCGTTCACCCGGACGTCCGCGAGCTCGCCGCCGAGCCCGGGGCGCACGCGGCGCAGCAGGAGATCATCCATGCCGCTTACCTTGCCAGCCGGACCCGTCCGGGTGAAGCACGGCTTGAGATGGGAAATATCCGGGTACCAGCTACCGTTGACACAGATGGCAGCCGTCGCCCGCCGAAGGGTCAGGGCCGGTCCATGGGCGCCGCCTTCACAAGCCGCGCAGGGTTCGACTCCCTCGGTTGCCGCCGAGCTCACCCCACCGGGATGTCCCGGCGTCGCAAGGCGATCAGCCCGAGCGCGCCGGCCGCCGCCGCGATCAGGACCAGCCACAGGACCGGGGTCACGGAGAACGCCCCACCCGGCAACCGGGCCAGGTGCTGGAACGGTGAAATCCCCAGCACGACGTCGTTCCACCGCAACGCCGTCCCCACCAGCGACAGCAGCAGGAACGCGCCCAGCAGCCCCCACGCCGCCGCCGCGAAGCGCGGGACGAACCCGATCAACGCCGCCGCCAGACCCGCGAGCACCCACACCGCCGGCAGCTGCGCCAGCGCCGCCGGAACCAGTGACGCGCCCGTTCCGTACGCCAACCCGGTCGCGAGTCCCGTGACCGCCAGCAGGACCGCCGAGCCGGCCAGGGCGATCAGCCAGTGCGCCGACGCCCAGCCGAGCCGTCCGACCGCCGTCGCCAGCACCGGCTCCGCGCGGCCCGCCGCCTCCTCGGCACGCGGCTTCAGCGTCGCCTGCACCGCGTAACCCGCCGCCGCGAGGCCGAACAGCGTCATCGTGCCCGCCAGGTACGCGTCGGTCACCGCGCCCCCGCCACCCATGCGGGAGAGCACGTCCGCGACGGCCCGGTTGTCGCGCATCATGTCCGCGACGTTCTGCGCGACCCCGCCCATCAGCAGCCCGATCAGCGCGAGGCAGCCGGTCCAGACCACGAGCGTCCCCCGCTGCAGCCGCCAGGCCAGCGCCCACGGCGAGCGCAGGGACGCCTTCGCCGTCGCCCGCCCGGGCCGCGCTGGAAGCAGCGCCGCGCCGAGATCACGGCGTGCCGACAGCAGGACCGCGGTCCCGAAGAACACGGCGGTCGCGAGGACGCCCACCGCGAGCACCCACCACTGTTCCCCCGCGAAGGGCCGCAGCCGGTGCGCCCAGCCGATCGGCGACAGCCACGCGAGCCAGGACGCCGAGCCGCTGCTGTCGCCCGCCGCGCGCAGCAGGAACGCCAGGACGAGCCCGCCGATCCCGATGCCCCGCGCGCCGCTCGCACCCCAGGTGAGCTGCGCCGCGACCGCCCCGGCGCCGGCGAACACCCAGCCGGACGAGGTGAACCCGAGTCCCAGCGCCAGCGCGCCGGCGACGGGAACCCCCTGCGCGGCCAGACCGGCCGCCACGACCAAGCCGTACACCAGGCACGCGCCGCAGGCCGCGAGCACCGCCGCCGCCAGCCCGGCGTGCCGCCCGACGGCGGTCGCGCCGGTCAGCTCGCGGCGTCCGGCCTCCTCTTCGGCCCGGGTGTGCCGGACGACGGTGAGCAACGCGACCAGCCCGACCACGACCGGGACGAACCCGCACTGCCAGGCCAGCAGGTTCCCGGCCGACGAGCCGTAGAGCGGGCCGTTGCGGACCACGAACGTCGCGCTGGACGCGTTGAGGTCGTAGAAGTGCTGCCGCGACGCCGCGTCCGGGTACGCCGCCTCGATCGAGGACAGGTAGCCCAGCGGCGCGGCCGCGAGGCAGACGATCCACAACGGCATGAGCAGCCGGTCGCGGCGCAGCACCACCCGCAGCAGCGCCCAGGTCCCGGTCATCGCGCCGCTCCGACCGGCTCGTAGTGGCGCAGGAACAGCTCCTCGAGCGTCGGCGGGCGGCTGACGAGGTTCCGCAGCCCGGCCTCGGCCAGGTGCCGCATGACGTCGTCCAGCGCCGCCTGGTCGACCGAGAGGTGGACGTGCGAGCCGTACGAGCTCAGGTCGTGCACGCCCGGCAGCGACCCCAGGTCCGCGGGCACGCGCACGAGCGACGCGTCGATCGTGATCCGGCCCAGGTGCCGCAGCTCGTCCAGGGTCCCCGACTCGACGGTGCGGCCGGCGCGGATGATCGTGACGCGGTCGCACAGCGCCTCGACCTCGGACAGGATGTGCGACGAGAGCAGCACCGTCCGGTCGCCGCGTCCGCGCTCCTCTTCGACGACCTGCCGGAAGACCTCTTCCATCAGCGGGTCGAGCCCGGACGTCGGCTCGTCGAACACCAGCAGCTCCACATCGGACGCCAGCGCCGCGACGAGCGCGACCTTCTGCCGGTTGCCCTTCGAGTACGTGCGGCCCTTCTTGCGCGGGTCGAGGTCGAACCGCTCGACGAGTTCCGCGCGCCGCTTGACGTCGAGCCCGCCGCGCAGCCGGCCGAGCAGGTCGATGACTTCGCCGCCGGTGAGGTTGGGCCACAGCGTGACGTCACCGGGGACGTACGCGAGCCGCCGGTGCAGCCGCGTCGCGTCCGTCCAGGGGTCGCCGCCGAGCAGGGTGGCGCGGCCGCCGTCGGCCCGCATCAGCCCCAGCAGGACGCGGATCGTGGTGGTCTTGCCCGCGCCGTTGGGCCCGAGGAAGCCGTGCACCTCGCCGGTGTGCACGGTCAGGTCGAGCCCGTCGAGGGCTTTCGCCGTGCCGAACGCCTTGGTGAGGCCATCGGCGGTGATCGCTTCGGCCATCGTCATTCCTTCCTCCGGTACGCGGCCAGCGCTTCGCGGGCCTTTTCGAGGACTTCGGTGGTGGCGAGCGGGTTCAGGAACAGGTGGCCGGCGGCGGCCGACATCCGCAGCATCGCCTCGTTCGTGCCCGGTTCCTCGCCGAGCGCGCGGGCGACGTGGTCCTGCAGGATCATCAGCCCGCCGGTCATCGCGGCGAGGGCGGCGGCGACACCCCGCGGGTCGGGCATGTCCATGCCCTGCTCGCGGAAGTAGCTCTCGGTGCCGTCGACGATCTCGACGAACTGCGCGGCCGCGGCTTCGGAGCCGTCGATCATCGCGCGGCCCATGTACCGCCGGAACAGCAGCTGGCGGGCGTCGAACGTCGGGAGGAACCCCGGGTTCGCGGCCCCCTTCGCCAGCACCTCCTCCTTGAACTTCACCAGCTCGTCGAAGACGTGCGCGTCGCACGCCTCGCGCAGGCCGTCCTTCGAGCCGAAGTGGTGGCGGATGAGCCCGCCCGACACCCCGGCTTCCTCGGCGATGTCCAGGATCGACGTCTTCTCCATGCCGCGTTCGGTGAACAGCCGGATGGCGGCGTCGCGGATCCGGGCCCGCGCGGTGAGGTCTTCGGTGCTCATGCTCGTCCTATACGTGCGTGTAGTCGACTACACGCCAACATAGCCCCTTATACGCGCATATAGCAAGAGCGTTCCTTTCACCGGAAAGCACGGCTTCGGGTTGCCGCCTAACCGGTCAGCCCATTAGGCCATTCGGCTCGCAACCAATTGCGGTCTTTGGGCTAACTGTCTTATTGCTGACGAAGATCCCACGCTGTGTACTGCACGGACGCACATCTTCACGAAGGGTCGTTTCAGTGACACAGCACAGATCGCGCTGGAGACGGCGGGCCGGGATCACCGTCCTCGCCACCGCTCTCGGCGCCTCCGTCCTCGGCGTCGCCGTTCCCGTGGCGTCCGCCCAGCAGGCCCCGCCCTCGACCGGCGCGACCGACGGCAAGACCCTCGACGAGCACGACCGCGCGCTCGTCGCCGAAGCCGAAAAGGCCGGGAAACCGGACGTCACGCTGCTGATCGCGGCGGAAAAGGGCCAGACCGGCACCGCCGTGAACGAGCTCAAGGCGCTCGGCGGCGTCGTCCAGTCCACCGACACCAAGCTCGACTACGTCAAGGTCAGCATCCCGACGGACAAGGCCGAGAAGGCCGCCAAGCTCAAGTCCGTCAACGCCGTCGACGTCGACGGCCTCATCCAGCGCGACGACCCCAAGCCCGACGGCGCGACCACCCCGCTGCCGCAGCCGGCCCCGGGCAAGAACACCCCGCGCGTCAACCCGTACCTGCCGACCGGGGACACCTACGCGGCGCAGTTCGGCCAGGTCCTGCCCAACTGGGACGGCAAGGACACCACGGTCGCGGTGCTCGACTCCGGCGTCGACCTCGACTCCCCCGCGCTGGCCACCACCAGCCACGGCGAACGCAAGATCGTCGACTGGTACAACGCCAACGCCACCAACTCCGGCGACGGCACCTGGGTCAAGCAGTCGACCCAGACCTACACCGGCACGTTCACCGCGAACGCCAAGACCTGGACCGCGCCCGCCACCGGCGGCCCGTACACCTTCGGCGTCTTCAGCGAGACCGCCGGCGACCTGGGCGGCGCGGACAGCGAGACCGGCGGTGACGTCAACCGCGACGGCGACCGCGCCGACTCGTGGGGCGTGCTGCTCGACCCGGCGACCAAGGAGGTCCGGGTCGACCTCAACGGCAACGGCGACTTCACCGACGAGAAGCCGATGACCGACTACGCCAAGAAGTACGACTACGGCTTCTTCGGCACGGACAACCCGGCGACCGACGTCGCCGAGCGGATGGCCTTCGTGGTCCAGACCGACAAGCCGGGCTACGTCGGCATCGGCATCGCCGGCGCCGAGCACGGCTCGCACGTCGCGGGCATCGCCGCCGGCAACGACCTCTTCGGCGGCAAGATGGACGGCGCGGCCCCGGGCGCGAAGCTCCTGGCCGTCAAGGTCTGCCTCACCGGCACCGCCTGCACGTCGTCGGGCCTGATCGACGGTGTCGTCTACGCGGCCAGCCACGGCGCCGACGTCATCAACATCTCGATCGGCGGCCTGCCCGCGCTCAACGACGGCAACAACGCCCGTGCGGAGCTCTACAACCGCACGATCGCCGAGTACAACGTCCAGATCTTCATCTCGGCCGGCAACAGCGGCGCCGGGGCGAACACCGTCGGCGACCCGTCGGTGGCCACGGACGCGATCTCGGTCGGCTCGTACATCACCAAGGAGACCTGGCTGTCGAACTACGGCTCGGTCACCAAGAACGCCGAGTCGCTGCACCCGTTCTCCTCGCGCGGCCCGCGTGAGGACGGCGGCTTCAAGCCGGACATCATCGCGCCCGGCGCGGCGATCGCGACCATCCCGCGCTGGGAAGCGGGAGGCCCGGTGGCCGGCACGTACGGCCTGCCCGCGGGCTACGCGATGCTGCAGGGCACGTCGATGGCGTCGCCGCAGGCGACCGGCGCGGCGGCACTGCTGGTGAGCGCGTACAAGGCGACGCACAAGGGCCAGCGGCCGCCGGTCGCGCAGCTGCGCTCGGCCATCAAGTCGACCGCGCGGTTCGTGCCGGGCATCGACGCCTACGCCCAGGGCGCGGGCCTGTTCAACGTCCCGGCCGCGTTCGTCGCGCTGTCGCTGAACCCGAAGCCGGACGCCGTTTCGACGTCGGTCGAGGTGCACACGGCGCTGTCGCAGCAGCTGGCGACGCCGAACACGGGCGTGGGCATCCACGACCGCGAAGGCGTGACCACGGGCACGGCCTACACCCGGACGTACACGATCACCCGCACCACGGGTTCGGCGCAGCCGGTGCCGTACTTCGCGCGGTGGACGGGCAACGACGGGACGTTCTCGTCGAAGTCCACGGTGGTCCTGCCGCTGAACACGCCGGTGAAGTTCGACGTCAAGGTCGACCCGAAGAAGGCGGGCGCCCACTCGGCGGTGCTGAACCTGGACAACCCGCTGACCATCGGCATCGACGTGCAGACCCTCAACACGGTCTTCGCGCCGCAGGAGTTCACCGCCGCCAAGGGTTACCAGGTCGACGTCTCCGGCAAGATCGCCCGCAACCAGGCGACCAGCTACTTCGTGCGGGTGCCCCAGGGCGCCAGCGCGCTGAAGGTGGACCTGGACGCGGGCGCCGGCGCCCCGGGCAAGGGCCAGGTGCGGTTCCTGCGCTACGACCCGACCGGTGTCCCGGCCGAGGCCAGCACGTCGACGACGTACTGCTACCTCCCCGACGCCGGTGCCGGCTGCCCCGGTGGCACGCCGACCAGCCGCACGATCGCCAACCCGCTCCCGGGCGTGTGGGAGATCGTCGTCGAGGCGCGCCGGACGTCCGATGTGGCCGACGCGGCGTACAAGCTGACGGCTTCGGTGCTCGGCACGGCGATCTCGCCGAACCCGGACACCATCGCCTCGGCCACGCTGGGCACGCCCATCGCTCGGTCCTACACCGTGACGAACACGCTGGGCGCGTTCACCGGCAAGCTGAACGGCGCCACGCTGGGCAGCGCGAAGGTGGCGCGGCCCTCGATCGCCGAAGGCGCGCAGCAGCAGTACCAGATCGCGGTGACGCCGGGTTCGACGTCGCTGACGGCCACGATCGGCAAGACGTCCGACACGGGCGCCGACCTGGACCTGGTGCTGTACAACTGCACGACCGGCACCTGCGTGCAGGCGGGGGTCAGCGCGGACGGTGACTCCGAGGAGTCGGTGACCGTGCCCAACCCGGCCGCGGGTGTCTGGGTCGCGCTGGTCGACGGGTACGCGGTGCCTTCCGGCACCACCGAGTACGACTACCTCGACGTCTTCACCAACCCGGCCTTCGGGTCGGTCGCGGTGAACGACACCGTCGCGGCGCACGCGTCGGGCAGCTCGTGGACGGTGCCGGCGACGGTGACGGTCACGACCGCCCCGGCCGCGGGCCGCACCCTGCGCGGTCAGCTGACCGTGCAGACCGACACCGGTGTCACGGTCGGCTCCTCGCTGGTGCTGGTCAACGCCGTGAGCTAGTCCCGCTCAACGGAAACCGCCCCGGGTTCGCCCGGGGCGGTTTTCGCTGTATTGGTGGGTTTCCGACGCAAGTTTGCGTATGTGCGGTGAACTCTTGCCCCTTTTCGGTGCGTGTCCGTATGGTCTGGAACATGCGCCGGATTTCGACGTTCTTCGCCGCGCTTCTGTTGCTGGCGGCCACTTTGCCGGGTGCCGCGCACGCGGCCTCGCTGTCTTCCCGGACCCATTTGTTCTACTACCCTTGGTACGGCGGCGGTTCCACCGGCTACCGCCATTGGACGCAGGGCGGCCACACGCCGCCGTCCGACATCGGCGCGAACTTCTACCCCGTACTGGGCGCCTACGATTCCGGCGATTTCTCCGGCGCCGTCGAGCAGCACATGCGCTGGATCGAGCAATCCGGCGCCGGGGTGATCGTGTACAGCTGGTGGGGCCAGGGGTCCTATGAGGACGGTCTGGCGGCCGGCGTACTGGAAGCCGCGGCCCGCCACGGGATCCGGGTCGCGTGGCACCTCGAGCCCTACAGCGGGCGGACGGCGGCGTCGACCGTGGCCGACGTCGACTACATCACCGGACGGTACGGGTCGAGCCCCGCGTTCTACCGCGAGGGCGGCCGCGGCGCGTTCTACGTCTTCGAGAGCTTGCGGATCACCGACTGGACGGCGCTGGACCAGGTCCGTTCGTCGGCGATCGTGCTGGCGCAGACGACCGACACGAGCAAGGTCGCGCACTTCGGCGGGATGTACACCTACGACGCGATCGCCGGGGCCACCGCGCCGGGCTGGCGCGAGGCGGGGGCTTACTGCGAAGCGAACGGGCTCGTGTGGGCACCTTCGGTGGGTCCGGGGTACGTCGACGATCGGGCGGTGCCGGGCAACACGACTCCGACGTTGGCGCGGGACAACGGCGCGACCTACGACCGCGAGTGGCAGAACGCGCTTTCTTCGCAGGCGGACTGGGTTTCGGTGACGTCGTTCAACGAGTGGCACGAGGGGTCGGTCATCGAACCGGCTTCTTCCTCGCCACCTTCGGGGGCTTACGAGACTTTCTCGGGGGCCTACGGGACTTCCGGCGCGGCTTCGGAAACCGCTTACCTGGACCGGACTCGGTACTGGGCCGCTCAGCTCGGCGGGCAACCCGCGTCGGTCAACCTGGCTCAGGGGCGGCCGGTGACCGCCAGCGGGGCGCAGGGCGGGTATCCGGCGGGGAACGCCGTGGACGGGAATGCTTCGAGTTATTGGGAGAGCGCGAACAACGCGTTCCCGCAGACGTTGACGGTGGACTTGGGCGCACCGGCCGCGGTCGGCCGGGTGGTGCTGAAACTGCCGGCGTCGTGGGGTCGCCGGACGCAGACGATAGCCGTGAACGGCGGGACTCCGACCGGGTACGCGTTCGACCCGGCGACCGGGAACGCGGTGACGATCCCGGTGTCCGCGGCGGATCGGTACCTGCGGCTGACTTTCACGGGGAACACCGGGTGGCCGGCGGGTCAAGTGTCCGAAGTGGAGGCTTACGCCTCCTGAGCCCGGCTCACGAACGGCGCCGGATCCGCCAGCACCCGGTGCACCACCCGGCCCGCGGCCCCCAGCGTCGCCGCGTCGCCACCCAGGCGTGAGGCCGTCAGCACCGGGGGTGCGCCGCGGAGGCCGCCCAAGCGGGTGGTCAGGACGTCCGTCACCGGGCCGGACAGCCACGGGTACAGCTGCGTGAACACCCCGCCCAGCACGATGCGGTCGAGGTCCAGGAGGTTCACCGCCGACGTCAGGGCGACACCGAGGGCTTCCCCGGCGGCCGCACACGCTGCCCGCGCCGCGCGGTCGCCGTCCGCCAGCGCGGCCAGGAACGCGGGCAGCGTCGGCGCGTTTCCCGCCGCCAGCAACGCTTCTTGGCCCGCGAAGGTCTCCAGGCAGCCGCTTCCGCCGCACCGGCAGAGCGGGCCCTGGGGCGCGACCACGACGTGACCGAGCTCGCCGGCCAGGCCGCGGGCGCCGGCGAACAGCGCGCCGTTCACGACCAGGCCGGCGCCGATGCCGACTTCGCCGGAGACGTAGAGGAAGTCGCGCTCGCCGTCGCCGTACCAGAGCTCCCCCAGCGCCGCGAGGTTCGCTTCGTTGTCCAGTTCGACCGGGACCGGCAGGTGCAGGTCGGCCGGGCGGACGTCCTGCCAGCCGAGGTTGGGGGCGCTGAAGAGGACGCCGTCGCCGACCGGGCCGGACACCGCGAGCACCGCGCCCGCCACCTCCAGGCCGAGCCGGTGGGTTTCGGTGAGCGCCTCGGTGGCGAGCGCCTGCAGCTCCCCCAGGACCTTCTTCGGGCGCGAACCGCGGTTGTCGCGCTCGCGGCGGGCGGCGAACCGGACGCCGCCGGTGAGGTCGAGCACACGCACAGCGAGGTAGTCGACGTTGATTTCGAGCCCGAGCGACGCCACGCGGGCCCCGCTGAGCACGACGTCCACGCCCGGACGGCCGCGTTCGCCCGCGCGGGCGGGCCCGGTCTCGGCGAGCAGGCCCGCGTCGACCAGGTCGCCGACGAGCTTGCTCACGGTGGACTTGGTCAGGCCGGTGACCTCGGCGAGCGCGGCGCGGGTGAGCGCGCCGCCGCGGTGGACCGCGCCCAGCACGACCTCGAGGTTGCGGGCGCGCATCTCCTCGTGCCGCACGGCCTGGGTCATCTCGTCCCCTCCTGCTGTGCACTTTAACCGGGCCCCTTGACGCCCGGGAGCCGGACAGCGCATATTTAGTCTACAACGTGAACTAAATGAAGGGACAGTCATGAGCGACTACGCCCCCCGGCCGGCCGACAAGTTCACTTTCGGCCTCTGGACCGTGGGCTGGCCCGCGAACGACCCGTTCGGGGTCGCGACGCGGGCGCCGCTGGACCCGGTGGAGAGCGTCCACCGGCTGGCGGAGCTGGGCGCCTACGGCGTGACCTTCCACGACGACGACCTGCTGGCCACCGAGCCCGACCGCGACAAGGCGATCGAGGCGTTCAAGAAGGCCCTCGCCGAGACGGGCCTCCGGGTCCCCATGGCGACGACCAACCTGTTCACCCACCCGGTGTTCAAGGACGGCGGCCTGACCAGCAACGACCGCGACGTCCGGCGGTACGCGCTGCGCAAGGTCCGCCGCAACATCGACCTGGCGGCCGAGCTCGGCGCGGAGACGTACGTGGTGTGGGGCGGGCGCGAGGGCGCGGAGTCCGACGGCGCGAAGGACGTCCGCGCGGCGCTGGCCCGCTACAAGGAGGGCCTCGACCTCCTCGCGGACTACGTCGTGGAGAAGGGCTACTCGCTGCGCTTCGCCTTGGAGCCGAAGCCGAACGAGCCCCGCGGCGACATCCTGCTCCCGACGATCGGCCACGCACTGGGCTTCATCTCGCAGCTGGAACGGTCCGAGATGTTCGGCCTCAACCCCGAGGTCGGCCACGAGCAGATGGCCGGGCTCAACTTCGTGCACGGGATTTCGCAGGCGCTGTGGCAGGGCAAGCTGTTCCACATCGACCTCAACGGCCAGCACGGCCCGAAGTACGACCAGGACCTGGTCTTCGGCCACGGCGACGTGAAGAGCGCGTTCTTCCTGGTGGACCTGCTGGAGAACGGCGGCTACGAGGGTCCGCGGCACTTCGACTACAAGCCGTTGCGCACGGAGGACGCTTCGGACGTGTGGGTGTCCGCGGCGGCGAACATGCGGACCTACCTGATCCTGAAGGAGAAGGCGGCGAAGTTCCGTTCGGACCCGGAGGTCGTGGAGGCGCTGGCCGCGTCGCGCGTGCCGGACCTGGCGACGCCGACGCTCGCCCCGGGCGAGACGTTCGAAGACGTGCTGAAGGACGACTTCGACCTGGACGCGGCGGCCGCGCGCGGGTACCACTTCACGCGGTTGAACCAGCTGGCCCTGGAGCACCTGCTCGGCGTCCGCTGACGTTGCTGAGGGCCACCATCGGGGCATCCCCTGCCTCGGCGGTGGCCCTCACCGGCATGCTTGCGCCACCCGCGAAGAAGACCTCGGCAACACCGGCAGCTTCCAGTACCGCGACGGCCGTTACGAGAACGCCGGTGACCGGGGGCAGGCCCGGGTCACCTCGACCGCCGAGCCGCTAGTCCGCTTCCGCGAAAAGCCGTGAAGGCCACCTTGAGGAACGCAACGCTCCTCAAGGTGGCCTTCACGAACCGCTAGGACACCGTCAACGTGTCGATGTCGAACAGGGAACCCGCGCCACCCCGGAAGACCAGGTGGAGGGGGCCCGTTCCGGGCGTTACCGTGGTCGAGACCGTCTGGAACGTCTCCCAGCTGCCCGTGTTCGGGACCGGCACCGTGCCCAGCAGCGTCCCCGTCGCCGAACCCGCGCGGATCTCGATCGTGCCGCCCGCGCCCGCTGAGGACACCACCGCGCTGAAGCGCGTGATGCCCGCAGTGCTCACCGACGCGTACCCGGCCCAGTCGCCGTTCTCGATGTAGCCCAGGGTCTGGCCGCCGCTGGCCGGGGCGTGGGATGCGATCTGCACCCCCGAGCCCGACGTGAACGACTCACCCTCCACAGTGGACGAGGAAGACCCGCAAGCGGCAGGTGCGACTCCGGCCGCATAACGGACCGCGCCCAGCAGGGAAGACCTGAACACCGCGTCCGAATAGGACTCGATCGTGTGGCCGAGTCCCGTGTAGAACGCGCGGCCGGCGCCCTGCGGGTGGCACCACGTGATCGGGTGGTCCGCACCCATCTCGCCGCCCGTGTAGCTGGACTCGTCCAGGGTCTGCAGCACGTGCACGCTGCCCCGCGGGTTCGTCCGGTAGTTGTACAGCTCGTCGGTCCGGGTCCACACCGCCGGCAGGCCGGCCGTCGCCGGATGGGTGCCGTCCTCCGTCACGAACCGGGCCTGCTGGATCGCCGGGTGGCTCTTGAACCACGCCCCGACCAGCTGCCCGTACCACGGCCAGTCGTACTCCGTGTCCGCCGCCGCGTGGACGCCGAGGTAGCCGCCGCCACCTTCCACATAGGACTGGAACGCGGTCTGCTGCGCGGCGTCCAGCACGTCGCCGGTCGTCGAGTGGAAGACCACCGCCGCATAGGACGACAGCGAAGCCGAGGTGAACACCGACGCGTCCTCGGTCGCCGTCACGCTGAAGCCGTTGGCCGCGCCCAGTTCACGAAGAGCCTGGATGCCCGCCGGGATCGCGTCGTGGCGGAAGCCCGCCGTCTTGGAGAACACCAGTACCTCGTACGACGGATCCACCTGGGTCGGCATACCGTTCAGCGTAAAGGAATCCACGTCGAACAGGGAACCAGAACCGCCGCGGAACACCAAGAACAGCGGTCCCGAGCCACCCGACACCGACGTCGTCACGTTCTGGAACGTCTCCCAGCCGCCCGTCGACGGCACGGCCACCGAACCCAGCAGCGTCCCCGTCGCCGAACCCGAGCGGATTTCGATCGTCCCGCCCGCGCCGGCCGACGAAATCCGCGCCGTGAAGGACCGCGCGCCCGCCGTGCTCACCGATGCGTAGCCGGCCCAGTCACCGTTTTCGAGGTAGCCCAGGGTGTTGCCGCCGCTCGCCGCCGCGTGCGGGGCGATCTGCACACCGGACCCGGACGTGAACGACTCGCCCTCGATCGCCGGCGAAGCCGTCGTGAACGTGAACGCGTCGAGGTCGAACAGGTTGCCCTGCCCGGTCACGCCCTTGAACACCAGGTACAGCGACGTCGTCCCGGCCGGCCGGTCGGCGAGGTTCGCCGTGACGTCGGCGAACGTGTCCCAGTCACCGGTGTTGGCGACGGCCGCCGATCCGAGCAGCGTCCCGGTCGGCGAACCCGCGCGCACCTCCAAGGTGCCGCCCGGGCCGCCGGACGACACGCGGGCGCTGATCGACGTGGCGTTGCCCAGCGCGTACGGCGCGAACGAGATCCAGTCGCCGTCGTCGGTGTACCCGACCGTCCGGCCGCCCTCCGCCGCGCCGTGGTCGGCGAGCTGGATCCCCGACTGCGCCGAGAAGTGCTCACCCTGCCGGTGTCGCGGCTGCAGCTTCCGGACGCTGTGCGACGTCAGCCCGCCCTTGTCGGTGTACTGCGCGTCGAAGACGCCGTAGATGTTCGCCGCGGCGTCGTGCTCACCGTCGACCGGGACCGCGATCGAGCCGGAACACCCGGTCTGCTGGGTGATCTGGTGCTCGTGGCTGTCGTGCCCGAGGAGGTAGGTCACCTTCACCTTCGCGCAGTCCAGCGGCCCGTCCTCCGGATCGCTGCCGGTCACCTGGAACGGCACGGTGTCACCGAACGAGAACAGCTGCCCGTCCGCCGGCGTACCCAACGAAACCGTGGGCGCGGTGTTCCCCACCGTCACCACCAGGCTCGCCGTGCCGGTCAGCCCCTCCGGATCGGAAACGGTGAGCGTCGGCGAGTACGTGCCGTTGGTCGTGTAGGTGTGCGCCGGGTTCGCCGAGGTCGACGACGAGCCGTCGCCGAAGTCCCAGCGGTAGCTCAGCGCGCCACCCTCGGGGTCCGCGCTGCCCGCGGACGAGAAGTTCACCGTCAGCGGGTTCGGCCCGGACGTCTTGTCGGCCGCGGCCTTCGCGACCGGGTTGCGGTTCGTGCCCGCGAGGTACTCGATCCGGTACAGCGCCTGGTTGTCGCTGCCGGTGCCGTAGTCGAGGACGTACAGCGCGCCGTCCGGGCCGAACGCCATGTCCATGACCTGCGTGCCGGTCCACGGGAAGTTCTCGATCGGACCGCGGGTGCCGTCGCCGTTGACGGTCACCGCCTTGATCCACTTGCGACCGTACTCCCCCGCGAAGTACTTGCCGTCCAAGGATTGCGGAAACTTGACCGTGGACGTCGACGCGGCGTCGTACCGGTAGACCGGTCCGCCCATCGGCGACTCCGAGCCGCTGCCGAACTCCGGCGGCGACCCTTCGTCGCCCGCGTACTTGATCCACGCGGCCTTCGGCACCGGCAGCTTGGCGAGCCCGGTGTTGCGGAACGACGAGTTCGCCGGACCGCCCGCGCAGTCGTACTTCGCGCCCGACGGCCCGCTCGGGAAGGTGTAGTGGTTGTACGTCTCGGTCGTGGTGTTCGAGCCCGTGCAGTACGGCCAGCCGAAGTTGCCCGGCCCGGTGATCCGGTCGAACTCGACCTGCCCCTGCGGTCCGCGGTCGGGGTTCGTGACGCCCGCGTCCGGGCCGTAGTCGCCGAGGTAGACGACGCCGGTCGGCTTGTCGACACTCATCCGGAACGGGTTCCGGAAGCCCATCGCGTAGATCTCCGCGCGGGTGTTCGCGGTCCCCGGCGCGAAGAGGTTGCCGGAAGGCACGGTGTACGTCCCGTCGGCCTGCGGGTGGATCCGCAGCAGCTTGCCGCGCAGGTCGTTCGTGTTGCCGGACGAGCGCTGGGCGTCGAACTGCGGGTTGCGCGTGGTCCGCTCGTCGATCGGCGAGTAGCTGTCGGAGGAGAACGGGTTGGTGTCGTCGCCCGTGGTCAGGTACAGGTTCCCGGCGGCGTCGAAGTCGATGTCGCCCCCGACGTGGCAGCACTGGCCGCGGTCGTTGGCCACCTTGAGGACGACCTTCTCGCTGGCCAGGTCGAGCGTGTTGTCGGTCTTCAGCACGAACCGGGACAGGTGCAGCTCGCCCTTGAACGGCGCGAAGTCCGCCTCGGTGCCGTCGGTCGGCGCGTCACCGTCCGGTGTGGACAGCCGCGGCGAGAAGTACAGCCAGATGAACCGGTTCGTGGCGAAGCCGGGATCGGCAGCGACGCCTTGGAGCCCTTCCTCGTCGTGGGTGTAGACGTTCAGCTTGGCCGCGACGGAGGTGGCCCCCGCCGCGGTGGTGACGCGGACGGTGCCGTCGCGGGAGGTGTGCACGACCGAGCGGTCCGGGAGCACGGCGAGCGACATCGCCTCGCCGCCGAGTTCGGCCGCGCCGGTGGCGAGCGCGACCTGCTGGTAGTCCGCGGGTGGGATGTCCGCGCGGGCCGGGGTGTCGAGGGTGAGCAGGAGGCCGGCGCCCAGGAGCGCGGTGCCGAACAGCCTCGCCCACTTCGGTGGGGACGGAGACATGCGGGATCCTTCCTGATTTTGAGCGTGCTTCGCCCCGGTGTGGCGCGAAGCCGGTTTCGATCACCTTCCGACGGGGCTGGCGGTCACCCGTTGAACAGAAGCGCTACTTCGAGGAGAACGCGGCGTCGAAGGCCGCCGTGGGTGGGGTGAAGTTGAGCTTGCGGACGAACTCGAGCGCTTCGGGCGCGCCGATGAGCCGGTCCATGCCCGCGTCCTCCCACTCGATGGAGATCGGGCCGTCGTAGCCGATGGCGTTGAGCATGCGGAAGACGTCCTCCCAGGGGACGTCGCCGTGGCCGGTCGAGACGAAGTCCCAGCCGCGGCGCGGATCGGCCCACGGCAGGTGCGATCCCATCCGCCCGTTGCGGCCGTTGAGCTGTTTGCGGGCCTCCTTGCAGTCGACGTGGTAGATGCGGTCCTTGAAGTCCCACAGGAACCCGGCCGGGTCGAGGTCCTGCCAGACGAAGTGCGACGGGTCGAAGTTGAGCCCGAACGCCTCGCGGTGGCCGATCGCCTCCAGCGTCCGGACGGTGCTCCAGTAGTCGTAGGCGATTTCGCTCGGGTGCACCTCGTGGGCGAACCGGACGCCGACTTCGTCGAAGACGTCCAGGATCGGGTTCCAGCGGGTGGCGAAGTCGGCGTATCCGCGCTCGATCATCGACGGCGGCACCGGCGGGAACATCGCCACCGTGTGCCAGATCGACGAGCCGGTGAACCCGACCACGGTGGACACCCCGAGCTTCGCCGCGGCGCGGGCGGTGGCCTGCATCTCGGCCGCCGCCCGCTGCCGGACGCCTTCGGGTTCGCCGTCGCCCCAGATCCGCGCGGGCAGGATGGCCTCGTGCCGCTCGTCGATCGGGTGGTCGCAGACGGCCTGGCCCACCAGGTGGTTCGAAATCGCCCACACCTTGAGGTCGTACTTGGCCAGCGTCTCGAGCTTCGCCGGGACGTAGCCGTCGTCGGCGAGCGCCTTGTCCACTTCGAAGTGGTCGCCCCAGCAGGCGATCTCGAGGCCTTCGTAGCCCCAGCCGCTCGCCAGCTCGCACACCTCCTCGAACGGCAGGTCGGCCCACTGCCCGGTGAACAGGGTCAACGGTCGTGCCATGTCTGACCTCCAGGGTGCGTCTATTCGGTGCGGATAGCCGTGAGCAGCAGATCCTTGACTTCGGTGGCGTGGATCTTCTCGCGGGCGAGCGAGGGATCCGAGCACAGCAGCACGGGCCCGTCCTCGGGCGCGTCCGGCAGCCGCCCGTGGCTGCCCTTCACCGGCGCCGGGTCGAGCGGGACGACCTGCATCGAGTACCGCAGGCCGAGCTTCTTGCGGGCCAGCGCCGACGCCGCCTTCAGCTTCACCGCCGGGTCGTTCGGGTCGAAGAACAGCTCGGCCGGGTCGTACCCGGGCTTGCGGTGGATCTCGACCGTCTTCGCGAAGTCCGGCGCGCGGTCGTCGCTCAGCCAGTAGTAGTAGGTGAACCACGCGTCCGGTTCGGCGATCGCGACGAGCTCGCCCGCGCGCTCGTGGTCGATCCCGATCCCCGCCTGCCCCTCGCGGTCCAGTACGACGTCCACACCGGACAGTCCGGCGACGATGTCCCGCACGCGCGGGATGTCGGCGGGGTCGGCGACGTAGACGTGCGCGACCTGGTGGTCGGCCACCGCGAACGCGCGGGACGTCCACGGGTCGAGGTACTCCATCCCGGCCTGGACGTACACGTTGAGCAGGCCCTCACGGCGCAGCGCCCGGTTGATGTCGACCGGCCGGCTCGCGTTCGTGATGCCGTACTCCGAGAGCGCGACGACGGTGTGCCCGCCCGCGGCCGCCTGGTCCAGCAGCGGCTTCAAGGCGTCGTCGATCTCCCGCGCGGCCGCCGCGGCCTGGGGCGCGTCCGGGCCGAAGCGCTGGAGGTCGTAGTCCAGGTGCGGGAGGTAGACGAGCGTGGTGTCGGGCTTGTCCTCCGCCATGATCTTCTGCGCCGCGGCGATGATCCACTTCGACGACGTGATCGCGGCCGTCGGGCCCCAGTAGGTGAACAGCGGGAACTCGCCGAGGGCGCCGACCAGGCGGTCGTGCAGCTGCGGCGGGTGGGCGTAGGCGTCCGGGGACTTCTTGCCGTCGGCGTGGTAGATCGGCCGCGGGGTCACCGTCAGGTCGACGTCCATGCCCATCGCGTACCACCAGCAGACGTTCGCCACGCGATGTCCGGCCTGCGCGCGGCGGGCGGCGTCCCAGAACTTGTCGCCCTGGACCAGTTTGTTGTGCTGGCGCCAGAGGAAGATCTCGCCGAGGTCGCGGAAGTACCAGCCGTTGCCGACGATCCCGTGCCCGGCCGGCTGCAGGCCGGTGAGGAACGTGGACTGCACCGAGCACGTCACCGCCGGGAAGACGGTGTCCAGCTGCGCGGTGAAGCCGGGCTCGGCCATCTTGCGCAGGTTGGGCATGTGCGGCAGCAGCCGCGGGGTCAGCCCGACGACGTCGAGGACGAGCAAACTCATTCCGAAACCTCTTCCAAGCCTAGTTCGATCAGGGAACGCCGGGTCCAGTCCAGCTCGGCCGCGATGCCCGCGACCAGCCCGGCGTCGTCGGCGGGTGCGTCCGGGAGCACCTGCCAGGTGTAGGTCTCGACCTCGACGTGGTCGGTGCGCGCGGTCGCGCCGCCGAACAGCTCGGCCAGCGTCTCGGCCAGCACCGGCCGGGTCGACGTCAGCGGCGGCGCCGGGTCGGCGTGCAGCGGCACGTGGAAGTGCACGCGCCACGGTGCCTCGCCGGGGAGCCCGCCCGCCAGCGCGAGGTCGAGGTCGTCGGCGCCCGGTGGGGCGCCTTCGTTGCTCTGGTGCAGGAAGCGGGGTTCCACAAAGGACTCCAGTGCGCGCCGGGTCGCCGGATCCCGCGGCGAAGCGGCCTCCAGCGCGGCCGACGCCTGCAGCTTGACGACGTCGAGCCCGGCGGCTTCGAGGCGGCCGAGCGCGGCCGCCGGGTCTTCGAAGCCCACGGCGAGGTGGCACGTGTCGAGGCAGACGCCGAGCCAGTCCTTGTCCACATCGGACAGCAGTGACGCCGCCTGCGCGGTCGTCTCGATGACGCAGCCCGGCTCGGGCTCGAACGCCACCCGCACCGGCCGCTCCTGCCCGGCCAGCCCCTTGGCGAGCAGCTCGAGCCGGCCGCGGTCGTCGCGCCATTCCGTGCGCCAGCCGAGCGGCAACGTCGAGACGCTGCCCCGCACGGCGTCGTCCGGCATCAGCTCGGTGAGCAGCCGCGCGAGGTCCAGGGTGTACCGCGTGCGCTCGGGCGTCGACCAGTCCGGCCGGTACACCTTGTGCTTGACGACCGGGTCGTGGAACCCCTGGTACGGGAACCCGTTGAAGGTGACGACCTCCAGCCCGCGGGCGGCCAGTTCACCGCGCAGCCGGGCGACCGCCGCCGGGTTCGCGACCAGCTCCGAAGCCACCGGGCGCGCCAGCCACAGGCCGAGCCCGAGCCGGTCGGCGCCCAGGCGTTCCCGTACCGGCTCGCCGAAGCGGGCCAGCTGGGTCAGCACGCCATCGAGGTCCTCGGCCTGGTGCACGTTGGTGCAGTAGGCGAGGTGGACGAGCGTGCCGTCGCGGTGCCGGAGCCTCACTTGCGCGCACCCCGCAGGATGGAGTTGCCCGCGAACTCGGCGGCGGCGGTGTCGGATTCGAGCGAGAGGCGGCCGCTCTGGCCGTAGAACTCGACCGGGTTGCGCCACAGGACGCGGTCGACGTCGTCCTCGGTGAACCCGGCGGCCAGCATCGCGTCGCCGGTCTTGCGGGTCTTGAGCGGGTCGCTCTTGCCCCAGTCGGCCGCGGAGTTCACGAGGACCTTTTCGGTCCCGTATTCGCGAAGGATCGCGACCATCCGCTCTTCGTCCATCTTGGTGTCCGGGTAGATCGAGAACCCCATCCAGGAACCGGACTCCTTGACCTGCCGGACGGTCACCTCGTTGAGGTGGTCGAGCACCACGCGCTCGGGCGCGATGCCGGATTCGCGGACGACGGCGATGCTGCGCTCGGTGCCGGTCGCCTTGTCGCGGTGCGGGGTGTGCACCATCGCCGGGAGGTCGTGGTCGATCGCCAGCGCGAGCTGCGCGGCGAACGCCTTGTCCTCCTCCGCGGTCATCGAGTCGTAGCCGATCTCGCCGACCGCGACCACGCCGTCCTTCTCCAGGTAGCGCGGCAGGACGTCGAGCACCGGCGCACAGCGCGGGTCGTTGGCCTCCTTGGGGTTCAGCGCGATCGTGCAGTGGTGCGCGATGCCGTACTGGCTCGCGCGGAACGGCTCCCAGCCGACGAGGGCGTCGAAGTAGTCGGTGAAGCTGCCGACGTTCGTGCGCGGCTGGCCCAGCCAGAACGCCGGCTCGACGAGCGCGCGGACGCCGGCGGCGTGCATGGCCGCGTAGTCGTCGGTGGTCCGGGAGCTCATGTGGATGTGCGGGTCGAAGATGCGCATCAGGCGTCCTGTTCGGTCAGCAGCGGGAGGAGGTCGGCGGGGACGTCGCGGCCCGCGGCGGTGCGCTCGGCGGCGAAGGACCGCATCATGCGCAGCAGTTCCTCGTCGGTCCGGCGGTCGAGCCCGGCGATGCCGGCCAATGGAATGCCCATGAACACGCACTTGAGGACGCCGTGGCGGTACGCGGCGGCGTCGAGGTGCGTGGCGGCGTACTCCCCCATCGCGGCGGTCACCAGGCGGGTGTCGTTGGTGCGCAGGGCGTCCGCGACCAGTTCGAGCCCGGCGTCGCCGGTGTCCACGACGGACAGTCCACGCAGGACGGCCCGCTTCTCGGCGGCGTCGCCGTAGCGGTAGAGGTCCGGCATCTCCGCGGCGGCTCCGGGTGCGGCTTCCAGCAACCGGACCCGGGCCACGTCGTCGACCGTCCACCCGGGAGTCTCCGCCGGGCCGCGGCCGACCCGGCGCCCGACGCCGGGGAACACCGTGCGCAGCACCGTCGCGTCGGCGGCGACGTCGTGCAGTGCCTTGTCCAGCCAGGCGTTCACGCCGCCACCGCCTTCCGCAGGAATTCGAGGGACTCGCGGGCGATCCGCGGCGCCGCGTGGCTGTCGCGCGGCAGCTCCACCGCCACCAGCCCGGCGTACGGCGACAGCGCTTCCAGCACGGGCGGGAAGTCGATCTCGCCCGCGCCGAACTCCAGGTGCTCGTGCGTGCCGCGGCGCATGTCGTCGATCTGCACGTTGACCAGCCGCGGCAGCGCCCGGCGGACGCAGTCGGGCACGGCCGCGGACTCGTTGCACCGGCAGTGCCCGATGTCCAGCGTCAGCCCGAACCGCCCGGGGTCGCCGAGGCGCCGGGAGAGTGCGAAGTACCCGTCGAGGTCCTCGACGAGCATCCCCGGCTCCGGTTCGAAGCCGAGCTTGACGTCGTGCTCCTCGGCCGCTTTGAGCACGTCCGCGCACCCGTCGACCAGGTGCGCCCAGGCGTCCTCAGTGGACAGCTCCGCGGGTTTGTTCCCGCTCCAGAACGAAACCGCCTCCGCCCCGAGGTCCGCGGCGATCTCCACGGCCCGCGTCAGGAACTCGACGCGGTGCGCCCGGTCGGGGTCGAGGAACGTCGGCGAGTGCTTGCGCCACGGGTCCAGCAGGAACCGGGCACCCGTCTCGATCACCACGGCCAGCCCGAGCCGGTCCAGCTCGGCCGCCAGCGACGCGACCCGCCGGGCGAGGTCCGGGCCGAACGGGTCGAGGTGCTGGTGGTCGAGGGTGAGCGCGACCCCGTCGTAGCCGAGGTCGGCCAGGACGCGCAGGGCGTCGCCGAGGCGGTGGTTGGCGAAGCCGTTGGTGCCGTACCCGAACCTCATGTCGGCGACACCTTTCGGCTCAGCGCCCGCGCGATCGGGAACGCGGCGGCGACGGCCAGCGCCGAGCGCCACGCCCCGGTGCGCGCGATCAGCCCGGCCTGCAACGGGATCATGCCGTGGATCCCGGCCCCGACCGCGCGGCGGATCTTCGGGGCGGCCGGGTCGCGCACGGCGTCGTACTGCGCCCGCCCGGTGGTCAGCGCGTACGTCCCGAGCAGCGCCGAAGCCAGCGGCCCGACGCGCCCGGCGGCGACGCGGACCCCGGCGGTGGCGGCCAGGGTGGCCGCGGGCAGCGCGGGCTTCGCGCCGTGGACCTCCGACCTCGACAGCGTTGTCACGGCGTAGGTGTGCGCCCCCACCGTCAACGCCGCCGACAGCGCGGGCTTGGCCCCGCCCGCCCCGAGCAGGACGTCGAGCGCGCGGGCGGCGGCCATCGCGGCCGGGCCGAGCGCGGTCTCCTTGAGCACGAAGTCGTACGCCCACACGGTCGCGGCCAGTGGCAGCGCGACGCGCAGCGCCCGCTTCCCGCCGGCGGCGGCCGCGATGCCCAGCCCGCCCGCGGTCAGGCCGGTGGCCACGCCGAGCGCGGTGCCGGGCTTGATCCGGCCGGACGGGATCGGCCGCTCGGGCCGTTCCATGGCGTCCAGGTGCCGGTCGGCGTAGTCGTTGAGCGCCATGCCCGCCCAGTAGATGCAGACGGACGCGCCGGTCAGCGCCGGCGTGCGGCGGCCGAAGGGCCAGCCGGCCGCGGCGGCCCCGGCGACGGCGTCCCCGGGCACGGTCAGCGCCGCGGGCGCGCGGACGAGTTCGACGAAGGCCTTCACCGGTGCGCCCACTCACGCAGGGCCGCGTACTGCGACGCCAGGTCGTGCGGGCCGTCCCCGGCGGGATCCTTGAAGAAGAACCCGAACTCGGCCACCGGGCCGGCGACGCCGTCACGGCAGGCCTTGCCGGTCAGCCGGGCGAGGTCGAGCACCAGCGGCGCGGCGAGCGCCGAGTCGCAGCCCTGCCAGGTGAGCTGCAACGTCATGCGCGCACCGAGGAAGCCTTCGAACAGCACGTGGTCCCACGCCGTCTTCCAGTCGCCGAGCGCCGGGACGTAGTCGATGTGCACCTCGCCGTCGACCTCGCGCCCGAGGTTCTGCGAAAGCACTTGCTGCTTGGACGCGTTCTTGCTCGCCGCCGCACCGGGGTCGGCCAGTGTGGCGCCGTCCCCGCCGCCCAGCAGGTTCGTGCCCGACCAGGACAGGACGTTCAGCGCGCGCTGGGCGAACATCGGCGCGAGCACCGACCGCAGCAGCGTCTCGCCGGTCTTGCCGTCGCGGCCGGCGTACGGCTGCCCCGTCGAACGGGCCAGCTCGTCGAGCGCAGGCAGGCGCGCGCCGGTGGACGGGGTGAAGTCGACAAAGCCACAGCCGGCGCGGAAGGCTGCGTAGGCGTACAGCGCGCTCGGCGGCAGGGTGTCCAGCGCACCCTCCAGCGCGGCGAGGGACGCGTGCGCCGGGTGCGGCGCGCACGGTGGCTCGGTGGAGGAGACGTTGACCACGACGACGTGGTCCAGACCCTCCCGGAACTCGGTCAGGTCCGCGACGATCCGCTCGGCCGCGGCCTGCCCGCCTTCGGACGGCGCCGGGCGCAGCCGGGCCTCCGCCGCCTCCAGTTCCGCGCTCACCGCGCCGGGCAGCGCCGACGGCAGCACGCCCGCCGCGGCCAGGTGCTCGGCCCGCTTGACCAAGGGCGTGTCGACGACGTCGTGGCCCCCGAAGACCAGGTCCCCCAAGCCGGGCAGTTCAGCCCCGGCGAAGTCCGGCAGCTCGGTCACGCAGCCCGTGCGCGCGGCCAGTCCCGCGCGCATGGCGGCGGCCCCGGCGACGGCGGTCGTGGCCACCGAGCCGCGGGCACCGATCAGCCAGACACCGATCTTCCCCATAAGTTCCTCCACCTGTTCGGCACATCAGCCCGCGCCCCGGCGATTCGCCGCCCGGCGCGCGGGCGCCCACCCGATCTACATCGCCGGACTCGATCAAGTGTTTCCACCCGGTCGGGGGCAGCACGCTCATCCGCTCTCCCGTTCCGCGCGGACCGGCACCAGCGCCGGGTCGTCGAACACCGCCTGCAGCGCCACGTGCGCGCCGCCTCGCGAAGCCGCGGAGAACCCGAGCCAGGACAGCTCGACGCGGCAGCCCCCGATGCCCGGGGCGATCACGCGGGTTTCGAGCTCGGCCAGCATCGGGCCGAGCAGGTACGGGCCCAGCTGCGCGAAGTAGCCGCCCAGCAGCACCACGCGCGGGTTGAACACGTTGACCAGCACCGCGGCGCCGACGCCGAGCCCGGTGCCGACCTGCGCGAGCGCGTCGAGCGTCCGCTTGTCCTTCAGCTCGGCGCGGCGGCGGATCAGGTCGAGCCGCTGTTCGAGGTCCAGCGACGGGTCGTGCACCGGGTCGCCCGGCGACGCGGCGAGCCGCAGCATCCCGGCGAGCCCGACGAGCGTTTCCCAGCAGCCGCGGCGCCCGCAGCCGCAGATCCGGCCGGCCGGGTCGAGCTGGATGTGACCGATCTCGCCGGAGAACCCTTCGGCGCCGCCGAGCAGCCGTCCCCCGGCGATCACCCCGCCGCCGACGCCGATCTCGCCGGTCAGGTAGACCAGGTCGGCGGTGCCGGCGACGCTGCCCATGGCGTATTCGCCGAGCGCGCCGAGGTTCGCGTCGTTGGCCGTGCGGATCGGGTACGACGGCGGGCCGAGCCGCCGGGTCAGCCGCTCGGTGATGCCGCGGACCACCCGGACGTCGGTCCAGTGCAGGTTGGGCGCGAAGGCGACGGTGCCGCTCGCGACGTCGACCAGCGCCGGGATGCCGACGGTGACGCCGGCGGGCATGACCCCGAGCCGCCGGAACTCCCGCAGCGCCCGCGCGGTCAGCTCCGCACCGGCGTCGAGGACCTTCTCGACGGGGAACGCGGGTACGTCGAGCGCGACGCGCTGCTCGAACAGGACGGCGCCGGTGAGGTCGAGGGCGAGCGCGGTCAGGTAGTCGACGTTGATCTCCACGCCGATCCCGCCGACGCCGCGGCCGTCGAGTTCGACGATCGTGCCCGGGCGCCCCACCGCGCCGGCGCGCTCGCGGTCGCCTTCCCGGACCAGCCCGCGTTCGGCGAGTTCGGCGACGAGGCTGGACACGGTTCCCTTGTTCAGCCCGGTGTCCGCGGCGATCCCCGCCCGCGACCGGGGACCCGCGTCCCGCAGGTGCCGCAGCACCAGCGAAAGGTTGCTCCGCCGGACGGCGGCCTGGTCGGCCGGGCGCACCGGTTTGAGCGAGAAGGAGGAGTCCACGCCGACACCACCCCAGTTCGTCTGGTGGGACAACAAATTAGGGCGGCGCAAACGGTCCGGTCAACGGCTGACGGGAACGGCCGGAAGCCGGACAAACCGTGCTGACCAGCGAAACTATCGAACGCGGCGAGCGAAAGTGTCCCACGGATGGAGCAGGGGTTCGGGCGGGTGGCCGCCGCAATCGCACGGCCGATCGGGAATGTGCCGCTCAGCGGGAGTTTCGGAAGACTTTCGCAAGCTTGCGTCAGGCCGAAGGCACAGCCGGGAAGGAAAGCGTGCCCAGCGCCCCGACCAGCGGTGAAAGTTCCGGCAAGGTTTCGGCCTCGGCGAGCGCTTCCGCCAGGGCCGTGTCGTGGGTCGGGCGGGCCGCCGTCAGCAGGGCCTGCCCCGCCGGCGTCACCTCCGTGTAGATGCCGCGGCGGTCGTCCGCGCAGAGGTAGCGGGCCAGCAGACCGCGGCCCTCCAGCCGGGTCACCAGCCGCGTCGTCGCCGACTGGCTGAGCACCACGGCGTTGGCGAGCTGGTTCATCCGCAGGTGGAAGCCGTCCTGGCGGGCCAGCACGTCGAGCACGGTGTACTCGCTCACCGACAGCTCGTGGTCGCGCTCGAGCGCGCGCTGCAGCTTGTCCTCGATCCGCGCGTGGAGCGCGGCGAGCGTGCGCCAGCCCTGCGCGCGTGCCGCCACGGCGTCGTCGTCCAGTGACACGGTTCACCTCTCCCCGGCTTGCGCGTACACGTTTGCACGCTGCACTATCGAGCTCGTGCAATATACGGCGTCTGCAACTATCTCGGACGCTCGTAGTTGCCAACGCCCACAACAGTCTACCCCGGGAAGAAGGAAGTCCATGCCCGCCGCTCTGCTCGCACTGGCGATCAGCGCTTTCGGGATCGGCACCACCGAGTTCGTGATCATGGGTCTGCTGCCCGAGGTCGCGGGCGACTTCGGTGTCTCGATCCCGTCCGCAGGCCTGCTCATCTCGGGCTACGCGCTCGGCGTCGTCGTCGGCGCGCCCGTGCTCACCGCGCTGGCCTCGCGGGTGCCGCGCAAGACCGTGCTGGTCGCCCTGATGGGGCTGTTCATCGCGGGCAACGTGCTCTCGGCGCTCGCCCCGAGCTACGGCCTGCTGATGACCGGCCGGGTCGTCGCAGCCCTCTCGCACGGCGCGTTCTTCGGCGTCGGCTCGGTCGTCGCCGCTTCACTGGTCGCCCCGGCGAAGCAGGCCAGCGCGATCGCGCTGATGTTCACCGGGCTGACCGTGGCCAACGTCCTCGGCGTGCCCGCCGGCACCGCGCTCGGCCAGGCCTTCGGCTGGCGCTCGACGTTCTGGGTGGTCAGCGTCCTGGGCGTGCTCGGTGCCATCGGCATCCTCGCGCTGGTGCCGCACCAGAAGCCGGACCCGGGGGCGGGCCTGCGCGGCGAGCTCGCCGTGTTCCGCCGCCCGCAGGTGTGGCTCGCGCTGGTGATGACCGCGCTCGGCTTCGCCGGGGTGTTCGCGTCCTTCACCTACATCGCGCCGATGATGACCGAGGTCGCCGGCTTTTCCAGCGGGGCCGTGACCTGGCTGCTCGTGCTGTTCGGCGGCGGCCTCTTCGCCGGCAACCTGCTGGGCGGCCGGGCGGCGGACCGCAAGCTCATGCCGAGCCTCTACGTGATCCTCGCGGCACTGGCGATCGTGCTGGTCGCGTTCGTCTTCACCGCGCACGCCAAGGTGCCCGCGGCGATCACCATCGCGCTGTTCGGCGCGGCCGGCTTCGCGACCGTGCCGCCACTGCAGGCCCGCGTGATGGCCAAGGCCGAGGGCGCCCCGGCGCTGGCCTCGGCGGCGAACATCGCCGCGTTCAACCTCGGCAACGCGGGCGGCGCGTGGCTCGGCGGCCGGGCCATCGAGTCCGGCCTCGGCTACACCGCCCCCAACTGGATCGGCGCGGCGCTCGCCGCGGCGGGCCTCGCCGTGGCGCTCGTCTCCGGCCTGCTCGACCGCCGTTCCCCGGCTAGTTTCGCAGCCGGGGAACGGGTACTCGCCCGATGAACCACCCACCGAAAGGAACCCTCGTGACCAGCGTGCCCGTGATCGAACTCAACAACGGCGTGCGGATGCCGCAGCTCGGCTACGGCGTGTTCAAGGTCCCGGACGACGAGACCGCCACCGCCGTGAAGGCCGCTCTCGACGCGGGCTACCGCAGCATCGACACCGCCACCGTCTACGGCAACGAAAAGGGCGTCGGCCAGGCCCTCGCCGAGTCGGACGTGCCCCGCGACGAGCTCTTCGTCACCACCAAGCTGTGGAACTCCGCCCAGGGCTACGACTCGACGCTCAAGGCGTTCGACGAGAGCATGGCCAAGCTCGGCCTGGAGCAGCTCGACCTGTACCTGATCCACTGGCCGACGCCGCAGCGGGACAAGTACCTGGACACGTGGAAGGCGTTCGAGAAGCTCTACGCCGACGGCCGCGTCCGCGCGATCGGCGTGTCCAACTTCCAGCCCGCGCACCTCGAGCGGCTGATGGACGCTTCCGACGTCGTGCCGGCGGTCAACCAGATCGAACTGCACCCGTACCTGCAGCAGCAGGAGGTCCGCGAGTTCGACGCGAAGCACGGCATCGCGACGGAGGCGTGGAGCCCGCTCGCCAAGGGCGGCAGCCTGCTGGGTGACCCGGTCGTGGCGGAGCTGGCGGTCAAGCACAGCCGGACGCCCGCGCAGATCGTGCTGCGCTGGCACCTGCAGCTGGGCAACGTCGTGATCCCGAAGTCGGTGACGCCGTCGCGGATCGAGGAGAACTTCGACCTGTTCGGGTTCACCCTCACGGAGGAGGAGGTCGAGTCGCTGAACCCGCTGGACCGCGGGGAGCGCACCGGCCCCGACCCGGACACGTTCAACGCCGCCTGACCCCAGTTGAACTCCGACGCCGTCGCGAGGATCGCGAGCACGAGCAGCACGGTCCGGCCGTTGCCGCTCGCGAGCTGGGTGTTGCCCACGG